>JAYVYD010000453.1:0-16683 GCA_043784605.1 Myxococcales bacterium | reverse complement strand
TACTTTCGACTCCGTCGAGAGGGCCTCGAGCACATTCATGATGCCCCCGCGCTCTACGTCTCGAATCACAACGGCGGAATTGCGGGGCCGGACCTCGCTTGCACGACCGCCACGCTGTGGGAGAGGCTGGGTGCACAATCGCCACTCTTCGCGTTGACGCATGACTTCGCGATGCGTCAGTTCAGCCAGCTCGGTCGACTGCTTCAGCGCGTCGGTGCCGTTCGTGCCTGTCCACAGAACGCCGTCCGAGTGCTCGAATCCGGCGGCTCTGCGCTCGTCTATCCGGGCGGAGACATCGAGGCCTATCGACACACTCGACAACGGGATCATGTCGTGTTCGGGCAGCGAGACGGATTCGTTCGGATCGCGCAGCGCACCCGCGTCCCCATCATCCCCATCGTGGTTCAGGGCGCTCACCGATCGGCGTACATATTTCACGACGGCGCACGCATCGCGAGCGCCATGCGAATGAGACATTGGGCGCGACTGCAGCGTTTTCCCTTGGCCCTCGCGCTCCCGTGGGGATTGGCGATCGGGCCGTGGATGCCCTATCTGCCATTGCCGTTTCCCATTCGCCTTCGAGTCCTGCCCCCCATGCGCTTCGCGAAGACGGACGACCCGCGCGTCGCGAGCGAGACCGTGCGCCTCAAAATGCAAGACGCCATGAACGAGCTCGCACGGAGATCGTCATGAGCGAAGCGCGTCTGCCCGACGGCGGGCGTATCAGTTACGAGCTTCGCGGAGACGGTCCGCCGCTGATGCTACTTCGACCGCTCGGCGGATCGATGCTCTCGTGGGGACAGTTCGCCGACGAGCTGCAGAAGCGCGCGCGCGTCCTGATGTTCGACGCCAGAGGCATGGGCTCGTCGAGCTCGCTCCCATGGCGAACCACGACGAGAACGATGGCGCGCGACGCACGCCAGTTGTTGGACGTACTCGGCATTGAACGCACCAGCGTCTACGGCATTTCACTGGGTGGGATGGTCGCCAGTTGGTTGGCAGTCATGGCCCCCGATCGCGTGGATCGCCTGGTGTTGGCTTCGACCCTCCCTCGCGGCTCGATGTTCGATCGTCGTGCGTGGAGGCGCGAGCTCGGGCTCGCGAGGTGCCTTCTCAAGGCTCCCAAAGAGGCCGAGGCGTGTATGGCCGAGCGCATCCTCTCGCTCCAGTTTCGGGATGAGCATCCGCTCGCGGTCGCCGACATTCGGCAGGCCGCGAGTACGAATCCGGCTTCTCGCGTTGCGCTTGCGACGCTGCTCTTCGTAGCGTGGTCTCATGACGTGCACGAGTTCCTACACGACATTCAATCGCCAACGCTCGTCTTGGTGGGACAACAAGATCCGCTGCTCACGCTGGAGTCGCAAAGGGAGCTTTTGCGGGGGATCGTGGGTGCGTCCTACGAAGTCATCGGCAGCGTCGGACACGACCTTTCGGCCGAGGCTCCGCACCGTGTCGCCGAACGCGTCATCTCCTGGATATCGAACGCGAGCAGGAGCGAATAGAACGCACCGTCGTGAAGCCAGAGACGAATTCGATTGGCGCGGTCGCTTCATTGTTTGCGCGGCCGACGTCGACTCCGAGCTTCATGACAGAATGCACGAAATCGCGCGAACGCGTAGCCCTGTGTGCCAACGTCGCGTGAGACAAGCTTCCCCTCGGACTATGTGTACACCATCGCCGCTGAGTTCGACGTGCGTCGCGATACGGTCGCGTTCAAGCGCTTCGTCAATGTCTCGTATCGCGCATCGGCAACGACGGCGATCGCCCCCGTGAGGAAGTTTTCGAGGCCTCCTTGAACGTCGCGTCGATGGAGCGGACGCCCATGACCAGCGTCGGTGGCGGTAGGGATTGCTTCGTTCACGCCGGGCAGCGCTAAAGCGCCACGGCCGTGCAAGCTCGCGAAAAACACGGCGCGCGACTTCGCGCCAAGTCGCAGGTTATGGCGGCACAAGGCGTGCGGCCCGGTGATTGACGAGCGCATGTGGCGCGTTGCTGTCGAGTCGCAAAACGAGAGAGAGAAGCCCATCGTGAATGGGTCCGGCTCCTATGGAACGCAGGAGTTCCACGGCTATTTGACTGATCGCAAGGGTCGTAGTGGGTTCGGCGGCCAACGAGTGAGCGCGCCTCCCACCCTCGAAGGTACACTAGCTCGCTGGGGGCAGCTCCTCGCGCCCCGGTAGCTCTCTCTCATATGTGCGTAAAATCGCGACTGACATCCCAGCGATGACCGGTCCTGCAACGAGGCCCATCAATCCGAAGACCGCGATCCCGCCGAACAGCGCGACGAACGTGACGATCACCGGGATACCGCGCTCACTGCCCACGAGGCGCGGGCGAATCACATAGTCGGGAATCAGCCCGACGAACAAGGAGGCGAGCCCGAGCTCCGTCAATCCCACGGCTACATGGTGATTGATGATGAGCCACACGCCGACGGACACCCAAATGAGCAGCGTTCCGACCGCCGGTAGCAAGGACGCGAGCGCCGTGAGGACTCCCAAGAACAAGGGATCTGGCACACCCGTGACCCAATAGACTATCGCCGCGGCCGCGCCCTGTATGAGGCCGGTGACGAACGTTCCACGCAGCACCTGTCGCCCGACACGACGGAACTCGTCGAAGAGCGCATGCGTGTGGCGTGGCTCGAACGGCAGGAAGCTCTCTGCGTGACGCATCCAAGCGGACCAATAACGAAGTACGGAGAATGCGGAGAGGCCCATGAACACGAACGTCAAGAGCGCGCCGAACGTGGTGCCCGCGACGTCAGCCGCGACGGTTGTCGCGCTCGAGCCGAGAGAGAGGGCTTGATCTTGGACCGCCTTCTCGAGCAGCGCGGGGCGGATATGCAGCGGGACCAGCGCGCTCGCCCAACCTTCTGTGAACCGCGTGACGGCACCACCCGGCGCGACATACCCGGGCACCGCGTTCGCGAACGCGAGACCCCTAGACACGACGAGCGCCCCGAGGAGTGCCATGCAGACCGCGATGACCAGTGTGGTCGCGAGCGCGCAGAGTGCTGCCGCGACAGTCACGCCCATCCCTCGCGCGCAGAGCTTCACGTAGATCGGCTGGAGCGTGAACGCGACTAGCGCCCCGAGGAAGAGGCCCGCGCCGAGCGGGATTGCCATGTACGCGAGCGCGGCAATTGCCCCAAGGGCGAGCCATGAGAGCGCGCGTGACTTGCGATCGGTCTCGCTTGCCGTCATCACGAGGGCCTCAGCAAAAGGACAACGGACCGCACGCTCATGACGGTGCCTGCCGCGATGAGCACATACCCCATACCGTGGACGATGTGCTGCGTCATGGAGGGCGACAAGCGCTTGCCGAGCTTCCTCACGATGGCGATGAGCACCGTGAACCAGAGTATGACTCCGCAGGTCACTCCGACCGCGAAAGGGATCGCGTGGACGAGCTGAAACGACAAGAGACCGGCGCCATGCAAGGCGGCGATCACCGCAGTCCACGTGACGAGGATCGTCGGATTGAGACCTGTAATCGAGAGTCCGAGTAGCCACTTTCTCGGGCTCGGCTTGGACTGTGGTGAGTCCTCGGCCTTGGGCTTTCGCACTACGAAGTAGACGCCCACCATCACGAGGACCGCCGCGCCCACGACGCGCTCCACGGACAGCACGCTCGGGAATCGGGACAGCAGCGATGTGACTCCGATGAACGCGAGAGCCGCGCAGATGCCCTCCGCTAGCGCCGCGCCCACGGCGATTTGCAAGGCATCGCTCCGCTTGTTCCGCAATCCCGTCTCGAGGACGAGGACCGCGACGGGCCCCGCGATCGGAATCGATCCGACGAAGCCCGCGCAGAGGCCGATCAACAGTGCGACGACGATGGCCATCTCAAACCCCCCAATAGCAGAGCTCGTGCCCATCGAACGCGAAAGGCGCCTCGCGACGGGCATGCCACTGCGTGTTTGTACTGTGCGAGCTTCGTGTGGCGATCCTGCAGGGTGAGGCGCGCACGTTTGCCACACTCGATCTCATCCACGCGCACGCAGCTCGCGGACACCGCGACCGGTCTTCTTTCGGAGAAGCGTGCGCAGCGTGACGCCGTCACCGTAGCCGACGAGAGTCGCGACTTCGTCCACGCTCTCGTTGGTCGTCGCGAGGCGATGCACCGCCTGCTCGACGCGGAGATCTTGCACGTAGGACAGTGGCGACTTTCCGAGCACGCTTTGCAGGCGTCGTTCGAGCGTGCGCGTACTCGCACCTATCGCGCGGGCCGCCTCGAGGAGGGAGAACTCCGCTAGGTGACGTCGCGACCATTGCTCGAATTTTTCCACGATGGGGTCCGAGTGAGCGACGAAGTCCGGTAGGACATAGGACGCTTGCGAGGGTCGCTCGTCGAAGACCAAGTGGCGAGCCGTGGCCCGAGCGATGGACGGGCTCTGGCGGCGGACCAACCACAACGCGAGATCGACGTGCGCGAGCGCTGCGCCCGCAGTCGCGATGCCGTTCGAGTCGATGATCATGCGTGAGTCGTCGAGCTCCACCGAAGGGAACTGCGCGCGCATCATCGGCGCGAGCCACCAGGTCGTCGTGGCGCGTTGGCCGTCCAGGATGCCACTCTTCGCGAGCACGAATGTTCCCGTGCATGCGGCGGTGATGCGAGTGCCGCCCGCTCTCCAAGCGTGAAGCAACGAGCCCGCCTCGGCGACGTCGCGCTCCAAAAGGCGCGGAGCTAGCGTCTCGGGGCTCTTCGCGCCGAGCGCGGGGACGATGACGACGTCGGGACGCGGAGCGGTGCGCGCGGACTCGAGGCTCACCACGAAGCCCTGACTCGTTCGCACGCGACGTCTGAACCCGATCTTCGTCACGACGAACCCCGCGCTCTGCCGCCGTGTCGCCGCCGTGAGCGCGTTCGCGGTGTCGAGCGTATCGAGCACGGTGGCGAGCCCAGTATCGAAGACTCCGTCGAGGACGAGGACGGAAATGCGCATGGCGAGAACGATACCATCGTTGTCGTTTCCGCCACTACCGCCGAAGCCCTCACGGGGCCATTGTTTCGGCCATGTCGATCTGACCATCGGCTCGACGAACAAGGAGACACACGCATGCTCAAGGTCGGTTTGGTAGTTCGCTTGGTCGCTAAAGCAGGCAAAGAAGAGGCAGTGGCGACGTTCCTCGCCGGCGCACTCCCGCTCGCAGAGGCGGAGGCGCTGACGGTCACGTGGTTCGCCCTGCGTTCGGGCAAGTCGACGTTTTACATCGTCGATGCCTTCGCGGAAGACCGCGGCCGGGACGCGCATCTCAATGGCCCCATCGCGGCCGCGCTCATGGCCAACGCCGCCGATCTCCTCTCGGAGCCGCCGTCGATCGAGAAGGTCGACGTCCTAGCTGTGAAGCTCGGGAAGTAGTCGCTGCCCCACCGCCGCATGGCCTGGCAACTAGCCATGCGGCGCGCTTCTCAGTGGTCAGCTGATTATCAAAAGAACGACCCACTCCAGCCGGGCAGCTTGGGCATCGAAGGCGGCGTCTTCGCGTCGAAGCGTGCGACCAACGCGCTGGGAGTGCCGTTGTAGCCCGGCACTAGGTACAAGTAGTGACCGTCGAACGCCGCGCCACGAAAGCCCTTCGCGCCCGGACTCACCGTCGCAATGTCGAATGTGGTCCAAGAGGCAGGTGCGGTGAAGCTCATCTGAGTGTCATAGCGAGCGATCACACCATCGGGCGACCCGTTGTTGAGCGGAGCGAAGTACACGTAGCGTCCGTCGAATGACGAGCCGAAGAAACCCAGGGCACCTACGTTGAGGGTGCCGGTGTCGAAGATGACCCAGGATGCAGCCGACGTGAAGTTCGCCTGCGTGTCATAGCGCGCGACCACGCCGTCATAAGCCCCATTGCCGTAGGGAACGAGGTAGAGGTACCGACCATCGAACGACGAGCCCGAAAAACCCTTGGCGCCAGGGTTCACAGTCGCCACGTCATAGGTGGCCCAGGAGCCGCCCGTCGCGAAACTCGCCTTGGTATCATAGCGAGCGATGACACCGTCGGTAGCTCCGTTGTTGGCCGGAACGAGATAGACGTAGCGACCGTCGAACGCCGCACCCACGAACCCTTTGGCCCCCGGGTCGACTGTGGCCGTATCGAATGTGGACCATGAGGCGCCGATGCCGAAGGGTGCTGACGTGTCGTAGCGGGTGACGACGCCCGAGACCGCGCCGTTGTCGTTCGGTACGAAGTAGACATATTTACCGTCGAACACGGCACCACGGAACCCCTTGGCGCCCACATTCACCGTGGTTGTATCGAAGAAGGACCATGAGGGGACGCCGAGGAAATCTATCTGGGTGTCATACCGTGCGACGAGGCCGCTCAGAGAGCCGAGGCCGTTCGGAACCAGGTACACATAGCGACCGTCGAACACCGCACCAAAGAAGCCCTTGGCGTTGGGGTTCAAGGTGGTCGTATCGAAGCTGGACCAGGCCGTGCCGGCGGTGAAGCTCGCGCGGGTGTCATACCGCGTGACGACGCCATTGGTGCCATTGGCGGGCACTAGGTAGAGGTAGCGACTGTCGAACGCCGCACCTATGAAGCCTTTGGCGTTCGCGTTCACCGAAGTGGTGTCGAACGTGGACCAGAACGACGACGAGGTCATGTCGTTGTAGCGGGTCGCCGCGTCGGCAGAGTCGGCGGCGTCGCTTCTCGTATCCGTGCCGGAGTCCGCGATGGGGCTCGTATGGTCCCCACCGCCAGCATCGGAAGTCGGTGCCAAGTCGTTGAGCGACGTCAGCAGGGAACAACCCGCGACCAAGGAAGTTGTGATGAGAGCGATAGCGGTCGCCGCGAGGACCCTGGGCATATTTTCAGACTAGCGCCTGGCTTGGCCTTCGTCAGCTCTCTTTCGCACAAGACGGCCACCTCGGCGCAGTCGATTGACGCGAGCTGTTGCGTTTGCGCTGCGGCCGCGGTCTGTTCGTCCCATGTCCGTGCGATCGAGCCTGCTCATAGGCACGGCAATCGCGTGCAGCGGGCGTACTCCGCTCGGCGTGCCGGTGCCGGAGGGCAAGGATTCGCGCTCCTGCGCCGATGAGGTGATCGCGACGGATCGCGCCGGCGCGACCGCACTCGCGATCGACGGCGACCCGGTGTTTTGGGGCACCTGTGACGGTCACGTGTGGACGCGCCAAAACGGTGTCTCGAGAAAGTTCGCGACCGAGCATGCCCTCATCAGTGCGATCGGGACCAGTTTTTCCGGCGGGCGGGACAATGGCGTCATTGAACCCTTCGCCCAGTTCGCGAAGCAACCATCGCGCTGGCCATAGACGACGATGCCCGCTACGTCGGCTGACACGATTCGACAAGACCACCAAGGTCGGCCGGGTGCTCGCGACGGGAACTTACATGTTCGGGCTCGCGATCGATGAGACGTCCGCCCATGTGACGGCAACCGACGCGAATCGGGGGGGCGTCATTCTTCGCGTCTCCAAGCAAGGCGGCACCCCGCAAGTTCTTGCCGAAGGCGTTGGTCCTGCGCGGACTACGCTGGACGCAACAAGAGTGTTCTTCGTGGCAGAGTTTAGCTCCTCATGATTGGAGAGGTCCGCGTGCGTGCGCTTCATTGGATGACCAAGCGCGCTCGGTCACTTCCTCAGGCCCCGGTGCATCCGTGAACGTGACGCTGCCGGGCTCACCGTCGTGGGCAACGCGATACCCGACGCGCTCCTTGACTGCGACACCCCTCGCTGTTTGCCGGTCGACGCGGCATCGTCCATCGCACTCCCTCTGGATGCTCATCACGAGCGCTACCTTGATCGTCGTGATCGCCACATTCTTGGCGGTCCGGTACGCGGTCGAGTGGGCCGCGGCGCGCGTCGGTCATGACGACATCGACTCCGGGCCAGTGATCCCTTGGCTTCTTGTCAGCGCTGGGTCGAGTGGGCTCGCGTTGGTCGCGGCGAAGACGTTCGACGACGAGCCCTACTTCACCAAGCTAGTGACCGCGCTCGACTTTGCGGCCTTTCCGATCGAGGACAAAATATCTCTCCGATATGCCGCCGGCAACCAGGTCGGCGACACCGTACTTCTTTATGCGATCACGCTCGGTCCGGCTTGGCACGAAGTGGATCGGCGGAGGAGGCGATGAAGACTCTGCTCGGGATCGGCCTCACACTACTCATCGTCTTCGGTGTGCTTCATCTGCTCGGCATTCGCGATGATGCTGGCTTTCTCTCGGGAGCGCCCGTGGGCAATCCGACGGCAGGGCTCGTCTACGTTTAGATCAAATGCCGGACGCTGCGCTTCTGCTCGGTATCGTCACGGTGTTAGCGTGATCCGCAGGAGAACCTCATGCGAATTGTCGTGCGGCCGGTCGTGTCGCTCGTGAGCTTCGCGATGTCCGAAGTCGAGCACTCCGGACATCGACTCTCAGAATACACTGCGCCTGACGCCGCGTGCGACGACCTCGATCCACATGGACTCCTCTAAATGTTTTACGGAAGCGGCTCCTACGTCGCTAGAGTGTCGAAGATGCACCATGGGTCGATACTCCTCTTCGTCGCCGCTTGTAGCTCTACTCCTGCGACGACGCCGCCGAACGACGCCGGGGCGTCCGACACGCTCCAGGCCGTTGACGCAGCGGACGCGAGCCCGCCGAGATCGGCTGCTTGCACAACCCAAGATCAGCAGCTCCAGGCCGCGCTCGATGGCGCGCGCAAGTCGCCCAACGCGCTGCTCGCCGTGAAGAACCCCGCGTGCGGCAACAGCGTCTACGTGAGCGGCGACCCGAAGACCGCTGGCATCGATTCTCTGTGGCGCATTGGAAGCGTCACCAAGACTTATGTGTCTGCGTCCATCTTGTCGCTCGTTCAAGAGAACAAGGTGGGATTGGACGACCTGCTTTCGAAATGGGTGCCCAATGTCAAGGGGACGACCGGCGTGACGGTCAAGATGCTCCTCGACCATCGCAGCGGCATCTTCGATTATACCAGTGACCAGGCGTTTCTCGTCAATCGCAGCAAGCCGTGGACCCCGCAACAGATCGTGGACCTCGCGACGGCGAGCGCTCCATACTTCGCGCCGGACGCAGGTTATCACTATTCGAATACCAACTATGTATTGCTGGGGATGATCCTCGAAGCGGCGACCTCCACCAAGGCCGGGGTCGCGCTGCACGCAAGAGCCATCGACCGAGCGAAGCTCACGAATACTCTCTTGGACGGCGAGGACACCGTGGACAAGGGGCGAATGGCACACGGCTTCACCAACAAAGTCGACGTTACGTTGTATGGCGATCCGACAGGGCCGTGGACCGCCGGAGCAATGGTCGCCACCGGCGCAGACGTCACCGATTGGATCAGCGCGCTCTATGGATCCGACGCGGTCCTTGACGCGCCTGGGCGCGCGCTCCTTGTCGCCAAGACTAGCGATCTCGGCGGCGGCGTGAAATACGGCCTTGGAGTGCTACTTCTCGACGCGAGCATCACTGCTGGCGCGGGCCCCGCAATGGGCCACAACGGCGCGATCGACGGCTTCGAGACGGAAGCGTTCTACTTCGCCGAAAAGAAGACGGCCATCGTGGCGGTCACCAACAAAAGCGGAGTCAGCGCGAACGACATCACGCTCGCGGCGCTCGTTGCGCTGTTCCCCTGAGCCGGTCGTGAGTCGCCGCAACAACGCCTCACGCCGATGTGCGACGTGCCGCATGCACGCGAGCCTGTGTATTTGTGATCTCGTCGTGCGCCACCAGACGCGCACTCGGCTGCTTTTGGTGATTCACCGTTGTGAGGCGCGCAAACCGACGAACACGGGGAAAATGGCGGCGCAGTGCCTGATCAATAGCGAGGTGCTCGTTCGCGGGCACGAGGGCTCTCCCACGGAGCCGGTCGTGTTCGGACCGGAGACACAGCCGCTCTTCTTGTTCCCCTTCGAAGGCGCCAAGCCGATTACCGATTATCTGGTGTGGCCCAAACCGATTACGCTCATCGTGCCCGACGGAAATTGGCGCCAGGCGTCCAAGGTGCAAAAGCGCGTTGGCGGCTTCCGCGACGTCCCGTGCGTCTCGCTCCCGCCTGGGCCGCCGTCGCTCTATCGACTGCGCGCCGAAGTGCACGACGGCCGATTGGCAACTATCGAAGCCATCGCCCGCGCGATGGGGCTACTCGAAGGGGCGGAGGTTCAGGCCGCGATCGAGCGCGTGTTTCTTGCGTTGGTCGAGCGCACTCTCTGGGCGCGCGGCGAGGTCGACACGAAGGATGTGACGAGCGGTGTGCCGGCCGGCGCCATGCGCCACGATCCAGACAGCGGTCGCGCGCGCGAAGTGACCTGATTCGTCGGCTCCCTGCTGCTAGACTCGAGGCCATGGATCTCAACATCACTCCGCCGCTGGACTCGGACATTACACGGCTCGCGCAGCACCGAATGTTCGTGGAGACGCTCGCCGCCGAGCACCTCAAACTCGGGTTGCCAGGTGACGACGGAGACCTCGCGGTCCTGCAGCGGCTCATCGATCGCAACATCCTCGCGGCTGACGACACGTACGAGCTGCAATCGCTGGGGGTCGTCTTCGGGATGCGCTTGGTGGACGCGATCGAAGGCCTCGATTGGGCGATCGTGGAGGACGAATATGGGAGGGATCCGGCCCTGCGATATCTGGATACGAGCTTGGTGCTCTTCCCGCTCACGATGATCTCGAAGCGTGTCGAAGATGGCGCCCAGGTGGACGTCCGCGAGCTCTTCGAGGGCGTTCGCTCGCAGGTAGCCTCGTTGAAGGAGCAAATCACTCGACCGAACTAAAGCCAACCGGGAGCACGAGCGGTTGTCATCCGATCTTCTGGCCACGCCGCGGGCAAGGGGTGGATCTCCTACTCTGTAGGCTAGATCTCCAGTGATCCAGGTTGATGGGCTTGAAATTATCGAAAATGCCGAGAAAACGGCTGGCGCCATCCTACATGTACGACGGCATGCGACGTGCTCAGTGGCGCTGTATGAATAGCGCTCTCAAGGTCTCGTTCTTTGCGTTGATGGGTCTGTCGGCCGCTTGCGCGAGCTCCGCGGGCGACACCGTGGGCACCGGTCAGGACGATCTCACGAGCGCCACTGCGCGAGCCCGCAAGCTGACGTTCAGCGGCTACGTCTACGTGGACACGAGCGCGACTGACGGACAGATCTTGCAGCAAGTGCGCACGCAGACGCAGACCGCCTTCGGAGCGCTCCGCACGTCGCAGGTCGCCGTGGCATCGCGAGAGCTCAAGGGCGTCGACCCGAAGACCTTCATCAAGACCAAGGTGGTGGTGGCGATCGCCGCACAACCCAACACGACCAAGACCATGATGAAGGTCTCCTACGTCTACAAGGACGACGCGGTCGTGCCGGTCGCGATGGCTTCGCGCACCGCACTTCCTACTGCCGTGTTGAATCCCTCATATGGGTCGCAGACGTCGCGCATCCTCAACGAGTGCACCGCAAACGACTCTGAGGCTCAGGAGTTTTCGGGCTCGCTCTGGTACGTGTTCGACCCCTCGGTCACCAACTGCCACGGCGCGATGGCGAGCGAGCAGAAGGCGATCGACGCGGACGCCAAGAAAGTGGGAGACGGGAAGATTCCGCAGAGCGAGGTAGACCGCCTCTATGTGCCGATCACCGTGAAGCTCGCGGCAGCCACGACCAACGCCGGCAACACCTATCCCGAGTACGACCGACTCTACGCAGGCGGAGTAAAGCCGAACCGTCTCGTCATCTCGATGGTCAATGGCCTTATTGATCACTCCTCCCACACCAGCAACTACCAAGACTCGGCGTGGGGTGAGTGGATGGACGAGCTACGCGCGTCGGTGCAAGGTCGCAACTTCAAATTCGCGAGCATCGAAGGAAACGCAGACCTCTCGACGTACACGGTGAACGGCAACCCCGTGAAGCTGCCGAACGGCTTCATGGATGTCATCAATGACACGCTCCCCGTCAACGTGGGTCGCGACGCGCTCCTCACGGCCATCGCGGAGAAGGTAAGCTATCACTTCATCCGACTCGAGGCACCTGTGAGGGTGAAGATCGGTGCCGCGCCCGAGAAGGGCGTGACCCTCGAGCTGCTCACCTACTTCGGCTCGGGTACCGACGACGCTCCTCATAAATACGCAATCAAAAATAGCGACGTCTTTCTCTACAATGGTCACTCGTATATCGGGTACGGGCCGCTCGACCCGTCGAACTTTGCGGCGAGCGACTTCCCCTCGAGCTACCAGATCCTCTTCATCGACGGATGTGTGTCTTACAACTACTATAATCGCGGCTATTACAGCCTGAAGTCGGGCGGCACCAAGAACCTCGACATGATCGTCAATGGTATGGAAGCGCCCTCGTGGCACTCCGGCTACGCGCTCGGCAAGTGGGTTCACGCGCTCGTCGACGGCTCACAAGCGAGCTACCTGAAGCTGCTCGTAGCGGCCAACGAGACGGACCAAGTCGGCGGCAGCCTGCGCGTCGTCGACGGTGAGGTCGACAATGTCTACAAGCCGACGAAGACCATCACGGTGCGCTGACGGCGACTTGAGGTCGCGAACGTAGCTGCGCGACCGCGAGACCGAAGCCGAGGAGCATCGTCACCAAGTCGGTCGTGTCGAAGACTCCGGGGATGAGGTGCGCCGCTTGCGCGAGCTCCAACGACGCAGTTACGATCGCGCCGAAGGCCCACCACGCGCGCGCACCCATGCGGTCACTCGTTCCGCACCAGACGAGCGCCAACGACGAGCCGAAGGCATACGCCCACGCGGCGTCTGGCAAGCTGCCCGCCAACCACTCTGGCGTGTGCGCACGAAGCGGAGCGAATGCGAGACGAAGGACCGCGACGCAGTGATCGAGACGGAGCGAGCAGCCGATCTCCCGACTTCGGAAAGTAGGTATAGGCATAGGTTCGATCGACGATTATCGCCGCCGAGCCTCCCACGCGTATCATCGTTCTCTTCCCGGACGTAGGCACGACGGTCCGCATATACTCGACTGCTTTGCTTCCCTTCGGAGGTGCTTTGCCGTGGCGAAGAGCACCGAGTCCGAGTCCTTCTGCTCACCTGCGTTCTCGGGGATGAGCGAGCGCAACGAGGCCGACACTAGGAGGAGATCGGCGGCTTCTACGTCGGCGTTGGGAGTCGCTCCGGGCGTCAGCTGCAGGAAGTTCGTCTCGTGATCGGCGGCCGTGCCGCTCAATGGGAAGCTCTCTCCCACGCACAGGTCTTTCCCCGCCGTCGGAGAGTCCGACGCCATCGTCGCGGTCCTGAACACTTCCAGGATGCGACACGCGTCGAGGTGAGCGCCCTTGCAGAGGAGCTTGATCGCGGCGTCGACGTCCAGGGCCTTGGTGCCGCTCGGGGGGGGTCGCGACGATCGGTGCCTACGCATCAACGACCTCGCGCGGTTTGCTCGTCGCCGTGTTGAGCGCCAGAAAGCCGACGAGTACAGCGACAGGTCCGGCGTGTCGTTCGAGATCCGTACTCCGAGACTACTGCGTATTGGTCTTTGCCTCACGCGGTCCTACGGGTGTCGCGCGGCGTGCGCGCGTGCCTTCGCTCGGCGGGCACGAATGACCCAAATCACCGCCACAACGAAGAGCAAAACGGCAACACCCACGACGAACGGGGCGAACACCGCGAGCAGCGAGGTCCCGAGAGCGGCGACGTCTTCGATCGTGCTCACGACCGGCGCCCCCACCCCGAAGGTCGTCATGTTGACGACAGGACGCGCGGTCGTCTTTGCGGCGTGCACGCCGAACGCGATCATGAGACCTGCGATCAGAAATACCGCGGGGTGAGCGTCTCCGATGACGCCGCTGCTGGCGGCGAAGAGAACGGCACCGGCCGTTGGCCGCACGAACGTCTGCACGAGGTCGTTGATGTGGTCGGCGCCCGGCACCTTGTCGACGATGACCTCGATCACGAGCAATATCGAGATGACGACGATCGCCCAAGTGCTCGCGATCACGTCGTAGGGCTGAGTGAGCGACACGACACCGAAGCGCGCGAGCACCGCGACCAGAAGCAAAGGCACATACGCGTTGAGACCTGCGGCCCCCGACAGGCCGAGCGCGCTGAAGATTCCTGCGATCTGCATCGAATCAAGGTACTGCACGATGGCGCGAATCCTCAGCTATCGGTCAACCCAACGCGGCCGAGATGATCGATAATGACTCTCATGCTGAAGCTCGCAGAGCGATTGGTCGACGCTCGCAGCGTCGGCGCTACTTGGTATTTGTCCTCTCCTCACGCACTCGTCTACGCGTCGACGACGCTCGCGGAGCTCTTCAGACGCGCGGTCACCCTCGCCCCGGAGCGCGACTTCTTGGTCGAGCGAAGCGGGGACTCGATCAAGAGAGTCACGTGGGCCGAGGCGATGGCGCGCGCGGAGTCGATCGCGGGCTGGCTGGTCGAAGAGCGGCACACGGCCGTCGCGGCGCTCAGCGGAAACTCCGTCGAGCACGCGCTCGTCATGCTCGGGTGCTTCTTGGCAGGCGTACCTTTCGTGCCAATTTCGCCGGCGTACTCGTCAGTCAGTCAAGACTTCGCAAAGCTCGAGGTCGTGCTCGAGAAAGTGCGACCCACCGCGATCTTCGCGGAGACGCCTCAGTGGCGCGGTCTGGACTTTGCGCACGCTCTGACTGGCGCCGACACGACAATGGGTCAATCCCAGTCGCGCAACCTGCCAATCGTGACTCCCGATCACGTCGCGAAGATATTGTTCACGTCGGGCTCGACGGGTGCTCCCAAAGGAGTCCCCAATACGCACGACATGCTGTGTGCCAATCAAGCGATGATCACCCAATGCTGGCCGTTCTTGAGCGAAGAGCCGCCGGTCCTCGTCGATTGGCTCCCTTGGAGTCATACGTTCGGCGGCAATCACAACTTCAACATGGTCCTCGCGCACGCCGGGACGCTCTGGGTAGACGAGGGCCGACCGCCGACGATCGATCTCTCGCTACGGAACGTGCGTGAATTGCCGCCGACGCTCTACTTCAACGTGCCAGCCGGATACGGCGCTCTCGTGCCGAAGCTCGAGGCCGATGACGCGCTCGCGCGAGCGTTCTTCTCTCGACTACGTGTGATGTTCTATGCGGCAGCGGCGCTGCCTCCGGATTTGTGGAAGCGCCTCGTCGTGCTCGCCAAACGACACGCACCGCGCGAGGTATTCATGACGACCGCGTGGGGCTCCACGGAGACCTCGCCGCTGGCGACCTCTGCGCACTTTCCGTTGGAGGGTGCGGGCAACATTGGATTACCGGCGCCTGGAGTGACTCTCAAGTTGGTCCCCAATGGTCACAAGCTGGAGGTGCGCGTCAAAGGTCCCAACGTGATGAAGGGATATTGGGAGGAGCCGTCGTTGACGGATCAAGCGTTCGACGAAGAGGGCTATTACAAGATGGGAGATGCCGTGAAATGGGCCGATCCGGAGGATCCTTCTGCGGGACTCGTCTTCGATGGCCGCGTTGCAGAGGACTTCAAGCTCTCTTCCGGCACCTGGGTCAGCGTCACGAACGTGCGCACCGGAGTGCTCGCGGCGGCGGGGGGCGTGTTGATGGACGTGGTGGTCTGCGGACAAGATCGAGACGCGCTGGCGCTGCTCGCATGGCCGAGCGCGTCGGCGGGCCCGCGCGGACCCGAGAGAGCGTGCGAGGCGATCGCGAAATGGAACGCGCAGAACCCGTCCAACTCGACGAGAGTCACGCGCGTACTCTTCATGAGCGAGCCGCCGAACGTCGACGCGGGAGAGATCACGGACAAGGGCTATATCAACCAACGCACGACACAGGAGAGACGCGCGCACTTGGTCCTCGAGCTCTACTCAGGTGCGGTCAATGTCTTGGGAGCGAACGACCCTAGTGTCGTGCTGCGAAGCTAGCGAAGGCCTGAAAACCCGCAATGGGTCCGGTATGCGCGAAGGCCAGCTGTTTCACGTCAGGCGCGCGCGGAGCGAGTCGCGCTTCTAGTGTCTTCAGCGAGGCCACGTTCTGCGCGTTGTCTTTGGTGAAGATCCATACCGCCTTCTTCATCTCGCCTTTGGCCGAGGTGCCGGCACTGTCACCAAAGAACAGAACGTTGCGAGCGAGGTAGACCGCGGAGCCAGGAGTGTGGCCCGGCACCGCGAAGACTTCGATATGAAGCTCGCCGACGTCGAACGCCTCGCCGTCCTTCAATGGGTGAGTCACCTTCGCCGCGTCGCCGATGAGCGCGGTCTCAGTGTCCAGCGCGTAGACTGCCGCGGCGGGAAACAGCTTGCAGGCCGCGGTGTGGTCGGGGTGGCCGTGCGTGAGCAAGATAGCGGAGACGGCGTCGGGCGCTAGGTTGCGACGAGAGAGCGCGGCCAAGATCGCGGCCCCGGTCTTGTCGTTGCCCGCGTCGATGAGCGCGACCTTTCCGGCCCCCGCGTCCAAGAAGAAGACGCTGACGAATTCGTCCTTCACGGTCTCGACGCCAGGCGCGAGGGGCCCAGCGACGATCGGGCTCGAGTCGCCAAACGCGGAGTATCCCAGCGCACCGACGATGACCACCAACGCCGCGACGATGATCCCGATCCACTTCAGAACTCGCTTCATGACCCTCTGTGATGCTCCGACAGAGAAGTCCATCTCGGTCGGATCCCAAGCGCGTCGAAAAACTGTCGCCGCCTTCGGCGAACGACAACAACTGAGCCGATTGGCAACGCCCGCAACAACTTGTCGCCGCCTTCGGCGAACGACAACAACTGAGCCGATTGG
>JAYVYD010000452.1:0-10999 GCA_043784605.1 Myxococcales bacterium | reverse complement strand
CGAACGAGAAAATGCCCCGGAAAAGCCACGCCGTTCGCCTTGACTCCCGCCCGCCGCGCGACCTCCGTGTAGACGAGTGCGAGTGAGATCGGGATGCCCGTGCGCCGCGCGAGCACGTCAGGCAAGAGGCTGTTCTTCGGGTCGTAGTAGTCCGTCTCGTTGCCCGAGTAGCCGGCCTCCTCGTACAAACGAACGCGGAGCGCGTCGGCTTGCTCGCTCGCCGTTACGGACGCGAGTCGTCGTGCGAGCAGCGGCTTGGCGAGCTCGTCGAGCTGACCGAGCAACGCGTCCACGTCGAGCGCGGGATACTCGTCCGTGGCGAGGAGTGCGACCCCGCGCGCGAGGTCGAGCGGATCACCGCGGGCCACGAGCTGCTCGAACGCGTCCATGTCGGCGCATGTTACCTCGCCGACGGTCGCGGGTCGCCGCTCAAGTGCGCTTTGCCGGCGCTTTGGGCTCGAGCTTCTTCAGCGACGAGCGCCGCAGGGAGACAGCGTCATTGCACAGCTCATCTGCCCGCTCGTTGAGTGGAACGCCCGAGTGCCCCGGCACGTACACGAAGCGCACCTGGCGCCCCACGAGCTGCTCCTTGATGCGCGCGATCTGCTCTCGATTCGCCTTCGCCTTCCAACCCTGCGAGAGCACGCCGATGGCGTACTTGCTGTCCGTGTGCGCGACCAGCGGCTGGTCCGGCGGCGCGAGCGCGAGCGCCTGCGCGAGGCCGTTCAGCTCAGCGATGTTGTTGGTCGCGTGGCCCAGGTACACGGCCTCTTCGGTCACGCTGCCGTCTGGCGCGATGAGCACGCACGCGGACGCCGCGCTCCCGGGGTTGCCCTTGCACGCGCCGTCCGTGTACGCGACGTAAGACTTCGCATCGTGCACGACATGCGCGTGCTTGGCCGCGAGCGCGGTCTTCTTCGCGGTCGTCCCTGCGGCCTTGGAAGGCGCCGGATCGCTCGCGGCGGGGCAGGTCTCTTCGGACAAGATCTCGTCGCCCACGAGCGTGAGGTTCCTCGACGCCGCGTGGTAGGCCCGCGGGTCGCCTGCTTTGTATCGAATCTCGACGCGACCTCCGCTCGAGACCAGCTCGCCGCCTGCGCTCACACGCGCCAACACTCGCTGACCTCGAAGGGCCGCCCAACGCCAGGGCATGGGTACGACAGTTATCACGGTACCGGGCGCGCCAGAAGACTCGAGGCTCTGCTAGGTTGTTGTGATGCGTTTGCGCTTCGTCTTGGTCGCGCTGGCCTCCTGCGCCGGTTGGATCGCGTGCGCGAGCGAGACTTCCACGCCTGCGGCGAAGGACGGCGGCGTGGAAGCATCGGTTGACGCATCAAGCGACAGGTCGCAACAGGCCCAAGACGCGTCCCCGCCACAAGACGCGACGGACTCCTCCTATTTCGCCACGCCGTGCGATCCCAACAACGACATGTGCCTCGGCGCGAAGAAGTGCTGCCAGATCGCCGGCAAGAGCGCCGACGGCGGGCCGAACTTCGGGTGCGTGCTACTGAAGCCGCCGGACAACCTCTGTCCGCCCGTGATGTGAGCCCAGATTCTCGCCCTACGCATCGCGGCCACCATGGTCAATGAGCAAGGACCGAGAGGAGCGATTGCATTCCGCGCGTCGTCTCGGGCCCGGCTGAGGTCTGGAGGACGGGCACGTTCGCAGCGTGGAACTTCGTCAGCAGCTCCCGAATCTCCATCGTGAGGAGCGCCAGCATCTCCACGTCCTCTACTTGATCGCATTTCGTGAGCGCCGCGGCGACGATCGGGATGCCGAGCGCGAGTGCCGTAGTCGCGCTCCTCCGTGTCTCGGGCAAGACGGAGTCGGTGGCGGAGATGACGAGGATCGCGCCCGCCGCGCCCGACGACGCGAGGAGCCACTGCTCGGTCGCGTGATCGGCGAAGTCCACGAGCTGAGTCATTTGCGCGTGACCGGGAATGTCGACGACCACCGCATGGCGCCCGTCGACGACCACCGCACGCGGAGCTGCGTTCGCCGCGGCGGCCATCGCGCGCGCCAACCACGTTTTCCCGGAGTCGTCGCGACCGATCAACGGAATGACACGATAAGGAGTGGGCTGGGTCATCGGGTCCAGCTTATAGCGTGTGCGGTGCCGAGTATTCCGACGAGCGTTGAACTGGCCTCCCTCAACGCGTGCTGAATTGAGGACACGCTGGTCTACGGCTTTAGGCTCCGCCCGCCGGTGAACTCAGCTTCTTTTGGAGTTCACCTGCGCGGTCGAGCGCGTGGAGCTCGTCGGAGCCGCCGATGGGTTCGCCCTTGATGAAGATCTGCGGCACCGTGCGGCGCCCGCTGGCCTTCACGAGCCAGGCTCGCTTCTCGTCGTCATTGCCCACATCGATCTCGTCGAACGGGATATCCCGCTTCTTGAGGAGCGCTTTCGCGCGGTCGCAATAGGGGCAGTAATCGGTCGTGTAGACGACGACATCGGCAGGCATGACGCGGCAATCGTGGGGCCTGTAGCGCCAATCGGCAAGCGGTCCCGTAAAGAGCCCATGATACCCTCAATTTCCCAATGCCTGACCCGAAGCCAGTGGAGCAGACCATCCACCTCGAGAAGTACGCACCCGACGCCAAGGCCCTCGTGGCCGGCGCGCAGGCGCTCGCGGACGAGCGCAAGCACCCGCAGGTGGAGCCCATCCATTTGCTCACGCGCGCTCTGGATCGCGATCGCGGCGTCGCGGAGGTCTTCAAGAAGGCGGGTGCCGAACCCACAGACGTCGCGGTAGAGGCAGAGACTGGCCTCGCGCGCATCGGCAAGTCGAGCGGCGGGCTCGCGTACCTGTCGAACGCGATGCTCGATCTCCTCGGTCGCGCCGAGAAGGAAGCGGGCGGAGGCACGGTCGGTGTGGAGCATTTGCTCAACGCGCTGTCGCAAGAGATCCGTGGCTCGGCGGCGATCGTGCTGCAGGCGTTCGCTCTCGGGCCGGGCTCGTTCCGCCCGCACATGGCCGCGCTGAAGAGCGTGCCGAGAGATCCCGCCGGCAGCGGGACCTCGACGTCCTCTGCGAGCGATCCCGCGACGCGATTCACGACGGACATCATCGAGCGCAGCCGCAACGGATCGTACATCGGTCGCGAGGTCGAGGTGCGTCGCCTCCAACAGATCTTGGAGCGCCGGCAGAAGAACCACCCGCTCTTGGTAGGGGAGCCCGGCGTCGGCAAGCAGTCGATCGTCGGCGCGCTCGCGAGTCGCATCGCCGCCGGAGAGGTGCCAGAGAACCTCGCGAAGATTTCGCTGCTCGAACTCGAGATCGGCACGCTCGTCGCCGGCGCCAAGCTGCGCGGAGAGATCGAAGAGAGGCTGAAACAAGCCCTCGCGAGCGTTCGCAGTGTCCCGGGCGGCAAAGAGACGGTGCTCTACATCAACGGCATCGAGTCCTTGTTCGGTCAAGGTGCGGCAGGGAGCGGAGTCGGCGATTTGTTGAAGCCCATGCTCGCGCGTGGCGAGGTGCGCGTGCTGGCGACGACGACGCCCGACGGGCTGCGCAAGATGCACGAGAAGGACGCGGGCCTCCTTCGTCACTTCACGATTTTGACGATCGATCCGCCTACACCCGATCAAGCGATCGAGATGCTGCGCGGGATCGCGACGCGGTACGAAGAGCACCATCACGTGCAGATCGGTGACCCCGCAATCGTTGCCAGTGTGCGCCTGGCCAAGCGCTACATCCAAGACCGCGCCCTACCCGACAGCGCCGTGGACCTGCTCGACGAAGCAGCCGCTCGCAAGCGCGTCGAGATCGACGGCGTGCCCGCGGCGGTGGACTCCGCGATTCGTAGGCTCTCGTCGCTCAAGGCGCAGCGCGCGGCACTCGCGGGTGACGACGACGCGATGAGCAAGAAGACGCGCAACCGCATCGACAAAGAGATCGCCGAGCTCGAGCCCAACGTGTTGGAGATGCGCGCGAAGATGGACTCGCGACGCAGCTTCATCCGCACGCTCTCGGCGGCGCGCGAAGAGCTCGCGACGGTCAACCGCGACATCGACGTCGCCCGTGAAAAACAGGAGTTCGCGCGCCTCGGCGAGCTCGAGCACAAGACCCTGCCCGATGCGAAGAAGAAGCTCGAGGCCGCCGAGGCCGCAGTCGCGAAGCAAGGCTTGAAGGAGCAACCGAACATCGTCACCGAAGAAGACGTGGCGCTCGTGCTCGGCGACTGGACGGGCATCCCCGTCGCCAAGATGCTCGAGTCCGAGGCAGAGAAGCTCCTCAAGATGGAAGAGCGCTTGAGCAAGCGCGTCGTCGGTCAAGACGAGGCCGTGCGTGCGGTGTCGCGCGCGGTGCGACGTGGGCGTGTTGGCCTGCGCGATCCGGGCAAGCCCATCGGCAGCTTCTTGTTTTTGGGCCCGTCCGGCGTCGGCAAGACGGAGCTGGCGAAGGCGCTCGCGGAGTTCTTGTTCGACGACGAGCAGTCCCTCACGCGCCTCGACATGAGCGAGTTCATGGAGAAGCACATGGCGCAGCGGCTCGTCGGTGCTCCGCCCGGCTACGTGGACAGCGAAGAGGGAGGCTTCCTTACCGAGGCCGTTCGTCGCAAGCCGTACAGCGTGCTCTTGTTCGACGAGGTCGAGAAGGCGCACGTGGACGTCTTCAACCTGCTCTTGCAGGTGCTCGACGACGGCCGCCTCACGGACGGTCGCGGGCGCACGGCGGACTTCTCCAACACGGTCGTCATCATGACGAGCAACATCGGGAGCCAGCGCATCCTCGACACCGATCTCAAGATGTTCGAGACCGACGAAGGGCGCGACGCGCTGCGAGACGTGCTGCGTGAGGAACTCAAGAATTTCCTGCGCCCCGAGTTCTTGAACCGCATCGACGACATCATCATCTTCCGGCCGCTCAGCAAGAAGGACCTGCGCGGCATCGTCGACATCCAACTGCGCCGGTTGGAGAAGCTGCTCGCAGACCGCGAGCTCAAGCTCGATCTCACGGAGGCAGCGAAGGGCGCGCTCGTCGAGATGAGCTACGAGCCAGCGTTCGGCGCACGTCCGCTCAAGCGCGCGATCTTGAAGAAGCTCCAAGACCCGCTGGCAGAAGAGATCCTCGCGGGCGGCTACACGACGGGCGCGGTCGTTCACGTAGACATGAAGGGCGACGAGTTCACGTTTTCGAAGAACTGATCGTGACCCGCACGGGCTTCCGGGCTCACCCCCAAAATTCGGCTCCCGAAATCTTCTAGCCCATCGATTCCGAGCGATCGATGCACTAGCCTGCGCCGCGCATGTTCGACGCGTTTGGGCCTCTTCTGCGCGTCGAGCTCGCGGCGTGGCTGTGGCTCGTACCCATGCTCCCGATCGCGGCGTTCGTGCTGTCGGGTTACCTCGCGCTCTCGGCAGAGCCGCCGCAGCGAGCGACGATGGTGGACCGCCGGCTCATGATCTACGCGCTCAGCTCGGCTGCGGCGGCGCTCGCGCTGATGGGCGGACGTTGGGGGCACGACAGCGTGCAGCTCTGTCACGTGTTCCGCCTCGTTCGAGTCGGGCGCATCGATCTCTCCCTCGATCTGGCACTCGACGCGATCGGCTTGTTCATCGGCGTTGGAGTGTCGGTCGCGTCGGCGGCGCTCGCGCTCGTCCCATCTCGGACCGACGCTCGCGAGCGCGTCGCGGCGTATGGGCCGCTGCTGACGGCCGGCGCGCTTGTGGTCGTGCTCGCGGACAACGTGCCGACCGCGCTGATGGGCGGTGTTTTCGCTTCGCTCGCGGCCGCGCTCGCGACGGGGCGAGCACGTGCATTCTACATTGATCGCCTGTCGGACGCGTGCCTGCTCGCGGGAGCCGTGGCGCTCGCCTGGGCGCTCGGCGGCGGCTTCACGGGGGGCGAGTTCACGAGCGACATGAACCCGCGCTTGGTGGTGGCGAGCTCCACACAACAAGACGCTCTCGCCGGCGCGGTGCTCCCTCTCACGGACGATGACGACGACGATCGACCGCGAGGACCCCGCAAACCGACCGTGATCAAAGATCTGACGGCCGGTGGGGAAGGGAGCCTGACGGTGCTCTCGCCGCCCGGCTCGTTCGTCTTCGTCGACGACACGCGCACGCCGCTGCTCGGTCCTGACAAGATGCCGCTGCGTGCGCCCATCGTGCGCTTCCCGCTGTCCGCCGGGATTCATGCAGTGCGTGTGAGACCCTCTGAGGGAGAGGACGACACGATCGCGCCGCACGTGGTCGTCGCGACCGGGCGAGACGTGCGCCTGACGCTGATCGGTCCGACGACGTCGTTGCGCGAGCTCAACGAGGAGTTCGGGCTGAAGCACCTCCAAGAAGAGTCCAGCTTTCGAAGTGAAGTGCTCGCGCACGAGGCATGGCCGAAGACACGACTCACGTCGGTTGCGGCGGTGCTCCTCGCCCTCGGTGTGTTGCTCCGCATCGCGTGTGCCAACGGCGTGATCGAGGCGCTCTCCGCGTGGCCTTGGCTCGCCGTTGCTGCGCGCGCTGCGACTCTGTTGTCGTTCGAGCCCTCCGTCGCGCTCGCGCTTGCCGTGGTGTCCGCGGTGCTCGCGATCCTGATGGCAGGTCGCGCAGCTCGCGGCGTCACGCTGACGGAGACGCTCGGTTACGGCGCCTCTGCGAAGGGGCTGCTCGCGCTCGCGGCGATCGCATCGGGGGCGATCGGTCCGGCGGCACTCGACGCGGGCGCCGGGCTCGTCGCGCTCGTGGTGCTCGTGCGCGCTGGCAAGACGGCGACCGACGAGCTGGGCGAAGCAGTGAGCGTTCCGCGCGCGCCGTCGCCTTGGTCGCTCGTATGGGTCGGCGCGGCGTTCACGCTCGTGCTCGCGCCGACGGCCGTCACGGCGCTCGCGGCCTCGTTCGGAGAGGGCGGCGCGCGAGGGCTGGGTCTCCTCATCGCTCTGCTGCTTGCGACTGCGCTGTTGTCGCGCGCGCTGTTCCGCGCCTTCGCGATCGCCATTGCGCCGCGCGGAAAGCCCAAAAAGAAGGGCGCCGCGCTCCCCGATTCGCGCGCGTGGGTAGCGCTAGGCTTTGCGGCGCTCGCGTCGACCGTGCTGCTCGGCTTCGATGCGCGCACGGTCGACGGAGACGCGGCGCTGTCCTCGCGGATGGTGCGTGACGTGATGGCGTCGGCGCCGTCTATCGAGCCGCCTTCGCAGGGCACACTCATCGCGCTGACGCTCGTGTGGCTCGGCATCGTCGCCGGCGTGAGTGCCCTTGCGCGCCGGCAAATGCAGAACGCGAAGACGCGCGTAGACATGGAAGCGATGGACAGCGCGAGGGCGCTCGATCTTCTGGTGCGCGCGTCTCGCGTCCCTGCGGTGCTGAGCGATCGCCTCGGGGCGCGGTGGACCGCCCTCATGGTCGCCCCGCCTGCGCTCGCCCCTCGCGTGAATCGCGGCAGTCTCGTCATCGGCTCGTGGGCGCTCGCCGGCGTCATCATCGTGGCTCTCGCGCTCGGAGTCGCGGGTCGATGAGGCGCGCCCTCGCTCTCTCGGTCGCGCTGCTGTTTCTGCTCTTGAGCACGCTCGCCTTCGCGACGCCACGTGGCCAGGTCTTCCTCTCTCCGAATGGACCGATCGAGCTCGCGCCCGTCGAAGGGAAGTACGCCGCCGGCTTCTTCATCGAGAACATAGGCGACGCGCCGCTCTCGATCTCGCGCGTCGCCGTTCACACGGACACGGACGATCCGCGTGTGCCCGCGAAGGTCACGGTCAAGCCCGAGAGGCCCGCGCCGCTGGTCCTTGCATCGCACGACCGTGTGCGTGTGGAAGTCGCTTGGGCGCCGGACGCGACCACGCGCCAACGTCAAGCGTTCGGACACGTCGTAGTCACGTCCACCGACGAGTCCACGGGCGAGGTGGCGATGGGCTTCCATGCGCAGCAACCGACCGCCGTCGCGAGGCCCCTCTCGTTGATCGTGCTCGTACCGCTGCTCTTCGCCGTCGCGATGATGATCGCTCACGCGCTCGGCCGCGCGCCCCTATCGTTGCGCCCACTCACGATCGGAGTGACGGCGTTCCAGTCGCTCGCGTCGCTATGGGCGTGGCACGCGTTCGACCCTGCCATCTCGCGCGCCGATGGGAACGACGGCTTGCAGTTCGTCGAGCACACGTCGTGGATCCACTCGGTTCGCGCCGAGTGGTTCGTCGGGCTCGACGGCACGAACGTGAGCGCGATGGTCGCCGTCTGTTTGGTGGGTCTCGCCGCATGCGCGTGGACGCCGACTCCCACGAAGGACGCGGTCGTGTTCGACGCGCTCTTGCTGGTCATCGTCTCCTCTGGAGTCGGCGCGCTCGTCGCGCAAGACGCGCTTCTGTGGCTAGGGTTCGTCGCGCTCGCCTGTGTCGCCGTGCTGGTCGCGCTCTCGCACTTCTCCGACGACGCTGTCGCCGCGCGATTGACGGCTCCATTCTTCGCGGTCGGTTTCGCCGCACTCGCGCTCGCGGTAATGTCGTTGCATGACGAGTCAGGCAAGACCTTCTTGGTAGGGGGCGAGTCCGCACGCGCGACGTGGTCGCTGCCGGAGCTCGCGCGCGTCTCGTTCGTTCTCAAGACCACGAAGCTGTTCGGGCTGCCGCTCGTCGCGGGCGCTTGGTCGCTCGGGTTCGTCGGCGCGCTCGTGTTCGCTGGGGCTTTCCCGTTCCACTCGTGGCTCCCGCGCGCGCTCGCCAGCGCACCTGCAGCCCTCGGCGCCGTGCTCATCGCGTCGCTCGGCTCGGTGGGCCTGCACGCGCTCGTTCGCTTCGCCGCTCTATTGCCTGAAGGCGCACGATGGGCCGCGACGCCAACGCTCGTCTTGGGCCTGCTCGGCGCGACCTACGCGGCGCTCTGCGCTCTCGTACAGCGAGATCTCGCGCGCACGCTCGGCTTCGCAATGGTCGCGCAGTCCTGCCTCGTGTTGGTGGCGCTCGGATCATTGACGCATCAAGGAATCGCCGGCGCGCTCCTCGCGCTCCCTTCGCGCGCGCTCGCGGGTGCGCTCCTCGCGCTCGCGTGTGGGGCGCTTCACGGCAGGATCCGGACGCGAGACGTCTTGCGCGTGAGTGGGCTCGCCAAGGAAGCGCCTTGGCTCACCGCCGCGATCGTGGCCGGCGCCCTCTCTGCGATGGCGGCGCCGGGGACGAGCGCAGGGTGGCTCCCGATCATGAGCACGTTCGGGGCGCTCCCGCGCGGAGTCGGCGCGGCGCTAGGCGTTGTCGTGGCCACCGCGATTTTGGCGGTCGCGCTCGGTCGCGCGGCTGTGCGCCTCGCGTCTGGCAGCCTAAGGCGCGAGCTCGCGACGAGCCCGCTGCTCGAACCGTTTGGTGGACGCGTCCCCGATCTCGACGCGAAGGGGACGCTCTCGGCACTCGCCCTCGCGCTCTTACTCTTGATCTTCGGTGTGCATCCCGCACCGCTTGTCACGATGTCGCATGTGTCCGTGAACGAGCTGGGCGCTGTGCTCAACCCGCCTGGACCCGGCGAAATCGCGCGACGCTGAGAGATTCACGGGAAGCCGGGAAGACGGGAAGGACCGCTCGTGTGATCCCACTCACCACTTATGAGGGTTGGTGATGTTCCTCAGGATGGAGTTGAAGCGGTTCGACGGCGCCACGCAGCCACGAAAATCACTGCGGTCGCCATGATGGCAGCGAGGGCCCAGTGCCACGCGGAGGACGACTTCGGCTGCGGTGAGGACGGTGAGGTCACGTGCAGCGTGAGGGGCTTGCCGCGGTGGAGCACGCCCGAGGCGGTGTGACCCTCGTCCGTGGAGAGGACCACCGCGAACGTCTCGTCCCAGCCCTCCACCTCATCGAGGACTCGTGAGGTGAAGACCAGCGTGAGCCCACCCTCGTGCGGCGGCAGCGCATATGTCAGGTGCGTCACGGCGTGACCGCGCTCGAGATCGAGCTCGGTCACACCGGCATCGATCGGCTCTTCGATCGAAGCGCCAGACACCAACGAGACGAGCGAGCGAGCGTCGGTGCTCACGTCCAAGTGAGACGCGAGGTACGGTGCGGCGTCGCGCACGAGCGCCTCGATCTCCGTGGCGGTGTGCTCCGGTTTGGAGTCATGCGCGACCAGAGTCGCCGTGCGTAGTGTGGCGTGGACGTCCACAATCAAACAATCGTCTCGAACGCGCGCGTCGATACGATCGAGCAGAACCGGGTGCGCGCTCGCTGCCGTCGCAATCGACAAAACGAGCAGCAAGGCCGACGGTCGCAGAGTCAGTCTTTGAGCGCCTCGGCGCCGCCGATGATCTCCATGAGCTCCTTCGTGATCGCCGCTTGGCGCGCTCGGTTGTAGACGAGCGTGAGGCGCTGGATCATGTCCTTGGCGTTTCGCGTCGCGGCGTCCATCGCCGTCATCTGCGCACCGAAGAAGCTCGCTTGGCTGTCCAGCAGGGCGCGTAGGAGCGTGACCTCCATGTACATCGGGAGCAGGCGGTACAGCAACGCTTCGGGCGTCGGCTCGAAGATGATGCCGGTCTTCTCCTCATCGGAGGCGCCCGCGCTCTCGGGTGCTGCGAGCGGGAGCAGCGCGTCGATGTTGACCATCTGCGTGATGGCGCTCTTGAACTCGTTGTAGACGAGATAGACGGCGTCGTACTCGCCCTTTTCGTAGCGGCTCACGAACCAGCGCGCCATCGCGCGAGCCTTCTCGAGATCGAGCGCGTCGAATGGCTTCACCACGTCGTAGACCACGTTGCCGCGACGTCGCTGCAGGTACTCGCGTCCCTTGCGGCCGATGGTGACGAAGTGGACCGTCTTGCCCTCGGCCTCTTTCCGCTTCCACTCGCGCTCGACCGCCTTGGCGACATTGGTATTGATCCCACCACACAGACCGCGGTCGCTCGTGACGACGATATAGAGGACGTTGTTCTCGGGCCGACGCGCGAGCAGCGGGTGTTGTCGCTCGTCCGGCGGCGCGGCCTCTTGACCGACCTCGGTCACCATCTCTGGCGTCCCCCCCCCACTCATCGCGGCGGCCACGCTGCGCAGCAGTTCACCCGTCTTTTGCGCGTACGGGCGCAG
>JAYVYD010000451.1:0-7241 GCA_043784605.1 Myxococcales bacterium | reverse complement strand
CGCATCACGGGCGCTTCTTCTTCTTCTTTTTCTTTCGCGCCGCGTCCGAATTCGTGAGGCCTGCCTTGCTAGTCGTGGGTGCGCCCGACTTCTTTCGCGCCTCGTCTGACTTTTTGGTGAAGAACCACGCGAGCGCGGCGGCGACCGCGAAGCCGCCCACCAAGTAAAAAAGGGTGTTGCTACTTCGCTCTTCGACCTTCTCATCCGCGGGCTTGCTGCCGTCCGTCGAGCCGTGCGGTGACGCGTCGCCCTCGATGGTCGCGGTCTTGATGTAGTCGAGGTTGGGCCAGCTCGCCTTGAGGTATGTATTTCCTTGTGATTGAATCTTCCCCTGCATTCCGGTGACGCGCTCGCCATACTCGCCATTGAAGGCGTCGGCGATCTCCATCCCCAGGACGACCTTGCATAGGGGTGCGAAGCCCTGCGCATCGAGGGAAGCGTTGTTCCCATAGTTGATGAACAGTTGGGTTGAACGTGTGGTGGGAGACCCCGCCATCGCATACGTGAGCATGCCGCGAGTGTTCGATTGCTTGGGCGGGTCCGGAGGGATGTTCGCGTCGGACCACACGGCGGAGACCTTGGGATTGCCGTGTATCCCCCACTGGACGACGAAGCCCTTGGCGACACGAAAGAGCGCTACGTCGTCGAAGAAGCCGATCCTGACGAGGTTGTAGAAGCGGTCCACGCCGTTCGGAGCCCAGTCGCGCGTGCACTCGAACACGACGGTGCCTTTGGTGGTCTCGAACTTCGCGCGGAACGTGGCGGGCGCGGGCGTAGTCGCTTTGGACGGGTCGGTCATCGCCGGATGTGTCGACTCGGCCGAAGCGTCCGCGACCAGAGCGAGCGACGCTAACGCGAAGAGGGCAACGACGGATCTCATTGCTGCCTCGATAGAGCGAATCGACCCCTCGCGTCAGCCTTTTTCTTTCCGCCGTCTCGAGGTGCGCCTTACTTGTTGTCACGGACAGGATGGGTGCGTGGCGGAAAACGAAAGAACATCACCGCGCCGCCAAGGCTCAACAACGTCCAAGCGACGAAGTGCGGCCCCATGGATTAGTCGGCATATCCGGGAGGCGAGACTCTAAACCAAGTAGAGGTCCATGCGGCCCCGAACCATGCGGGGTCCTCATCGAGCCACGGCCAGAGCAGCTTGCTGTGCTCGTGCGTGAACAGATCGAACCCGACGTGCGAGACGGCGCCGACCCAAACCGACCATGCCTCGACTCGCCACGAACGCGCGTTGTCGACGCTCGTCGTCCGAACTCCGATACGCGCGATCGTCGCGAGACGAGACTTGGCCGCTAGACGAGCCATAGCGCGCACGAGCCAGGTGAGCGGCAATCCGATGGGCACACAAGCCAAGATGAGCCCAAAGAGCGAGTGCGCGATCCATTGACCCGGATGCCCGCGGAACACTAGGCTCGCGGGACTGTCAATCACGTCCGGCACGATCGCGCCGACCCACAGCCCGAGTAGGCTGAAGCGATCGGGCCACCGTCGCCAGAGTGGAGCGATGAGGCCCCGATGCGACGGAAGGCCGAATGGGACGGTCGAAGGGCTAGCGCAGGATCGCGTACAGCGCCATGTTCACCGCCACCGTACGTTTGGGTTCGCGCGAAAGACTAGTTCCGAATCAACCTCGAAGTACAACTCAGCGAGACTCTGCCCAGGCGCAGCCCGCTCGCCTACGCGGCAATTGTCTCTATGAAGAGGATGAATGCCTTCATGCACGCCGAGCATCGCGCGGCTCAGATAGCGTTGTGCCGGGGAACGATCGCGTGTGTGGAGCCTACGGCTATTGTCTGCGGCACTGTTCACACTGACCGTGCTCTCGAGCGCGGCGTGCACCGATAGCAACGTCGGGGACACGAGCCTCGATTCTGGGACGCTCCACGATGGCGGCATGGAGGTCGGCGACGATGGGGATGGGGGCGGCGGCGCCTGCGAGGCGCAGCGCGTGGATGCCTGTAGTTTCGGCGCTTCGGCAACGGGGATCGAGCAACGCCGCACCGTCCTCTGGGATGGAGCCCTTCGTCGATAACGAGCCGATGCGGCTGGGACGTTGGCCCGACGTCGACCAGCACGATGCCGTCGCACCACAGAGCGCCACGGGCACCGAGCTGAACGTCCACGGCCCCGTCACTCCGGATGTCACGGGCCACTATGTGCAGGCCGGGGCGGCCGACGGCGCTTCGGTGTTTCAGCGTCAAGGGCTGGTAGGTGGCAAGCAATATCGCCTCTATCGGTATTCTTGGATCTATATGGGGACCCCGAACCGCGCGTGGTTCCTCACCACCTCGAGCCGTGGTGGCCCGAGCAACTCCGATCCGTGGTGCGCACAGTACGAAGGCAGCGACGCCGCCACCATGCTCGGCAGAATGTCCCCAAATGCGGGCGCGACCGGCGAGATTCGATTCACGAATCCGACCGCCGTCACACACGGCTATGTCGAAACCGCTGCGCCCGTGACTTCGCTGTCGTTCGGGTATCTGCAGGCTCGACCGAGCCGCTGGGCGTTGGCACCAGATGCCTGGCTGCACGGCCACTCAGCCCCTCGGATAGGCCCCTATCTCGCGCTTGCTGAGGCGTATTGTTGGGCGCGCGTCGGGGCACGTTCACGCCGGTCTTGCGCGGCCTCCTCACGTGCTAGATCCTTGTCATGGACTACTCGTTCGGAGCATGACGCTGAAGAGGCTCGCGCTGCTCTCCCTCGTTCTCGCGTGCGTGACGCCACCGCACGCGCTTCCCCCCGTCGCGCCAGCGAATCGGGATTGGTCGTTCGATGTGAGCGCCTCACCGAACGGCGAGGTGCTGTCAGTGACTGCGACGTTCTCCGCGGGGGCGCTTACCGAGGTCGGTCTCATCGAGGGTTGCAGCGCGTTCGTTCACGACCTCGTCGCGTTCGACGGTGTCACACCAACGTCCGTAGAGCGCTCCGGATCCGGCTGGAAATTGGGTTCATGCGAGCATGGTTGCCGCATCAACTACTCTTACCGGCTGCGCGACGCGGCGATCGCGCTCGCCGATCGCGGGCTCGCGTATGTCGCGGGAGACTCGATCGAAGCGCCCCCGTCCACGTTCATGGTCCGGCCCTATGTCGCGTGGGCGGGGACGCGCGTTCGCCTGCACGTGACGAGCGCCCCGGGCGACGCCTTCGTCTCGGGCCTCCCGCGCACGGCGCCAGACACCTACACGTTCACGACGAATGAAGTGATGGCTCTGCCCTATGCGGCATTCGGTCAACTCAGAGTTCACGAGCTCTCGCCCGGACTCACGGTGGCTGAACTCTCTCCGCACGTCAAAGACCCGACAGCAGTCCGTGAGTGGGCGAGCGAGAGCGCGCACGCGGTCGAGGCCTACTACGGCTTGATTCCGACCTCGCGCGTGTTGGTGCTCGTGCAGCCGACAGAGGGCGACGAAGTCGGTTATGGCTCGGCGATGGGATGGGCAGGCGCCGCAATAGACGTCAGTGTCGGCCAAGACGCCACGCGCGCGTCATTGCACGGCGATTGGACCTTGGTGCACGAGCTCGTTCACACAGCGCTGCCCAATCTGCCAGACGATCAACACTGGCTCGAAGAAGGATTGGCGAGCTACATCGAGCCTCTCGCTCGCGCACGTGCGGGCCTCGAGACACCAGAACGCGTGTGGCGTGGGTTCGTGCGTGGGATGCCGTTCGGTCGGCCAGAAGAGGGCGATCGCGGCCTCGACAACACGCACACGTGGGGTCGCACCTATTGGGGTGGTGCGTTGTTTTGCTTGATGGCGGACCTGGAGATTCGCAGTCGTACACACGACAGCAAGCGCATCGACGACGGCCTGCGCGCGATCGTCGCGGCCCAAGGCACGATCATGACAGCGTGGACCGTGGAGCGCGTCCTCGCGACGGCAGACGCGGCCACGGGAACTACGGTATTGACGGAGCTGTATCGTCGCTGGTCCAACACGTCGGAGGATGTCGATCTCGACGCAGTATGGAAGAAGCTCGGCATCTCGGGTCCCTATGACCATTTGTCATTCGATGATCGCGCGCCGATGGCCGCGACGCGGATCGCCATGACGGCTCCGACCATTCGGCGATGACGAGCATTGCCAGGAATTCGTGAGCATCGTGCGCGTTGCTGAGGGACTGACATGTTCAAATCACTATTTCTCGCGAGCGCCACGACTGTCCTCTTCGGATGCGCGGGTGCTCAGTCACTGAAACCCGTCGAAGCTCGCATGAGGCCGCCGGAGGCCCGGCACGTCTATCGACTCGACTTCATCGTCTCCGCCAACGAGCTCGGAAGGGCACCTCAGAGCAGCGCGTACACGCTCAACCTCGAGGAGCACGACACGGGAGAGCTTCGGGTCGGCAACAACGTCTCGTTGGGTGCGCAGCGCGCGGACGTCGGTCTGAAGATCCGCGCGAACCTCGTGTCCTTTGGCGATGATCTCGTCCTGCGAAGCGACGTCGAGATGTCCGGCTCGGACGACGCTACAAGTATGCACAAGGTCTCCATGGACGGCGCGGCGCTGCTGAGAGGAGGCAAGCCCTCGCTGGTCGCGAGCCTCGACGACCCCGCGAGCCACAAACACTACGAGGTCACGGCGACGGCGACGAGGCTTCGCTAATCGTCGTCGACGAAAGACCTGATACCGTGCGTCGCACATGAGCGACGGACTCGAGCCAAAGGCGACTGACGATCTAGCGGCGGGAGACGCACTCGAGATCGTGGGCACCACGATTGAAGGGAAATACCTCATCGAGAAGGTGGTCGGTGAGGGGGGCTTCGCGCTCGTGTATCGCGCGATGCACCTCGTGTGGAAGCGACCGGTCGCGATCAAGGCGTTCCGCGCGCTCGCCGAGCTCGACGACGCGCAGCGAGACAAACTCGTGGAGGAGTTCATTCGAGAGGGCGCGCTGCTCGCAGAGCTCTCCGAGCGCAGCGCGGCCATCGTGCAGGCGCGCGACGTCGGCACGCTCGTCACCAAGACGGGCCTGCGCGTCCCCTACATGATCTTGGAGTGGCTGGACGGCGCGACCCTGGAGGCCGTGCTGGTAGACGAGGCCGCTCGTGGGTTGCCCGTGCGCACGCCCCAAGAGGCGATTGAACTCCTCAATCCGATCGCAGAAGCGCTCGCGCTCGCACACAAGCGCGGCATCGCGCATAGAGACGTAAAGCCCGCGAACGTGTTCGTGCTCGGCGACGCTCGCGGAGAGCATGCGATGAAGCTGCTCGACTTCGGTATCGCCAAGGTCGTGCAAGACGCGCAGAAGATGAGCGGCTCGTTCCAGAAGACTGGCGGTCACATCACCTCGTTCACTCCCGCGTATGGTGCGCCAGAGCAGTTCTCGCGCTCGCACGGCGCGACGGGCCCTTGGACCGACGTATTCTCGTTCGCGCTGATGATCGCGGAGGTGCTCTCCGGCAAGCCGCCGCTGGACGGCGACTCGTTCGTGCAATTGGGCTTCATCTCGGCGGATCGGAGCCGGCGGCCGACTCCCCGCACACTCGGCGCGACCGTGACCGACGCTGTCGAAGAGGTCTTCGTAAAGGCTCTCGCGGTCGCTTGTGACGATCGATATCAGACTGCAGGGGAATTCTGGAACGCGCTCAGCGGCGCGCTCTCCATGGCACCCGTTCGCACGCTCGGCGATCTCACGATCTCGAACGTCAACCCCGCGGAGTCCGCGGCGTTCGGCGCGACGGTTCCCGTGAGCGAACTGACTCGGCCGATGGTGCCCGCGATCGCGGCGCCGCCACCCACACATCAGAAGCCGAATTGGATCGTCATTGGGGCCGTGGCCGTCGCCGCGTTGGCGGGCGTCGTCGTCGCTTACGGCAAGATCAAGGGCTCCGGACCACCACCGCCCATCGCGTCTGCTCCGGCAATGTCGGCGTCGGTCGCGCCGCCCGTGCCATCGGCGCCATCGGCGCACTGCCCCGAAGGCTCCGTGCTGGTCCCCGGCGGCGAGTTCTACATGGGCACGGACCACCCGCCAGACGCGCTCGCGAACGAGATGCCTGCGCACCCCGTGACGCTCAGTCCGTATTGCATGGACCGATTAGAGGTTACGACTGTGCAATACTTCGCGTGCGTCGACATGGGCAAGTGCCTACGCGCAGACTCCATCAATCGAATCAAGCCCGAATTGGATGTCAATCAGAAGCAGGCCTACGACCCGGTGTGCAACATGAACGACATGGCCAAGCGCGCCAAGCACCCGATCAATTGCGTCGACTTCGATCAAGCCACCAAGTATTGCGCAGTGCACACGGGGCGCCTCCCCACTGAAGCAGAGTGGGAGTTCGCGGCGCGCGGGCCAGACGGTCGTGCTTACCCCTGGGGCGACGAAGCGCCCAACAACGACAAAGCGAACGCCTGCGGCAGCGAGTGCGTCGCGTGGGCGAAAGAGCACAAGGTAGAGGCAGACTTCCCCGGCCAGATGTACGCGACGAACGACGGCTTCGCGACCACCGCGCCCGTCGGCTCGTTTCCCGCGGGCAAATCGAGATATGGAATCGAGGACGTCGTCGGCAACGTCTGGGAGTGGACGAGCGATTTTTACGCGCTCTATTCGAAAGACTCGCACACGACGCTCAGCGACCCGAAGGGACCCATCGCCGGAGACGCAAGAGTGATCCGTGGCGGCGCGTGGAATTCGACGTACCCCGAGTGGGCCCGCCCGACGTTTCGCTTCAAAGCCCCACCCGATGAGCGCACCCACGGCATCGGGTTTCGCTGCGTCTATTCGTCGAAGTGACCTCGGCCTACGGCCGCCGCGGTCTCGATAGTCTTTAGCTATCGATGTCATGCCTTCAATCTATTGGACGTATCGGTGGCCTCGACGCTAACTTCCCATTAGACGTGATTGAGAGACCACGCGCTACGCACGAAAGAATAGGTCATTGTCGATGAAAAAACTCAAACTCGTGAAGACGCTGATGGTGATCATGGCCACCTGCGCAGCCGCGGGGTGTGCGGGCGAACACGCCAACGTGCAGCCGAAGGTGGTGGCAGGACCAGGCGCAAAGCCCGACACTACGACCGAAGCCGCCAAGGCCACGCGCGCACAGGTGATGTCCAACCAGTTTTGGTGGCCCGAGCGACTGGACCTTTCGCCGCTCCGTCAACACGCCGACGAGTCGGATCCGATGGGCAAAGACTTCAAGTACGCCGAGGGGTTCAAGAAGCTAGACCTCAAGGCCGTCAAAAAGGAGATCGAGCAGCTGCTGTCGACCTCGCAGGCTTGGTGG
>JAYVYD010000450.1:0-12277 GCA_043784605.1 Myxococcales bacterium | reverse complement strand
CCCGTGCCCGACCCCATGCCCTCTAATGTGAGCGCGCCCACGTCCAAGAGCTCAATGGGCCGCAAAGGCGCCAAGTCTTCGCCGAACGAGACGGCCTTGCACGCGCCGGGAGCGGGGAGATCCAGCGCCTCTCCGACCATCGCGCGCGCCATGTCGTCGACCGCCCCGTGTGTGCGCACGAACCTCGCGACGGACTCCGTGTGCACAGCTTCCCCGGGCCCGGTGGACTGCTCGACCACGACCACCGCCGCGACCGAGGTGGTGTCGGCATCGGCGCCGTCTTGCGACCCCACGTTCGCCGAGCATGCGGCGAGGATCGGAAGAGCAACAACGGCGAAGATAGAACGCATGAACCTCATTAGCGTAGACAACCCTGAGCGCGCTCGCAACCGGCAAGCCGGTTATAGTTGCGGCGCATGAGCCCCGCTCCGTTGTGCGTCGCCGCGTTTGCGCCAGAGCTCGCCGCGATCACAAGCCAGAAGCGTGCAGTCGGAATCGGCCTGATCGCGGCCTCGAGAGGAGCCGCACTCGCGGTCGCCGAGTTGCAGCCGAGCGTCGTCGTGCTGGTGGGAACGTGCGGCGCGTATCGGCAATCGTCGCTGTCGATCGGAGATGTGATCATCGGCACGCGCTTCAACCTCGCGTCTGTTGCAGAGGCGCTCGGCTTCGGCGCGGTCGTCGACGGTACGGCGAGCATGCTCTACTCCGAGGTCGGCAGGACGGACTCCTTCGTAGCGCTCGGGGCGATCCGCGCGTCTGTCGCGACGACGCTCGCGATCACGACTGACGACGCCGCCGCACTCTCGTTGGCCGGACACTATGGGTGTGACGTCGAACATCTCGAGGCACACGCAGTGGCGGAGGCGTGCGCGAGTGCGAAGGTCCCGTTCGCGTGCGTGCTCGGCGTCACGAACGAAGTCGGATCGAAGGGTCGCGCGCAGTGGCGAGAGCACCGCGTGAGAGTAGAGGCGCGTGTCGGAGCGATCGTCGAGCGATGGCTCAGAAATCCCAGCTGATCGCGCTGCCCGGCGTAAGCACGAGCCCGCTCGTCTTTGCAGGCACTCCGCCGAACGAGCCGCTCAAGAACACGTAGCTGGCGTCGAGCTCGAGGGCGACGTGGATGTGTCGGAGGCCGATGGCGAGACCGATCAGAGCACCGACGTACGCGTGGTCCGCGGAGAGCGTCAGCAAGGTCTGTTGCGCCACCTTCAGCGGCTCGGTGGATCGCTGCGCGACCGACACGTGGTCGTAGCCGCCGCGCACGCCAGCCCAGACTTGATAGAGGCTCGCAAGGCTTCGCCACCCGACGATGACGGGCACGTCGAAGCCGAACGCTTGCAGCGCGTTCATATCGAGATCGTGGAGCGGGTTCGTCGCGCGGCCGGAGAACACGGCGTCGAAGCCCACGCCGACCGAGAGCGCGAGCTTGCGAGTGGAGAACGCCTTGCGCATGTCGAGTCGACCGCCGCGTCCGAGATAGGTGACGCCGCCCTCGAATCCGCCGCCGACCCCGACACGAGCGCCGACGATCGGTGCGATGCCCGGCGCGACCGCCGTGGCGACCATCGCTCCTTTTGTGTAGTCGGGCGTGGGCGTCGTGGTCGTTCCGTCAGGGTTGACGATCGCGGGCGAGGCTTGCGCGTTTCGAATGTCCGCGTCCATGCCGCTCGCGATCGCTTGACCGCTCAACCCCGCGATTGCGCGCAGGTCCCCTTGCGGCAAGACGTGTGCAGGATGCAACAATGGTGAGCCGCCCGCGCACCCCGACTGCGCGATCGCGCCCGACATTGCAAGAGCACAGAGTGCGAGCCGCTTCACCCGAAAACAGCTTACTTGCGGAAGCGCGAGGGGTAGTCGTTCTTCTCCGCGCGGCCCTTGAGATCGGCGTCGTCCGGGTGGAGCTTCAGCGCGCGCTCGAGGAGACCGGGCTCTTCCTCGCGGTGGTTCGGATCCGGCAAGCAGCACTCGACCGGGCACACCGCTTGGCAAGCCTCATGATCGTAGAAACCGACGCACTCGGTGCACAGCTCGGGGTCGATGAGGTAGATCTCGTCACCCTCGCTGATGGCCTCGTTGGGGCACTCCGGCTCGCAGGCGCCGCAGTTGATGCAGTCACTGGTGATGTAGGTCGTCATTGGGTGGGCCCGCCTAGGGCGCGCGCAAGGTAGGAAGAGAGCCGCGGAAAGTCAAATGGGGCCGGCGACGGCGACGGCGACCTTCCACTCGTTGAAGCTTGCCGTGCGGCGACGACAATTGCCGCTGGCGAAGCAATCCGCACGGTTGTTGTCGTTCGCCGCAGGCGCCGACAATTTAGGGGAGACTCGCCGAACACGGCAGTGCTACGAAGGCCTTCCGATGTCGCGCAACGACCGCTGGCTCTCCGTTCTCTGCGGGCTCGTCGTGCTCGCCGGATGTCAGCCTTCCATCGGCGACAAGTGCGTGCTCTCCACCGACTGCTCGACGCGCGGCGATCGACTCTGCGACTCCACGCAGCCCGGCGGCTACTGCACGCAGTTCAACTGCCGCGGCGACGACTGCCCGAGCGAGGCCGTGTGCGTGTTGTTCTCCGGTTCGGTGCCGGGCTGCCCGATCGATGATCGCCACGCTCCTCCGCGCACGGGCCGATCGATGTGCTTGTTCGCCTGCCAGACGGACGCTGACTGCCGCACGGGAGATGGCTACGTCTGCGCAGACCCACGAGGCGCGCCCTACTTCGCGCTCGGGATCGCCGACAACACCAACAAGGTTTGCCTCGTCCGTCCGACCCAAGACGGCGGCCTGCTCTACTCTGCGGCCGACGCCGAAGCGCCCGTGTGCAAGGCGGGGGGCGCCACCGTCCCCGACATCGACGCGAGCGCGCCCGTCGAGGCGAGCGCGCCCACCGACGCGAGCCTGCAGCCTGACGCGGCCGACGCTGCTGCGGTGGACGCGGGTGCCAACGATGCGTCGCTCGACGCCGCCGACTGAGGATCCCGATGGGCGCGGTTCGCACGGTCGTCGCGCGAGTGCTCGAGGCTGTGCTCGTCGTCGTCGCGATGGCGTCGATCGTGTTCTTCGCGATGCGCTTGCTCCCGGGAGACCCCGCGCGGCTCGTGCTCGGCGATGAGGCGGACGAGGCCTCGCTCGCGCCGCTTCGCCACAAGCTCGGCTTGGACGCGCCGCTCTATGTGCAATATGCACGTTTCCTGAAGGGGCTCTTCACGCTCGACTTGGGCGAGTCGCTGCGCCACCCGGGCGAATCGGCGGCATCGCGCGTGGCGGAGTCGATTGGCCCTACCGCACAGCTCGCGGCGCTCGCGGTCGCGATCGGCGCGGCGCTCGGCGTCGTCGCTGCGGTGTGCGGCGCGGGGCCGTGGCTCGGAGAGCGCAGGCGATGGATCGATCGCGGGGCGACGGCGATCGCAGCCACTCCGCTCCTGTCTTTTGCGCCGCTCGTCACGTTCGCTCTCGCGGCGCGTCTTCGCGTCGTGCCCTTGCCTGGCGATCCCGACGCCGGCTTCGGCGGTCTCTTGTTCGCGAGCTCGCTCTTGGCGATCCCGCTCGGCGCGCAGGTCGCTCGAGTGTCGCGAGCTGCTCTCGATGAGGTCGCGCGTGCGCAGTTCTTGACCGTGGCGCGCGCGAAGGGAGCGACCGCCGCGCGCACGTGGATCGTCCATGCGCTACCGGCTTCGGCGGGCCCGATCGTCACGGTCGTCGCGTCTCAGCTCGGTGCGCTCCTCGGTGGCGCGGTCGTGCTCGAGCGTCTCTTCGAGCGTCCCGGTTTGGGCTCGTTGATCCTGGAGTCGTACTCCACGCGCGACCTGCCCGTGCTCGAGGCGGCGATCGTCGCGGCGGGCGCCTTCTTCGTGGTCGCGCAGATCGCGGCGGCGCTCGCCCACGCCGCGATCGATCCGAGAGTGCGCCGATGAGAAAGCGTGTGCTCAGGCTCGCCCCCGTGACGGCGCTACTCGCGATCTCGGCTGCGTTCGCGCTCGCGTCGAACGACCCAAGCCACCTCGACTTGACGCAGTCGTTCGCGTCGCCCTCTGCGGCCAGCCTGCTCGGCCACGGCGAAGCGGGGGTCGATCTCGCGGCGGTCGTTCCGCACGCCGTCTTGCGAGGCACCGCTCTCGCGATCGTAGTCGCAGTCATCAGCTTCGCTGTTGGGGCTCCGCTCGGCGCGCTCGCGGCGATCTCGCGGGGTCGCTTCGAGCGAGTCGTCGACCGCGCCTGCGATCTCGTGCAGTCTTTCCCGAGCTTCTTGCTCGCGCTCGCCGTGCTCAGCGCGGTGCGGTCGCCCAACCGAGTACACCTCGCGTGTGTTTTTTTGCTGACGGCGTGGGCGCCGTTCGCGCGCCTCTCGCTCGCGCAGTCCCGCGTACTTCGAGGCGCCGCGTTCGTCGAGGCCGCGCAGGCGCTAGGCGCGACGCGTGCTCGCGTGCTGCTCTCTCACGTGCTTCCCAACGTGATGGGTCCGCTCGCCGTGCAGCTCGGCGCGACCGCGTCCGCGATCGTGGTGAGCGAGGCAGCGCTTTCGTTCGTGGGCCTCGGCCCGCGTGACGGCGTGTCGCTCGGGAGCGTGCTCGATCAGGGCGTCTATTCGATGCTTCTGGCGCCACACGTCCTCGTCGTGGGCTCGGCCGCCGTGTTCGTCACGAGCCTCTCCTTGTTGATCGCGGGACGCGCCGCCGAGGGTGAACGTCGCTGACAGGGACGTTGTGCTATCGGTTCCCTGAGCGATGCTCGCGCCCCCGCCGCTTCCAAGGAAATACGACGCTTGCGTGCGCGACATGTCGTCCGCGAAGGCCGAGGTACGCGCGTCCGCGGCGCAAGACATCGTCCGCTACGGCCGCGACGACGACCACCGTAAGGAGACTCTCACGCTGCTCAAGAAGGGGCTCGATGACGAGTCTCCCCGCGTGCGCGCCGCGGTCGCGATCGCGCTGGCGGATCTCGAGGCGACGGACGCAGTGCCAGCGCTCATCGTTCGCATGGAGGACGACGACGCTCACGTGCGTCAGATGGCGATCACCGCGCTAGGCGAGATCAATGACCCGCGCTCACAAGAGCGCCTCTTACGCGCGCTCGCCGATCGACGACCTGAGGTCCGCTACCAAGCCGTGATCGCGTACGCGCGCGTCGCGACAGACGAGGACGACATCGCCAAGGCTATCGGCAAGGCCACGCGCGACGACGACATGAACGTCCGCTACATCGCGCTCCGCCTCGCCGAAGAGCACGGCGTCAAGTCCACCGACGTCATCCTTCGCGCGGCGCGCCTCTTGGAAGACGACTCGCGCGACGTCGCCATCGCCGCCGGGATTTACCTGACGAAGGCGGGCGATCCGCGCGGGCATGCACTCGTGCTCGCCGTCGTCAGTGGCGCACAGCGCGCCGAGAAAGAGGACGAGCGCGAGGCAGTCGAGCTGACGGGCAGGGCGGGGCTCCGTCAAGCCATCGGAGACCTCGAGCGCCGCGCTTTCGGTCTCAAGTCCAAGATCGCCGATACGTGTAGTTTTCACGCGATCATCGCGCTGGCGCGAATGGGCCACGAGAAGGCGATCGCGTCCATCGAGGCCGACCTCGCGTCGAAGAACGCGAAGAAGCGCGCGGCGGCCGTCGTCGCCGCTGGGCGCGCGGTGTTGAAGCGGGCCGAATCGCAGATCGTGGCGCTGAAGGGCGAGGTCGACGACACCCTGCGCGACGAGTCGCTCGCGGCGCTGCGAGCATGAGGAGTGAGCTTCGCGTGCTCGACGGCCTCCAGCTGAGAGGGCACAAGCCTCACGTCGAGAGCTACTTCGTCAAAGCCAACGACCCCACCGGCGAGCGCGCGATCTGGCTCAAGACCACCGCGCTCTGCACGACCGACGGCGAGAGGTTCGCGGAGGCGTGGGCCATCGCGTTCCGTCGCGACCGGCGTCCGAGTGGAGCGCGAGCGCGAGTGCCCTTCGACGACGCCGCGTTCTCGCAGGACGACATCACCACGCGCGTGGCCGGGTGCGAGCTCACTCGGCACCACGCCAAAGGCGCGCTCGGCGCCGGCCCGCAGCGCGTGGAGTTCGATCTGGAACTCGCCAACGTGGCCGCGCCTCTGTACCCGCTCCCGACCCGGCTCTACTCACTGCCAGTGTCGAGCAGCAAACCGACCTCGCCGCTCCCGGACGCGCGCCTCACGGGCAGGATCCGCGCGTACGGCGAGGAGTGGCGCGTCGACGGATGGCGCGGAATGCTCGGTCACAACTGGGGCAAGGCGCATACTCACTCGTATGCGTGGGCGCAGTGCAACGCGTGGGACGAGCACGACGACGTCATGCTCGAGATGAGCATCGGCAAGGCCCGCATCGGACCGATCCCGCTGCCTACGTGGCGAATGTTCAACCTGCGCGTGCGCGGCGTTCACTACGACCTAAGCCACTTCAGCGACGTCCGACGCAATCACGGCGACTTTGATCTGGCGAGCGCGTGGTTCCAGGGGAGCAACGAGCTCATCACCGTACGCGGCGAGCTCCGCGCCGACGTCGAGCAGACCGCGGGCTTGCACTACGAGAACCCCGACGGCTCCATCTGCCACTGCTTGAACAGCAAGCTCGCCACCGCGCGCCTCGAGATCGAGCTGCGTGGGAGAGCCCCGATGGTGCTCAACACGCGTCGAGCGGCGCTCGAGATCGGCACCACCAACCCGCACCACGGCGTCACGAGGATCGCATGAACCGTACGAACGAGCGTGCGGTGCGCATCGGTGTCTCTGCCGTCTCGCTACTCGCGGCGGCGGCGTGGCTCGGGGGGATCCTCGTGCTCGGTGCGGTCGTCGCGCCGATCGTCTTTCACACGGTGCACGCGCCGGACAGCGCGGACGCGATGACGACCGTGTTCCTCACGTTCGACAAAGTAGCCATGTCGAGCGCAGTGATCATCGCGCTCACCGAGGCCGCTCGCTCGCGCTTCGGGTCGATCCGTCGCGTCGACCTCGCGCGCATCGCGTCCGCCGTCGTCGCGTTCGCGCTCGCGTTCACGCAGGGGCTTGCGCTGTCTCCGAGGATTGCCGAGCTGCACGCGCAAGGCGCCATTCGAAACGTCGGTGACCTCGGACTTCGACTCGAGAGCACGCACAAGTGGAGCGAGCTGTGCGGCAAGACCGAGTCGTTCGCGTTGGTGGTGTTCGTCGTGCTCGTGGTGGCCAGTGATGCGCTCGCATTCCGCCCCGCAGCAGAGGCGTGAGCGGACGTATCGCAACAACACGTTGACGGATCGAGCCTCGCCCGTATACTGCGCCGCTTTCAAGCAGTACGCAGTCGTTGGAGGAAGTGATGAAGCTCGTCAAAGTAATGTCTCTCGCGTCGGTTTCCGCATTCGTGGTGGCCATGTCTTACGGTTGCTCGTCGACCACTGTGACGGATACGGACAGCGGCGTGGGCGTGGACGCTGGCACCAAGAAAGACAGCGCGCAGAACACTCCGGACACCAGCGGCGGCGACACCAGCACCATTGCGTGCGGCCCCTTGGACACGACGGCCTACAAGCCCCGCGCGTACTCGCCTCCCTCCGGCAAGCACCAGGGCATCTGCACCACGCTCAACATCTCGGATTACGTGCTCTGCATCGAGGGCACCGACAAAACCAAGTGCGCGCAGTTCAACCTCGGCCAACCTGCCGAGAAGTGCGGCAACTGCGTCGAGACCAACCAGACCGACCCCAAGTGGGGACCGTTCGTCTCCCCGGACGGCATGACCCTCGCCTACAACACGGCAGGCTGCTTGGACCTCGCGGTCCCGACCGCCCAGTGCGGAAAGGCGCTCGACGCATCGTACGGCTGCCAAGACGCCGCGTGCAGCACTTGCGACACCATGTCGACGCCCACCTACGACACGTGCGTCACCTCTTCGCTCAAGAAGACGTGCAAGACCTGGGGCGACGGCGCGGACATGGCGTGCGCTACCCAGTTCGGCGACGCGGCTCCGGCCGAGGTCAGCAACTGCTTCCCGGACGCGAGCATCACGAACCCTCAGGCGCAGGACGCGGACCTCGTGAAGCGAATCGTGACCTACTTCTGCGGTCCCTGAACTCGAGACCGAATCCAATGATGCGCCTCCGCTTCTACGCATCGCTCGTCGTCCTCTCTGGCTGCGCGAACTGCGGAGAGGTAGGCGGCGGGCAAACGCAGCCCGTCGAGACCGTTGACGCGGCAAGCGTCGCCGAGGGCCAGCTCGGTCATCAGCTGACGGCGATCCCGCAAGCGCGGCCCCAGACCAACGAGCTGCACGCGGTGACTTTGGGCCAGAGGAACGACGGCGGGGGCGACGCGGCCCATTAAAGTGGACATCCGGGGCGCTTTGCGTCACAAAAGTAGGATGAAGTATCGCGTTCCTTTCCTTTTGGGGCTCTCGGCGCTGGGTGTGGCTGGCGCTTTCACTGTCGCCTGCAACACGGTCGTGGAGGTCGCGCCGGTAAGCGATTCGGGCTCCGACACGAGCACCGAAAAAGAGGCGGGCCCCCTTGACGGAGGAAGCAAACCCGACGCGAAGGCTATCCCGCTCTGCACGACCAACGCCGTGAAGGGCGAGTGCGATCTCGTCTCGCAGAACTGCCCCAACGGTCAAGAGTGCGTCGCGCCCACCCAACCCGACGGCGGCACGTTCAGCCTCTGCCAAGCTCCCGGCGCAGGCGCACTCGCCGAGGGTGAGCTGTGCACGCCTGGCACCGACAACCCCTGCATCAAGGGTCTGCAATGTCAGGCCGGCCGCTGCAGCCATCCGTGCTGCGGCAATGGGACTGGCGTCGGCGACAGCACCGTCTGCGGCAAGACCAAAGAGGGGTACGTCGGCATCTGCGAGCTCAACATCGTCGACAGCAAGAACAACGCGCTCTACTCCGTGTGCGACTACGCCAAGCCGTGCCAGCCCTTCGGCGTTCAGCCGTGCGGCGCGAGCCAAACGTGTCTCGTCAAGGACGGCGTCGGCACGTCGGCTTGCTCGGACATCTTCATGGCTCCCGGCAAAAACGTCGGTGCGCTCTGCACCGCGGCGAACGACTGCGGCGACGGCATGATGTGCGTCGGCGGCGGAACCAACAACGTGTGCACCTACGTCTGCTGGAACAAAGCCAGCAAGACGCCATTGCCGTTCGACGGCGGCGCGCTCAGCGGCGGCGCGGGTGGCGGTGGCTGTCCGGGCAACAAGGTCTGCAAAGTCGTGAACTGGGGCGGAAGCCTCCCCGACTGGCTCGGCACCTGCCCCTGAGCTGAGAATGCGCCGTATGGCGTTGAGCGCACGCAGACAAAGCGAGTAGTCTGCGCGCATTCGATCATGACCATTCCCGAGCTCGTCATCTCAGAGAACGACGCGGACGTCGGACTGCTGCGCGTCTTGCGCGATGACGGCACCACGGATCCGGCCACCGACCCTCTCCTCGCCGAGGCCGTGCTCCTGCGGGCATATCGAGAGATGCGCAGGCTCCGCCTGATCGACGCGCGCATGATCGTGCTGCAACGACAGGGTCGCGTCGGCTTTTACGGTGCGTGCACGGGTCAAGAGGCGCCGCCGATCGCGACCGGGCTCGTCGTGCACAAAGACGACTGGGTGTTCCCCGCGTTGCGTGAGCAGAGCGTGATGCTCGTGCGTGGCTTCCCGCTCGTGCAGTTCATCGGTCAGGTGTTCGGCAACAGCGCGGACGTCCTCAAGGGTCGCCAGATGCCGAGCCACCACTCGGGACGAAGCGTCAATCAGGTCTCGTGGTCTTCGAACATCGGCCCGCAGATCGCGCAGGCGGTCGGCACTGCGTGGGCGATGAAGATGAAGAAGCACCCGAACGTCGCGATCGGCTTCTGCGGCGACGGCGCGACGAGCCAGCCCGATTTCCACAACGCGATGAACTTCGCCGCGGTCTTCAAGACGCCGTGCGTGATCGTCTGCCAGAACAACCACTGGTCGATCAGCGTGCCCACCGCGCGCCAAACGGCGAGCAAGACAATCGCGATCAAGGGCCGCGCTTATGGCGTCCCGAGCGTGCGCGTGGACGGAAACGATCTGCTCGCGATGCACAAGGCGCTCACCCTTGCCACGGACCTCGCGCGCTCCGGCGGCGGTCCCACGTTCATCGAGGCGGTCACCTACCGCATCGGCGCGCACTCGACGAGCGACGACCCGACGCGCTACCGCAGCGACGCCGAGGTAGAGGCGTGGAAGAAGAAGGACCCGCTCGATCGCCTGCGCAAGCACATGGTGCATCTGCAGCTCGTGGACGTCGCGTTCGATCAGAAGCTCGACGAAGAGCTCTCGGCCGAAATCGGCGCCGCGGTGAACACGGTGGAGGCGATGCCCCCGCCCGATCGCGCTTCGCTCTTCGAAGACGTGTACGCAACGATGCCTTGGAACTTGAGAGAACAAGCGGAGGCGCTTCTAAAATTGCCCCCCGCCCCTATGCACAATTGAGCGTCGCCGTCGCGAACGGCAACAACCGAGTGGTTGGCTTCGCCAGCCCCAATTAGAGAGACGAACAATGGCGACCAAGACCTACGAAGTGGTGGTGATCGGCGGCGGCCCCGGCGGCTACCCGTGTGCGATTCGATTGGGCCAGCTGAAGCAAAAAGTTCTGGTCATCGAGAAGGAGGAGGTCGGCGGCGTGTGCCTCAACTGGGGCTGCGTGCCGAGCAAGGCGCTCATCGCCGCGAGCCACGCGTACGAGAAGACGCAGCACGGCGCGACGTTCGGCCTGCTCGCGGACAACGTCCGCATGGACACGAACAAGATGCAGGACTGGAAAGAGGGCATCGTCAAGAAGCTCACGGGCGGCGTGCGCGGTCTGTTCCGCGGGAACGGCGTGGAGCTGCTCATGGGTGAGGCGAAGCTCACCGGCCCGAAGACCGTCGAGGTGAAGACGAAGGACGGAGTCGAGACGATCGAGGCGACCAAGGCGATCGTCATCGCGACCGGCTCGTCCACCATCGAGCTCGGCGCGTTCAAGTTCGACGGCAAGCAGATCATCGGCGCGCGCGAAGCCGTGAGCTTGCGTGATGTGCCCAAGCGCCTCGTCGTTATTGGCGGCGGTGTCATCGGTCTCGAGCTCGGCAGCGTCTACCAAAAGCTCGGAAGCGAGCTCACCGTCGTCGAGGCGACTGGCGGCTTGTTGCCCGGCATCGATCCGGACCTCACCGCGGTCGTCGAGAAGAAGCTCGCCAAGAACGGCGCAAAGATCTTCAAGAACGCCAAGGCCCTCAGCGTCGAAAAACAGGCCGATTCAAGCCTTGCCGTGAAGGTCGACTTCGGCGGCGGCAAGACGGACACGCTCGTGTGCGACGTATTGTTGGTCGCCGTGGGTATGCGTCCCAACAGCGCGAACATCGGACTTGAGGCCGCCGGCGTGAAGGTGAAGGAGGGATTCATCCCCACCGATCCGCTCGGCAAGACGAACGTCCCCGGCATCTACGCGATCGGTGACGTGAGCGGCCACCCGATGCTCGCGCACAAGGCGACCAAAGAGGGAGAGGTCGTCGCAGAGGTGATCGCGGGTCACAAAGCCGCGAAGGACTGGGTCTCGATCCCTGCCGCAGTGTTCACCGACCCGGAGATCGCCGTCGCTGGCATGACCGAGGCGCAAGCCAAGGAAAGCGGTCACGAGGTGAAGATCGGCAAGTTCCCGTTTAGCGCGCTCGGCCGCGCGATGGCGGTCGTCGAGACCGACGGTTTCTTCAAGGTCGTCAGTGACGCGAAGACGCACGAGCTCTTGGGGGTTCATATCGTCGGTGCCGAGGCGAGCGACTTGATCAGTGAAGGCGCGCTCGCGCTCGAGATGCACGCGTTCCTCGAGGACATCGGCCTGACGATTCACCCTCACCCGACACTCGGCGAAGGCATGATGGAAGCGGCACAAAACGGCCTCGGTCACGCGATCCACATTTTGAATCGCTGATCTCTCTGTACGATTTGGGGCCCCCCTCTGTCGTGCTCGGCGGCATGCTCGCGTGCTCGGTCCCTCACTCGCGTGATCTCGCGTTCCCTCGCGTCGGGACCTGCGCGCGCTCCGCGTGCTCGCCTGCGCGCGACAGTTCCCCCCACGGTGTCGGCTTCGCCGCCACACGGGGGGAATGACTCCTCTCGATGTAGGAGTTGCGCAGCGGCGATTCTCGGTTGGAACGGTCGCGCTCTCGCGCTCCTTGCGTTGAGAGCGGTACGACGAGCGGTACGACGAGCGATCTCGTTTTGGCGGTCGCGCTCTCGCGCTCCTTGCGCTGAGAGCGGTACGACGAGCGGTACGACGAGCGATCTCGTTTTGGCGGTCGCGCTCTCGCGCTCCTTGCGCTGAG
>JAYVYD010000449.1:0-14212 GCA_043784605.1 Myxococcales bacterium | reverse complement strand
ACTGATACTGCCCGCTGGGAAGGCGCAACTATCGGCTGTGGCTCAAGATGACGGCTTGCCTTTCGGAACCCTGGCCCTTTCCTGGACGCTGCAAAACGGTCCGGCAGCAGTTGCGTTTGGCGATACCAACCAACCCGCCACCACCGCCACGTTTACCACGCCCGGCACCTATACCCTGGCCTGCATTGCGGATGATGGCGATCTGCGGGCGACCAATTCAGTGCTTGTCACCGTCGCCGCCGTGGGAGACAGCAATAACAACGGCATGGCGGACGCGTGGGAACAGCATTACTTTGGCGGACTCAATGTTCCTAAAGGTGGTCCCAACGACGACTTCGACGGCGATGGTCTCAGCAACTGGTATGAATATGTGACCGGCTAGATCCATCGAGAGGCGGACGTGACGGCGCAGCGGGAAAATAGGCGTTTTCGTGCGATCGCTCGAAAGCGGGTCTCCCTGGCGGGCACCATCAGCCACCCACACGCGGGCTGGCGTGTGGAGGTCAAAATCACCGATCTGAGCCTCGCGGGCGCGCGCCTCTCCCTCGCCTCGAAGTCTCTCACGGAGGGCGATCGCATCAAGCTCGCGCTCATGGCGCCCACTCTCTGGGACCCCATCGAGCTCTCCGCCATCGTCGCGTGGCAACGCCAAGACGGCGATCGAGTCTCCGCCGGAGTCCGCTTCGACAGCCACCGCGAAGAGGACCTCTTGCAACTCTTCGACGTGCTCGCGGTCTCCTAAACTGACGAGCTAGCGCTTCTTCGCCTTCGACTTTGCCTTCGGCTTCGGCAGGTCGTACTCGATCGTCGGCAGGAGAGATCGGTGTCGCTTGTCGACTTCCTTTTGGAGCGCAGCCACGGCTTCGTCGCGCGCATCATACAAGCGGCGCGGCTTGCGATGGACCGCTGGATCGCTCAAGAGGGCATAAACCAGCCACGGAAACACCGCCGTCACGTCGCAGTGCACGTACACGCTGCCGGTCTGCACGCTCTCGGCGGAGACCTTGCCCCAGGTGTGACCCTCGCCTGCGGGGCAGCTCGAGAGCGCGCCGTTGTCGACCGGGTCCACGCAGAACTGCACGTCGACATCGAAGCCGTGCGTCGGCACGTTCAAGATCTGATCGAGCAGCGGCTCGCCTTGCAGCGTGTAGTTCTTCGGAACGCCGCCGCCCAAGATCCAGATCGCCATCTTTTTCTTCAGGCGACCGAAGCAGTGGTGCTGCATCGCGCCCATCTCGAAGACGTCGTCGTTGACGTCGATCTCGAGCTTGAACTCCTTGCCGAGCATCCGCTTCAGCTTGACGATGTTGAGGAAGATCGAGCCGTCTTGCACCGCGCCGACGAAGATCGGGACGCCGAACTTGTACGCCGTAGACAGCAGAGAGGGCGACTTGACGCCGAGCGCGAGCTCGATCTCCGCGATGTTCTTGCCGAGCAGGTAGTGCAGCTCGACCGTCGTCATCTTCCTTTGAAACTCGGGCTTTCGCAGGATTGCCGAGAACAGCTTGTCGGTCTCGAGGAGGGTCTCCTCCCAGAAGCCGAGGTCGTAGATGCGAATGATGCGCGCGAGGCGATACTGCAGGTCTCCCGCGTTCGGCTCGATCTCGCGGATGGCGTGGCCGATGATGCGGTGCGCGTCGTGGTAGAGGTTCGCGCCGGTCGTCGTCAAACAGTCGACCAGGCCGCGCTCAATCAGAGGAATCAAACACGATTGATGCAGGCCGGCAGGCGTCATCGCGCCCGAGAATGTGAGGAACGTGCAGAAGTCCTCGCGGGAGACCTTGCTCATCAGCTCGAACGCGGTGCGCTCCTGGCGTCCGACGTACGCGGGGAACATCGTCGCGATGATGTCCGTCGGGCGCTCCTTGCCGGTGATGCCGGTGGGCTGCACGTTCTTGGCGCGTTCGAAGTGTTTGCGGAGGACGCTCTTTTGGGCGGACATGGGATTTGGTCCTTTCTGACGAAGGTGCATCCAGGCGTCAAGTCGCATATCCATGAGAGCGCATGTGGGAGCGCGGTTTCATAGCGACGAGCGTGGCGTTGGGTGAGCCCTGGACCGAGGCGCGCTCCGCGATCAACGACGCGGCGGTGGCGAACGCGAGAGACTTGTGCGCGACGCTCGAGCGCGGAGATCGGCAGACGAAGGCCGAGATGCTCGCGAAGGAGCTCGGTCTGATCGCACGCGACCTCGAGAAGATGGAGGCCTCATGGGGATCGTGAGAGGCAGAGTGCTACGCGCCGACGTTGCGAAAGTGGCGAGCCCCGAGCGCGTCGTCTCGCCCGCGCGCCGAGCGCGTGTCTTGCGTGAAGAGGTGGACGCAAAAGCCGCCGCAGTCCGCATCGTCGCCGAGGCGCAAGCGCGCGCGGAGACGATCGGGAGGGAGGCCCGTCAGAAGGCGGCCGACGCGATTGCCACGGCGACGAGGCAAGCCGAGGAGCACGAACAAGCGAAGCTCGCCGCCGCCTATCTGATCTTGCGAGCGCGTGAAGAAGCGCGCGCAGACGTGGATCTCGATCGAGCAGTGGGCCTCGCGGTCGTGCTAGCGGAGAGGCTAATCGGCGCCACTCTGACGCTCGAGCCAGGTCAGATAGCAGGGTTGGCCAAGGAGGCGCTCGCCGAAGCTCGAGGCACGCGACGCACGCGCATCGAGGCGCATCCCCTCGACGCCGAGGCGCTGTCGTTGCAGATTGGTCGTATCTGTCCTCCAGAGAACACCGTTACGGTGGTCCCCAATGCCGAGCTCGCGCGCGGCTCGTTCCTCTTCCACACAGACCTCGGAATCCTAGATGCCAAGCTCGCACCCCGACTCGAGCGACTCGCCGCCGCCCTCAAGGGAGCACTCGGATAGCGAGCCGCCCGCGGCGATGGAAGCCCCGCGCTCCATTCGGCTCAACGTCGTCTTGTTCGCGCTCACGATCGTGAGTGTCGTCTTCACCGGAGCGATGCTCGATCCGCTCGGTTTGAAGAGTCCGACGACGTGGCTCCACGCGCTCCAATACGCGGGGGCGCTGCTCGGAATCCTCGTCGCGCACGAGAGCGGTCACTACATCGCCGCGCGCATTCACAACGTCGACGCCTCTCCGCCGTTCTTCATCCCGCTCCCGCTGCTCGGGTTCGGCACTATGGGTGCCGTGATCCGCATGCGAGGCCGCATCGCGACACGCGCGGCGCTGCTCGACATCGGCGCGTCGGGTCCGCTCTGCGGCTTGGTCGTCGCGTTCCCCCTGTACACGTGGGGCGTGCGGCACTCCGAGATTATCTCGTTGGACAGCAGCGAGTATGGCCAGCTCGGCACCTCCCTCGCCGTGCGAGCGATCGAGCATTTCTTCGGGCCGACCGTGCCCGGCGGCAGCGACATCCTGCTGTCTCCGGTCGCATTCGGCGCGTGGGCCGGCATGCTCGTCACGATGATCAACCTCTTGCCTGTGGGGCAACTCGACGGCGGTCACGTCGCGTACGCGCTGTTCGGTCCTCAGCAAGACAAGTTCGCGCGCACGTTCCACCGCGCGCTGCTCGCGTTCTTCTTCGTCAGCGTGCTCGGGTGGGTGGTGCGCGATTTCCGCGCCGGAGAAGGGTTCAAACACTTCGGCGAGCACGTCGGAGACTCGATGTTCTGGCTCGCTTGGTACCAAGTGCTCGCGATCCTCGGCACGGTCACGCGCAAAGGGCAGGGCGAGCGGGGCGATGACGACGAGCCTCGCTTGCCCATCTTCACGCGCATCGTGATGCTCGCGGGTCTCGTCACGCTCTCGTCGATCGGACGAACCGACAACAAGCCCATCGTGTGGATTGGCTTCTTCATCAGTCTTGCGTTCGTCATCGCGATGGAGGTGCGCGCGGGCACGCTCCGAACCCACAAGCTCTTCGATCACCCGCCGACGGGGAACGAGAAGCTCGGCATCGGTCGCGCCGCGATCGCCGTCGTCACGCTGCTCATGTTCATCGCGCTCTTCATGCCGACCCCCATGAGCCTTTGAGCCGTTAGAATCCAAGGACCCTCCGGCCAGCGGAGTCTCTCGAAGATGCCCTACCGCACACTCGCCCGAAACGAGCACGCCGAGCAGGACAACGCCGAGATCGCGTCGATCGCGCGTCAATCACGGGTTCGCGTGATGCGCGTCGGGTTGGTGCTCGTCGCGATGTTCGCCATGGTCTTCGCCACCGCGGTCGCCGCGGTCGCCGCGGCCGCGAGCAATCGAGATCACGAGAAGTTGCACTGCCACAAAGTGAGCATCGTCTACGAGGACTCGATTCACTACGGCACGGCGCCGCCGCCTCCCGCAACGCACACCGTCTGCGAGTGGCGCTAGCCAGCGAGCGCTTTGTAGAGGACGCTTTGTAGAGGACGCGTTGTTGAGAACGCGTTGTCGAGTCAGCCGATCGAGACTTCGAAGTCCTCGGTCACCGGATTCGCGAGCAGCTCGTCGGCCATCTTCGCGAGCTTCGGCGCGGCGTCTTTCACGTGCTCCGCGTCGATCTCGATCTCGATGATCTTGCCGATGCGAACGCCTTTGACGCCGTCGAAGCCGAGCCGCTCGAGAGCGCGCCGCACGGCGTCTCCCTGCGGGTCGAGCACCTCGGGCTTGAGTCGAACGATGACGCGAGCGTTGGCCATTGAGATTCCTAAGGCGACGACAGTTTCAGGTTGCGCGTGATGCGTGAGATCGGAGGCTCGGTGTCGGGGACGAACGCCGATCCGGTGATTCGTTCGTAGGCTTCGATGTAGCGCTTGGCAGCGCCGACGCGGATGTCGTCGGGCAGCGGCATCGGCTCGCCGTCTCCGCGGTAGCCCTGCTCGGTGTAGAACCGGCGCACGAAGTCCTTGTCGAGCGGCTCGGGGTCGAGCCCCTTGGTGAATCGCTCTTCGTAAGAGTCCGCGAGCCAGAAGCGTGACGAGTCAGGCGTGTGGATCTCGTCGATGACGACGAGCGTGCCGTCCTTGGTCTTGCCGAATTCGTACTTGGTGTCCACGAGGATGAGGCCGTGCTCGGCGCACATTCGTTGTCCTGCGGCGAAGAGTCGCATCGCGATCTCGGCTGCCGCATCGAAGTCTTCGGCGGTGACTTGGCCGAGCGCCAAGATCTCCTCGCGCGAGCCCGAGATGTCGTGCTGTCCCTTGGGAGCCTTCGTGGCGGGCGTGAGGATCGCGACGGGGAGCTTCTGGTTCTTGCGGAGTCCGTCCGGGAGCGCATGACCGCAGAACACACGCTCGCCGCGCGCGTAGTGCGTCCAGATCGAGGTAGAGGTGCTGCCGGTCACGTACGCACGCACGACCATCTCGACGAGCAGAGGCTCGCACTCGACACACTCGAGCACGTTCGGATCGGGCAAGCTCACGAAGTGATTCGGCGCGACGTCGCTGGTCTTTTGGAACCAATAGGCAGCGAGCCGATTGAGCACCTGCCCCTTGAACGGAATGGTGCCGAGCACACGATCGAACGCGCTGATGCGGTCCGTGACGACGATGAGTCGGCGGCCGTGGGTCGTCGTGTAGTTATCTCGGACCTTCCCCTCGTATTTGCTGCCAATCCCGAGGTCGGTGCGATCGAGCGCATGCGAGAGCGCGTCGCGTAGCGTGGCGTCTGAGACCATGCGCGACGGGTCATAACCCAGAAAGACAAACCTGTCATGTCGCGGCGTCGACACTCAGCTTCCTTGACGTGGGGACCGCGGGGCTGAGACCCTGCTGGGCGTGGGGCCGGATGACAACGACGAGGACGACGACCTCGATTGTACCAAGATGGGCGTCGAGCCGTTCAAGCACGACAGCCTAGCGCCCTCGGAGCAAGACCGGCCGTATCTGATTGTGCTCGCGGGCTCGAACGTGGGCGAGATGTACCGCATCGAGGACGCCGAGACGATCATCGGCCGCGCCGAGGACGTCGCGATCAAGCTCTCGGACGACGGCATCTCCCGCAAGCACGCGCGCATCTCGGCGAGCGGACGAGAGGCACAGCTCGAAGACCTCGGCAGCGTCAACGGCACGCTCGTGAACGGGGAGCGCGTCACCAAGGTCAAGCTCACGGACGGCGACAAGATTCAGATCGGCTCCACCACGATCCTCAAGTTCACGTTTCACGACAAGCTCGAGACGAGTTTCCGTCTTCAGATGTACGACGCGGCGCTACGCGACGGCCTCACCAAGCTGTTCAACAAGAGACACTTCATGGATCGGATCGAGAGCGAGCTGTCCTATGCGCAGCGGCACTCGTCCCCACTCTCGCTCGTGATGTTGGACGTGGATCACTTCAAGACGGTGAACGACACCTACGGCCACCTCGCCGGCGACATGGTGCTCTCGACGCTCGCCGGCACCCTCCAGTCGGCGGTGCGCGGCGAGGACCTGCTCGCACGCTACGGCGGTGAGGAGTTCGCCATCCTCTGCAGAGGCTCGTCCGCCAATATCACCGCCGCCGCCGCCGAGCGCATCCGCGCCATGATCGAGGCAGCGGCGTTCGTCTTCTCCGGCAAGACCATCCCCATCACGGCCAGCCTCGGCGTCGCCGCGCATGTCGCCGGGCAGACCTCCAATCAGCTGATCGCGGCCGCCGATGCCGCGCTCTACGAAGCCAAACGCGGCGGTCGCAATCGCGTCGTCGTCAAATAGCGAAGGAACCTGACGTCGCTCGCGACCAAATCGCTTCGAACTCCCACTCGAGTATTTCGGTGGGCTCGAACTCGGTTTGGGCCGCGATGTCCATGATCTCCGGAATGCTCGTGATGCCCAGAACGGTGCCGCCGTGCTCAGTGGTTTGAGACGCGTAGCCGACCGTCCCGTTTGCAAACAGTTCAACCTTGCGCACTTCGCGACGTTCAACGTCCAGTTCGCTAACGAGTAGTCTCGGACGGGTCTGACTCTTGTGAGTCCAGAGAACTCGGACGCAGGTCATTGGGTAAACTACTCGGATAAACTACAATCGATACTACTCGGCGAGCGCTACCGTGATGTTTCTCAGCTCCACTGTGTTGAGCTTCGAGCATGGCAGTCGGTTCAACGACGCATCCGACACGTTCACGTGCACGCTCTCGCCCGCCGCGGCACGACCGCACCCGTGCGCCAGCGCGGTTCTCTCGGGGCACACGAGCGCGAGATCCCAACAAACGTCCACCGCATGCGAGCCCGAGGTTCTCTCAATCGTGCAGTCGTAGCCCTCGGCCAACGTGGTTCCGATTGGCTTGCAACGAACGAGCGCGCGGTCGTCTGCGGTGAATGGATGAAAGAACGCGCCCACGAAGTAAAGCACCATCGCGCCGATCGCGAACGCGACGCGGTTGGGGGCGCCCCACGCGGCACGTCGATGCATATAAACTGGGTAAAATACCATCCAAAGGAGCAGCGCGGGCACCACATGGCGCGCCGTGCGCTGGCGGTGGCGGCTCGCGTCGACGCCAATCAAAACGACGGTCGCGCCTATCGCGACGAACCCGAGCAACGACCCAACGTCGGGGAACAGCATGCCAACGACGCCGCTCACCGCAGGGATGCCGACGAGCGTCCATCCGAGGGCGTCCTGCTCACGAGGCGCAAGCGGCGGCTGCGGTGGGGATGGAGCCCCGAATCCTCCGGGCGGCTGCGTCGCAGGCAGTGGAGCTTCGTTCACCAATGGACGATATCTCTAGGCGGACCCAACGCGCCAGTGCTCGCCAATGAGAGACGAGATTAAAGCGAAGACCCCAGACCGTCACTTCGCTCCGATAAGACGGTAGCGATGCGCCGGCCTGGGGCCTTCGTATGCCGAAATACGAGTCAATGACCCGTAGACGAGCCTAGTTCGTACAAACCGTTGACGCCGCGATGATGTGCGGGCAGTGCGTCTTCGCGCTCATCGCGTCGGTGGCGGCGACAGACAGGTGGTAGGTGCGGCAGCCGAGGTCGTTGGTTACCGTGTCTGCAGTGCTATAGCTCGCCACGTCAACCTTGAACGACTTGCAAGCCGTCAAACAGTCGTTCGTGCTGGCGAACTGCTGATTGCCTCCCGTACACACGCTTTGCGCTATCGCGCAGAACGCATCGCACGGTTCGCCGCAGGTGCCGGCGGTGCCGTTCGGGTCCTTGTCGCCGCCGTTCGGGCCAGCGTGAGGACAGTGCATCACGGGCATGCCTTTGGAGGGTGCCCCGCCGTGATAGAGGCGACAGCCGAGTGTGTTGCCGCTCTTGTCCGCTACGGTGCCGACCGGAAACGCGCCGCAGACGTTCATACAGCTCGCCATGCTGGCGTACTGAGCGACGGCGCCGGTGCAGTTGGCGAGGACCTCGGTGCAGTAGCTCGTGCAGTCGGGCGCAGCGCCGGCCTCTGCGTTTGCGTCGGATACGCTCGAGTCGATCCCGGGACTGGAGTCCACTCCGGGACTGGAGTCGATTGGAGTACCTGAGTCGGTCTTCGCGGGGGTTGCGTCGGAGCTCGAACAGGCGAAAAGAAATACCGTCGCGAGAATGGGAGCAGACGCGCGGACGGGGAGGAAAAGGTTATTCATCATGGCGAGTAACTTACTCAGTCACGTCGTCGGCGCAACGTCGTTTCTCACGGTCGGCGCATAGAGTTCGACACCAAACAGCTGACCCCTTGACGCACCAAGCAAAGACCCTATCCGACTCGTCGAAATAGTCGCAAGCACCGTGGATGGCTCGCAAATCCAGCGGTGGCGCTCAAAAGAATAGACGACATGCGCGGCGTTCCGGAAGCGCTCGCGGTATGAGGAGTCGTCCACCAGGTACGGGGCGGACCATTGAGGAAGCATTTCGACGATGCCACACGTGTTGCGATCGAACAGCCCTGCTACGCGGACGAGCCACCCCGGCAACACACGCACTCTCACGGTCGTGCCTTGCCTCTTTGCCTCGAGCTCGACGAGGTTCCGCGTCGGTGCACGACGGGCGCGTGGAAGACCCGCCCCTCGACATCGCTCGAAGCGAACGCGAGCTGGATGAGGGCGTCGACGACGTCGTCACGCATCGAGAATGCGTGCGGTGCGTCGGGGTTGCCAACGAGGATCGGGCTCTTGCCATTCTTGATCCGCTCGAGCGCGCTCGGGCTGAGCAAAGACCGCGCTAGGTCTGGGCCGAGGAAATCCGACGCACGGAGCATGACCGCGCGGACGCCTTGCTGCTGTGCGGCGACGACCATGTCGGCCAGGGCCTTGCGAACCTTGCCCTTCTCAGTCGAGGGCTCCTGCGGCGTGGTCGGACTGAGCGGCCCGCGGTCGAGCGCGTACATGTAGAGGTTGTCGAGCAGCACGAGGCGCGAGCCCGAGAGTCGCGCGCCTTCGATGAGACCACCAATGAGCGGAGTGAAAAGTTCTTTCCACACGACCGCGTCATAGATGGGCGGGCTGACCGCGGCGATGATCGCGCGGGCGCCGGTCGCGAGCTTGGCCAGCTCGGAGCCGTGCCGTGCATCAAGCGCGAAATGCGTCGCACCGCTCGGAATGTGACTGGGCTTGCCGCGGCTCACCCAGACCACCTCGTGGCCTTCACGCGCTAGGCGCTCCACCACGGGCGTTCCGATCTGTCCGCTACCGACGACGACGAATTTGCTGTGAGTCATGACTGAAGGATGGTGCCGACCGAGCCATTGTTCAAATCGATTGAAGTGATATGACTCATGCATACAAAGCATGAATAAAACGCCGACCGCATTGCTTCCGGCGCTCGTCGCGCTGCTCGACACGGCCAGCGTTACCGGCGCGGCGAAGAGGCTCGGCGTGGGGCAGCCCGCGATGAGTCGCACGCTCGAGAGACTGCGTGAGCTGACGGGTGACCCGTTGCTCGTGAGGCAGGGCAGGTCGATGGTGCGTACGCGTCGAGCAGAGGAGCTCTTGCCAGAGGCGGAGGTGGTCCTCGCGGGCGTGAAGCGTGTTCTCGCGCCGCAAGAGGCGTTCGATCCGACGACGGCAACGGGCACTCTGACGCTCGCTCTCGGAGACGAGATGCAGGCAATGCTCGCGGGTGCGCTGCTCGCGCGCTTGCGCACGGTAGCTCCGGGCATCGACGTGCGGGTGCGTGCACTCACGGAGGAGACCGCACGAGACGCGATTCGCGGTGTCGTGGACCTTGGCGTGTTCCCCGACATCCTCGGCGAATACAGGATTGCGGGAGTGGACGAGCTCGTGATCAAGCGCGTGTACGAACGCAAGCTCGTGACAGTGTCGCGCGCGAAGCGGCCTGCGTCGCTGCGTGCGTTCCTCGCGGCCGAGCACGTTCTCGTGTCACCGCGGGGCGATGGTCATGGCTATGTAGATGAGGCGCTGAAGAAGCTCGGCGAGAAGCGTCGCGTGGCCGTCACAGTTCCGGGCTTCCTCGCGGCCGTCGAGCTCGTGAAGCGGACGGACCTAATCTCCACATTGCCAGACGACGTATTGCGCGTCCTCGGTGGCAAGCTCCACACGCAGAAGTGTCCGGTGCAGACGCCGACACTTCATATGAGCGTGGTATGGGCCTCGCGCTTCACACAGGGCGCGCGCCACAAGTGGTTGCGCGGCGTCGTGACGGATGCGGTTCGCTCTCTCGGCCAAGAAAGTAGACGCGACGCGCGCCGCGAGAGCCCATAGAAAAATGGCGTACGCCTCAGTCGCTACACTCACGAGCCAGGAGGGTGGCCAGATCGGCGCGCGTGATCGTGTGCGCGCCTGGCACAGCGAGCGTCAATCGCCTCGGACCCAAAGTACAGGCGCCAATGGGTCGTGTTGGTGGATGGCAACAGCCGGTCACACACACACGGTAAAGGGGCTTCAAGGACTTGGTTTTCCGATCGGTCTCGGGGTCCACACCCGCGGCGACGACCTCGACGACGTGGCGCGTTGTCGGCCCGGCGAGGCTTGCTCGACGGTGTAGACGCGCCCATGCCTCCTTCGGAGAGCCTAACGACTACGCGATAGTCCTTCGCGAAGACGACCCCAGGCGGGACTGCGACGGCCCCCGCCACGTATGTACACTATCATTTCGGTGCGCATGGTCGAAGCGTCGTCGAGTCGACGCTCCCGCGCTCTCTCGGCTGGTACTCGCACAGCGGGTCTTCTGCGAGCGGGTCTCCATGTACGGCCCACGCACGCGCCCGGGAGCCGCCGCACAAGAAGCGGAACTCGCATCGCCCGCACCTGCCCTTGAAGTGGTCGGGGTCGCGTAGGTTCAGGAACAGCGTCGACTCTCGATAGAGTCCGATGGGGTTCTCGAGCTTCACGTTGCCGACGGACAACGGCAAGAACCCGGAGGGCGAGACCTCGCCATCGTGGCCGATGAACATCACGCCGTTGCCATCGCGCATGCCCGCGTGATGACCGCTCGCCTTCGGCCCGAGCGGCCGGCTCGCTCGTTGCCGCGAAATCCGGCGAAAATGAGGTGCCTCGGTCGTAGTGAGGATGGGGCCAGGCACCTTGCTGCGGTCGGCAAGCCACTCGAGGAGCACCTCCGTCTCTTTCGGCGTGATCGCATTGAGCACGCTGCCGCGTCCGACCGTCACGAGAAAGAAAAGGCTCCAGCGATCCGCGCCGATCGCGCGCACGAGCTCTTCGATCGCGGGCAAGTCATCCTGCGTCTCCCGGCTGACGAGCGTGTTCACTTGGAACATCACGCCAACTTCGTGCGCGCGCTTCGCGGCGAGCTTGGTGCGCTCGAAGCAGCCTTCGACCTGTCGAATGGCGTCGTGACGCCCGGCGGTCGACCCGTCGATGCTCAGAGAAATCGCGTCGACGCCTGCGACGAACAAAAGATCGATCGCCTCCTCGTCGAGCAACGGCGTAGCGCTCGGCGAGACGGAGACGTGGAGCCCGCGTCCGCGCGCGTGAGCGATCAGATCGAAGAGATCCGCGCGCATGAGCGGATCTCCTCCCGTGAGGATCACGTGGGGCTTTGGGTCGGCCTCTGCGAGCTGGTCCAAGAGTTTGAAGCCAGCGCGAGTGTCGAGCTCGCGCGGATCGGCGTGAGGCGCAGCTTCTGCACGACAGTGCACGCACGCGAGGCTGCACGCCTTCGTGATCTCCCAATAAACACGACTCGGAGCGTCTGCGAAGACCGATTGATGCGCCATGATGCGCTGATGAGCAATAAGCGGCCCACGCGCCGAGCCGGCCTACTGAAGCTTCAGCGGGTTCTTGCTCCGGCTGTAGACGCTGTCCAGCTCGCCGTCGACCGCGCGCATCGGATCGTCTCCACTCTCGCCCCACGGCGTGTTCAGCACATCGAGCCGAGGATCTCTTTGTAGGTGGGCGGCTTGCAGCTCACCAAACCCGAGATCAACTTGGCAGTCACTGAGGATCATGTCGAGGTTCTTGGTGCCGCCCGGTTCGTAGACGAAGAAATCCTCGTGATAATGATTGTGGGATTCGATTTTGAATCGGGACGACTTTTTTGGGACGCGCGCGCTCGCCTGCCGGCGCGTGGAAGTACCTTCAGCGAATCACGGCTGCGTGACGGTGACCGTGTACTTGTGCGTGAAGCTGTCCGGCACCGCGCCCTGGCCCGCAGCTTTCGGCCTGCCGCCGGCGTAGATGCCCGGCACGATGTAATAGGTGCCCGTGGTGGGGATGCTCACAGCCGGCGTCGACGGCGGGTTGGCGCCGAGGTTGGGGGCGGGGATTGTCGCGGCTACGGCGTTGGCCGAGTCAATGACCTGGAACTGCGAAAACAGGTCGCTCGCGACGTTCTCGAGCTTCACTGTGGCGGTTCCCGCCGTGAGGTCGATCTTGAAGTAGCGGTCGTAGTCCGCGTCCGTGAGGGTGGCGGCCTTGTAGCCCGCCATGAACAGGCCCGGCGATGCGGTGCCGAGCACGGGCTGCACGGCCGTCGCCTTGGTCTTCGCAGCGGCGGCGGGGTCGACGTTCTTCGTGTACGTGAGCTTCATGTCGTACGTGAACGCGGGACCGCCAGCGTAATGGTCGATGAGGAACGCGTACTTCACGCCCGAGGCGACGGCGACGTAGAGCTTCAGCGACGCGCCGGCGTTGGCGGGCTGGTCGTTGACGATCTCGCCGTTGTCCGAGGTCGTGTAGAAGTGGGCGTGGACATAGCCGGAGACGGAGACGTTCGTGACGTCGGCCACGACGTAGCCGCCCTCGACGTCGGCCGGCGCCGTGAACGAGTAAAAGTTCTTGTCGTTCTCCGCGAGGCAGGCCGAATAGGGCGCGCCTAGCGCGATGGGATACGCGGTCTTGCGCGTGTGGTTCGAGCCAGCACACACGTTGCCGCCGCCGTCGCCGTTCGAGCCACCGTCATTGGTGGTGCCACCGTCCGGGTTACTGGTGGTGCCGGCGTCCGGGTTACTGCTGATGACGGTGCAGCCCTGCGAAAACACGGGGACGAGATCTCGAGTTCCTCCATCCTCGCACCGCGTACCTCCTCAGGAGCTCGGCGGGCGGAATGTCGCAAGCGCCCCAGCGAGCGCGGCGACGTCTCCCCACCGAAGCGCACGCGCAGGGCCGTAGCCAACGTCCTCATCGCCAACGCTCTCGCCGCCAACGGCGATGAAGTTGAGTGGGTGCAATCCCTCCCACGCGGTGCGTGAGAAGGAAGTGGAGGGCGTGCCACGCTTTTTCGGTATCGACATGGTCCTCAGCCTCGTCGGTTTCGTAGACGCTCTCCTCCAGAAATCGGTGAACCCGCCTGGAGCTTTGAGGAGTGCCTCGAGGTCCGCGTCGTCGACGAGGAAACATTCGCTCCTCCGTTTCTTGCAGCTCGGAGGCTTCGTTTGTCTGTCCCTCACGGATCTTGCTCAGACCCCTCGGGAAGACTCTCGATCTACGTCCTCATCCTCATCGTTTGCTTCATCAGCCTCATCGCCGAGCGCGAGCATCTTCCGACGACGCAAGTACGCGAACATCTTGTCGAGCGTGCGCTCGAGCAGTGCCGCGACATCACTGGTGGTCACGCGAGACCTCGCCTCGAACTCCTCTCCGCGCTCGACGTAGTGAACGTCGAGAAATACGGCGTGAACGTGCGGGTTGAGTCTCATGTCCGATGAGGCCCGCTGCAGCGAAACGACGGCTCCACTGCCCTTGCCGTAGACCCTCGACACCGTCTCGATGAAGATGCGCGTCAACGCCGACCAGAGCGCTCCGTCGTCTGATGGACGACAATTACTTTTGTAGATCGACGACAACTAGAGCATCGATCAGTTCACTTTCCCGATCATTCCGATCACTTACACGAGAAGATCGACATCGGTACGGCGGCATGATCTTTGGGGTCCGCCGAGCGTTCGGCGGAGGTTATCGAGGGTC
>JAYVYD010000448.1:0-4672 GCA_043784605.1 Myxococcales bacterium | reverse complement strand
CAGAGCCAGAAGCAGGCGCCAGCGTGGCCGCATAGCTCATCGTGACGCGAGGCTGATCGTGGTCCACCGTGCCCAAGCTCACGCCTTGAAACTGCGAGGTGAGCAGCGACTTGAACGCCTCGGGGTTCTTCACCGTGCTGGACTTGGGTACGTCCACATAGACGACCTTGTTGGTGCCGAAATCGAGAGTGACGAGCACCGTGAGCTTGCCCTCGTTGTCCTGCGCGGCAGGGCTCGCTGCGATCTTGCGGATGCGCGCCTGCGCGATGCCGTCGAACCCGGTGAGCTTTCCGCAGTCCTTGCCCTTGAGCGACTCACCCGAGTCTGTCTTGCACGAGACGATCGATCCCCGTGTGACCGTGACGACAGGCGGCGCGGCGATGACTGCAACGGGAGCGACCGTGGGCGTCGCGGAGACGACCGGTAGCGCAGTTGTCACGGGCGCCGAAGCGCTCTCCACGGGAGCCGCCGCTTCCTTCACAGGAGCGCTCGGACCGAGGCGCACGCCAGCAATGCGCGGCCAGGCCACACCGACCGCGAAGCCAATGACGGCGATGATGCCGATACGAACCCAGCTCGGCCTGTCGGCTTCGGGGCGAGGGATATGCACCTGCATGGGCGCGCGAGCAGCCATCGTTCTCGGAATTGTTACCACGCTCGTTTGAACGCGGCTAAATCCTTGGTGCTTCCAACACGGAGAGATTCACAGGAAGGCGAGAAGACGAGAAGATTTTGGTGGGGATCAATCCCGACGCGAACCCCGACGCGAACCCAAATTCTCTTGGTTTCCCGCCTTCGCGTCTTCCTGTAATTTCTCTACGGTTTAATCGTGATTCCTATGACGAGGATGCCGCCTTCGTAGGTCTGGCCGGCGACGAAGAAGGTCTCGTTCGGCGAGGCGGTGACCTCGAGGAGCTTGAGGAAAGCGTCACCCGTGCCTGAAGGTTGGTTGATGGCGGCCGCGACTTTGTAGCGGTTGTCCGCGGTGATGTCCTGCAGCGTGACCTGAAGCACGCGCTTGTTCACCATCGTGTAGGCCGTCGGCTTCAGCTTCTCGAGCACGAGCGCCTTGCGATCGAGAAGCTTGTACGTGTTGTACGCGCTGAACGGCGGCTTTGTGAGCTGCGGTAGATTGCCGATTTGCGGATCGATCGAGCCCGCCCCCGGGGTCTGCGTGGCGTGCAGGACCATGACCTCGGCGCCAACCGAAGTGGGCGCGGCGGCGACCGGGATCGGCGGCTGTGCGCGCGCGACGGGAATCGCGCCGAAGCCCAGTACGGACAGACCCGCACCGACGACGGCAATGGCAAGGAGACGACGACGATTGATCATGGCGCTTGAGCTCCCGCAGGCTCGTCAATCCATACCACCACGCTCGACGACGCATTCGCGTTGTCTTTGTTGGGGGACACGTAAAAGACGGACACTGGTGTGTGCGTATCGAGACTGTCGACCTGGACGCCGTGCGTCTCGTTGACGACCAACGGCGCGGCCGGATTGAGCGCTGCTGGACTGAGTGCGCCATTTAAGGCGATCGGGTTTGGCACGGCCATGAGCGTCGGCATCGGAGCGATTTCCGCGACCGGCGCCTGCGGCATGGACGAGTCCGACTGCGAGTAAATCCAAGCGCCCGCGGCGAGCACGCTCAAGGTCGCCACGATGGCGACCGCTCGGCCGCGCGATTGGCGCTTCAAGCGTGCGCGATCGAGGTCGTTCGGCGAGACCTTTGCCATCACGGCCAGCGTGACGTCGATCGCTGGGACCGAATGAGCCGCACGAACGCCGTCCCCGAGTGCACGCATCGACAGGACAAGCTCTTTGGCGTCCAGGTTCGAAGCGATCAGCGCCTCGATCTCGGCCTTGCGTGCGTTGTCGTCGAGCTCGTCATCGACGTAAGCCATCACGTCCTGCAGGTCTTGTTCGGCGAGCCTACTCATGACTCCTCTTTCTCCACGCCCTCGGCCGCTTCCGGCGTCGCACGAAGCTGCCCCACCTGCCCCACCTGTTCGGTGTAGCAGTCGTACAGCGCGCGCTGGAGCTTCTGTCTGGCGTGAAACAAGCGACTCATGATCGTTCCCTTGGATACTCCCATCGCGGTAGCCATTTCTTCGTAGCTCAAGCCTTCGACCTCACGCATCAAGATCACACCCCGGTGGTACGGCGGCAGCGCTTCGAGCGCTTCCTTCAATCGAGCGGCGATCTCGGTGCGACGTACGACGTCTGCGGGATCACTGCCGTCCACACGGCTAAGAAAGGGGAAGTTGGCGAGGTTGGCGCTCTCGGAGTCGATCCGCGCCTCGTCGAGATCTTGGACTTGGCGTCCGGGTTTTCGAATCAGATCAATGCTCAGGTTCGTGATGATTCGGTAGAGCCAAGTAAAAAAGCTCGATTGGCCTTGGAACGAACCGAGGCTCTTGTAGACCCTCAGAAACGCGTCTTGCACGAGCTCACGCGCGTCATTCTCGTCTCTCACCAACCCGAGCGCGATCGAGAACGCTCGTTGTTGGTGTCGCTCCACCAAGCGACGAAATGCCTCTTTGTCTCCCGCCTGCGCTCGCGCGATGAACGCTTTGTCCTCCTCGGCTTCGCGCGCCCTTGCTTCCTTGTTCGACGCGCCGCCGCCCGCCTTATTCAGGGTTTTCGCCGCGCGAGCGTGCACGGACTCCTCTTTGTCGGGACGCTTCATCGGGGGGTCCTCCGACGACGGCGGGGCGCTTTCCCGATCCGGGCTCGACATGGGCGTCACCCTATCCGCTTTCTTTGCGTACGGGCACGGACACGTGCACGTTTACGGAAGCTAGTGTTTTGAGGTCGTATCGGGAAGCTGGCCGAGCGTGACCTTCTGGTCGAAGAGCTTGCCGCCGCGGTTCACGCGCAGCGTGACGGACTTTCCGACTCCGGTCGTGGACGCGAGCCACTGAAGGAGTGTTCCGTGGTCGATCGGTGTTCCGTCGAACGTGACGATGACGTCTCCTTGCGCGAGCCCAGCCTTGTCCGCGGCACCGCCAGGGCTGACGTATTCGAGGACCACGCCCTTGTCGTCGGTGAGCTTGAGCGCGGTCTTCTCGTCCGCCGCGAGCTCGCGGACGTCGCGAATACGTACGCCGATCGCGCTGCGTGTGATGTGCCCGTCGCGGAGCAACATGGGGAGCAGCTGCTTGACCATGTTGATCGGGATCGCGAAGCCAATGCCTTGCGCGCCGCCGCCGCGGATCGCCGAGTTGATTCCGACGACCTCGCCCTTCAGATCGAGCAATGGACCGCCCGAGTTTCCCGGGTTGATCGACGCGTCCGTCTGGATGAAGTTGTAGTAGCCGCTGGGGTCGAGCGGAACGTCCTCTTTGGTGCGGCCTTTGGCGCTCACGATGCCTGCAGACACCGTGTGCTCGAGCCCGAACGGATTGCCGATCGCGAGGACCCAATCTCCGACATCGATGCCGTCAGAGTCTCCGAGCGTGAGCGGCGACATCGGGTCTTTGAGGTCGATCTTGACCACCGCCATGTCCGTTGGGCCATCCCGACCAAGAACTCTGGCGGGAAACTCGGTGCTGTCGGTGAGCTTCACCATGATCGAGGTCGCGTCCGCGACGACGTGGTTGTTGGTGAGGATGGTGCCGTCTTTGTCGATGACGAAGCCCGTGCCCAATCCCGAGGTCTCGCGCTTTCGCGTGTGTCCGGTGAACGTGGACTTCTCGGTCTCCTCACCCACGGTGAAGATCGTGACGACGCTCGGGTTCGCGGCCTTGGCGATGGGCGCGAAGCTCATCGGCCGCATCGGGATGTCGAGCCCCGCGGTGGCTGGCGCTTTCGGAGTCGGCGAATCGGAGACGCTCGTGACCGGCACTGCCCCCGAAGGGATGTCGCTCGGCTGAGTGTCTTTGCTCTTGCCGCACGCGACCATGAGCAGAGCCGCAAAGGCCACGGCCTTCACGTTCAAGCTGCGCGTCACTTGGCGGCTTTCGAGAGCTCCATGTAGCGCATGCGGAGCTCGTAGAGGATCTGCGTGAGGAGTCGTTCCTCGTCGCCCGTGAGATTGCCCTTCGTCTTGCCCTCGAGCACACCGAGCAGATCGATCGTCTGCTTGGCCATCGGCAAATTCTTCTCGACCTTGCCGTCCTCCGGGTGAGGGGCCTCGCCCAAGTGCGTCAACGCAGAGTGACTCAGCGACAGGATGAAGGTCGCAAAGTCGATCGTGACCAGAGCGTCGTCCTTCGTCGCCACGTTCGACCTCTTTCAGCTCGAGGAGTCGTCGCGTCCGCCGAGGGCCGGCTGCGGGATCGTCACGGCGTCCACTTGATCCGCCATGTCCGGCAGTTGACCGAGGAACTTCTCCACGTCCTTCTCGGTGAGCGAGCCCGCCGTCAGGTTGCGGTCGCGAACGCGAATGTCGAGGTCCCAGGGATTGAACTTGTTGCTCATGGTGACGGTCCATGTAGCACGGCCCGCGAAAGAAGGGAGTGTCTTGCACGAGGTCGCAACAGCCCACCCCGACGGCATGTTCCAGCCCTTCCCGTCCGCGGCCGTTGCCGAATCCACCTCGGCAGTGGCAGCATCGGAGTCTCCATGATTGACCTCTATGCCTGGCCCACTCCCAACGCGTTCAAAGTCTCGATCTTCTTGGAGGAGGCCGCCGTCCCATACCGGATCATCCCGGTCGACATCGGCAAGGGCG
>JAYVYD010000447.1:0-9478 GCA_043784605.1 Myxococcales bacterium | reverse complement strand
GCTCGCGCTCCTCACCAAGAGCGGCCCCCTGTTGTCGCTCCACACCACCGCAACACAGGCGGAGCAGGCTGAGAGAGAAGCGCGGCTCGCTCTCGGAGTGTCACCGGAATCTGTCGCGTTCGTGCTCACCGACGATCGCGCGGTCAATGGTACCGGGCCTGCCCCGCTGCTCGCACCGGTCATGTTTGCCGGGGAGAAGTTGGCCGATCTCGCGTTCGGTTTCGCCGGCCGCGGCATCGGCCCCGAAGACAAAAAACTGGCCATGCTTCTCGCCCAGGAGCTCACGGGACCGCTGCGTATGAACGCCCTGGTGGAGGACACACGTCGGCTCGCTTCGACGGACGCGCTGACCGGACTGCTCAATCGGCGCGCATTTCTCGATGCCGCAGAGCGCGAACGCTCACGCGCGGATCGTCACGTGTTGCCCGTCTCGCTCTTGCTCTTGGATGTCGATCACTTCAAAGCCGTCAACGACACCTACGGCCACGCGGCAGGAGACGAGGTCCTGCGCAACGTGAGCAAGGTGCTCTTGGGTGTGGCGCGAAGAAGTGACATCGTCGCGCGATGGGGCGGCGAAGAGTTCGTGGTGTTGCTGCCGCAGACTTCCGAGGCCGGCGCGCGCGTCGCGGCCGAGCGTATTCGTCAGGCGATCGCGGCGATGACTCACAAGTTGCCGAGCGGTAAGTCCATCAACGTGACCGCTTCGATTGGCGTCGCGGGAGCCGACGCCCCGTGGGGTCTCGACACCATCATCGTCCGTGCAGACTCTGCAATGTACGCGGCCAAGGGGCGCGGGCGAAACCGTGTCGAGGTCGCCCGACAATGAGCCGTCGCCCTTGAGGTGTGACGACAACGTAAATCAATTTAGCCTGTATCGATTCAGCCAGCCCTCGAACTCCTCCTTCGCGTTGAACACGGCTTCGTCGGGTACGCTGCGCGGCTTCTTCGGCTCAGGCTTGCTCTTCTTCATTGGGCGACGATAGTTCGTACTTGACGCGCTTTCCTCTCTTGCGCGCTAGGGTGCTAAGCTCCCAAAAAGGAGGTCCGCATGGCGTACACATTCCGACTCGCTTCGGCCGTCATCTTGTCGATGGTAGTTGGGGGGTGCGGCGGCGACGACACGACGAACCCCATAGTCGTCGACTCGAGCACTCCAGTCGACGCGCTCGCCGACACGGCCGTTCTTGACTCGAGCGCCATCGCCGACGCGAGCGACGCCGCGAAGGTCGACGCGACGCCGCCAGACAATCCGGGGCCGGGACCCACGCAGCAGTGCCCCTTCGTCAAAGACCAAGACGGCTTCTTCACACTCATGAGCCCGAAGTCGGACTATGTCGTGCGGTTACCCCCAACCTATGATGAGCAGAACCCGAAGCCGACGCGTTTGCTCGTGTCACTTCACGGGTGCGGTGATACGGCGCAGAACCACGCGACGTGGGCAGCGGTGCCGTATTCGATGCGCGCGACGCAGGACTACATCGCGATATCGGTGGGCGGTCGCGACAATACGTGTTGGACGGTCCCCGGTGACGCCGCGCTCGTCTTCGCCGCGATCACTCATGTACGCAGCTGTTTTTACGTTCACCAAAAGAAGATCGTTCTGGCGGGATACTCCTCGGGCGGAGATCTCACCTACCTCACGTCGTTGAAGAACGCGTCGATGTTCGCGGGCATTCTGATCCTGCACTCGGACCTCTCACAGAACGTCGGGGCAAACAACGTAGACGCTACGCTCGCGGGCGCGTCGTGGAAGCTCAACACCGCAATCAACGCAGGCACGCAGGACGCCGTGTACCCGATCGCCACCGTGCGCGGTGATCGCGACAAGATGATCGCCAAGGGCTTTCCCGTGAAATACCAAGAGACCAACGAGACTCACAACGCCACGAGCGATGATTGGTCATTGTTCTTGATCCCGCAAATGGCCAATTGGCTCGCGCCGTGAGTCGTACTCAGCTATCGCTCACTTCGGAACATACTCGCTGAGCGCTCGGTACTTGGGGCAGTGATGCACGACTGAGTCGACGCTCTCGCTGCCGAGGAGTGTCGGTAGATTGGGCCCGCATTGGTTCGGGTCCTCCAGTACGGAAATGATGGACCCCCAGTACCCGTACTGAGAAATGAACTCCGGAATGCCCGGTGTGCCCGCCAAGCTGTAGTGCATGAAGAGCGCCTCGCCGAAGTGCTTCTTCCAGAAGTCCAAGTACGCCCGGTAGGTGTCGTACATGCGCTGGTCGTGCTGCGCGAGGTGCTTGATGGGCTGGTCGGCGGTGCCCGTGAGCGACTGGCCGCCTTCGTACGCGACGATCTGTACCCCATACTCGGCGTCCAGCTTCTTGAAGTCTTGGAACGCGGCGTCCATACTCACAATGTCGTTGTTCAAGCTCGTAAAGAGCGTGCCGAGCGCGGCGGTGGTCGTGGGGTCTGCGTCGAAGTAAGGCGCGATGGCCACATAGGTGACATAGGTCTTGGGGTCGCCGTAGTTGTCTTTGATGAAGCGCAGGCTCACGTCGCTGAAGGCCGCACCCAGCGCCCAGCCAGAGAGTACGGGCGCGACGATGCTGCTCTTGCCCAGCGTGCCGAACTCCTGCTTCCAAATGTTGCCTATGGTGACGATGCGATCGCCATGAAATTTTCCGACCTTCATGAGGTCGGAGATTTGCCCCATCCAGCTCGGCCCATAGGTGCCGCCATAGGTGCCGGTATACTTGTTTGGCTGCGCGTTGGCCGCGTCGAGGTAGGTCTTGTTGGCGCTGAACCCGCCGTTCCATACCTCGTTGCTGTCTTCGATGATGAGGCGAAATGGCGTCGTGAACCCCTGTTTGTCACGGGCGGCGTCGATCCGCGCGAAGTCGAGACGGTCGCGTACGAACTGTGCAAACCGATGAATGAAGTCTTCCGTTGCGTGCTCGGGAATGTTGAGCCAGGCGTCCTTCCCGGTCTCATTGATGAGATCGATCTCATGCTCGAGCGGCTCTCCAAACGGTGAGGCCCCGAAGCTCGTAGAGGTTGGCCTGTCCGCCCAGTTCGCCATCGTACTGCCGTTCGTCGCCTCCCAATCCATGAAGCGCAGTGCGCGAAACGGCTTCAAGAGGTCGGTGAACTGAGGCAAGAACGTCGGCGCGTTGGCGTAGTCGAATCCAGGAAAGAGAATGCGGACGTCGTGAACGCTTTGGTTGCCACTATTTGTAATGGTGAGGTCGAGGAAACCGCCGAACGCCCCGGGAGTTCCCGTGATCTGCACCTGGTTCTGCTGCTCGCCGTTGACGGTGTTCCACCCACCCGTGAGCTTGCCGATGCCTGACACATCGAGCTTGCCGTCGCCCTTGTAGGCGATCTTATAGGTCCCGCTTGGGAGTAGGAAGCCGACGTCGGTGGCGCTCTTGCCCGAGGCGCCGGCGACAGGATAACCGTTCGCGTCCTTCTGCTGGCTCGGTGTGTCGAACGGCGCGAGCTGGTGGCTGACGTCCACGCGCGTCATGTCGCCGGCGACGTTGGTCCCGACCCACGAAGAGACCGTCGGTATGACAGGCGCGGCGTCTCTACCCGCCTCCGACAAGCCGGCCTCAGGCCCGACCGCAACATCGCCTCCTCCATCAGGCGCACCAACGGAGTCATCGCCTCCGCACCCAGTGATGAGCCAGGCCGCACCGAAAAGCATCCCCAAAGAGATCGACATCGTTCGAATCATCCGTTTGCCTCGTTTGGGTGAATGCACCACGCAGGAAGAGTCAGTGATCTTATAGTAGCCGATCGGAGGTCGAAGCATGAAGCGAGCGAGGTTGCTGATCGGAGCCCCTCGATCGGATGCCAACCCATAACTCCAGCGCTAATAGCTCATTGGAACTTGATAGTTCCCCAGCGGCTGCTCTTGTGAAAATTTCCCTGACCCTTGATGGGTGACCAAGCGTTCGACACTCTTTGGCCGTCTCTGAACGCATAGAGGTTCAATCGCCAGACGTCCCCGGACTTCGGCGGTATTGGCGTCTTGCCCTTCACGAGAGCGCTCCACGGGATCGCGACCTCAATCGTGTAGTAGCGATCCTGTTCCACGTACGCCGCGCGGTCCGCGTTGCTGCTCCACTCTTGGTGGCCGAAGATCTTGCCGGTGGAGCTCTCTTGGATGGGCGTGTTGTAGTCGTCCCAGTGCGTGTCGAAGGCGGCGCCTTTGGTGTCGTACTGCATCTCGTAATACTCGCGATTGTCTCCCGCGTTGCCCGGTTGGAGCATGACCTCCACTGCGCTGGACTTCTCCCAGAGGTGCGGGTCCGTCTCGCTCTTCTCGAACGGGGCGACCGGCGAGACGTCTCTCACGTAGAATGCCAAGTAGAGCGCCTTGTCGTCATAGCCAATCTTCGCGAACGCGCCTGCGAGGGCGGACGTGTCGTCGGCTCCTTCTCCGGGATCGACGAAGGGCCCGAGCGCGGTCGCGTTCTGCCAAACGGCGTCGTCGAGCTTTCCGTCGAGGGTCGGCGGCGTCGCGAGCCTGCCCACCTCTGCGGGCCCGCCGCTCACCGTCCCGTCACCTGAGACGTGCGCCAAGGGGAGCTTCAGATACGCAGGATCCTCACGTTTGACGCAAGAAACAGGAGGAATCATTGCCAGTGTGACGACGAGGAAAAGACGCATGGTCCGCGGATCCTATCAAAAGAACCGTGGTAGGGTCCCACGCCTCGAATGTCGCTTGGAAACCTTGCCATCGTATTGCACGCGCACTTGCCATTCGTGCGGCACCCAGAGCACGCGCGTCACCTAGAGGAGCGCTGGTATTACGAGGCGCTCATCGAGTGTTACTTGCCGCTCCTCGACGTGTTCGATCGATTGCACGCAGAGCGAGTCCCGTTCGCGCTCACGATGAGCCTCACGCCGCCGCTCGCGGCCATGATGAAAGACGCCCTCCTGTGTCGCCGCTTCGAGGACCACCTCGGGCGCCTGGAGGCGTTGAGCGAAGCCGAGATGAAGCGTCTATGGGGCGACGAGGAGTTCGCGCCGCTCGCCACCTTCTATCGCCAAGAGCTCGCGCGCATTCGCGCGGTTTGGGAGCGACACCACGGAGACGTCGTGGGTGGGCTCGTCGGTCACTGGGACGCGGGTAATCTGGAGCTCATCACTTGCTCGGCGACTCACTGTTATCTGCCAGGCATGCTCCCGGCGCGCGAAGGCATTCGCCCTCAATTGGAGCTCGGCGTCACTGCCTTCGAGTCCTTCACGGGGCGCAAGCCGCTCGGCATGTGGCTGCCCGAGTGCGCGTATCACCCGGAGATCGATCAGGATCTCGCCAACGCCGGTATTCGCTTTACGATTTTGGACACGCACGGCCTCACCAAGGCTCGCCCACGACCGCCCTTCGGAGAGCATGCGCCGATCGTCTCGCCCTCGGGCGTCGCCTTCTTCGCGCGCGATCAAGAGTCCAGTCGATCGGTGTGGTCTCGCGAAGAGGGTTATCCTGGTAATGTCTATTATCGGGATTTCTACCGCGACATCGGCTTCGATCTGCCGGAAAAACACCTCTATGGAGAGGTCGTGGGCGACGGTAATCGCTTGATGACGGGCATCAAGTATCACCGCATCACTGGGCACGGCGAGCACAAGAGCCCCTACATCCCGGGCGTCGCCCAAGAGCGCGTCTGGGTAGACGCCGGAGACTTCGTCCAGAATCGCCGAAAGCAATTGGCGTGGCTCGCGCGGGAGATGCCCGGTACACGCCCGATTGTCGTGTCTCCTTATGATGCCGAGCTCTTCGGTCATTGGTGGTTCGAGGGCCCCATGTTCCTCGAGGCCGTGTTCCGGCGAATGGCGGAGGCCGAGGGCGATGTCGAGGCCATCACGCTCCGTCGCTATCTCGAGGATTCACCGGTCATGGTCACCGCGACTCCCGCGGCTTCTTCTTGGGGCGCTGGTGGCTATGGCGGAGTGTGGGTCGGCGCGGAGGCGGCGTGGACGTGGCGTCACGTGCACCACGCCACGCGAAGAGTCGGCAAGCTCGCTCGTCAATACAAAGACGCGCAAGGCCCAGTCGGTGAAGCGCTCGATCAATCGATTCGAGAACTCCTATTGCTCCAATCGAGTGATTGGAATTTCATCCTGAAGACGGGCACCGCAATGGGTTATGCCCTCGCGAGGATCCGCGCGCACACCTCACGGCTGAACCGATTGACCGAGATGGTGGAAAAGCAGCACGTCAACGAACAAGACCAAGTGTGGCTCCGTGACGTCTGCGCGAGAGACAACTTCTTGTCGCATCTCGAAGGCAGCACTTTGCGGGCGCCTTTCGCTAAGCGCTAAGTCCGAGGGCAAGGCGGATGAAGCTTGGAGCTAGCGTCGCCGCGCTCTCTTGTCCTGCGGTCGCCGCTGCGGGCGAGCCTGTCGTCTCGCGCTCGGACATTCTAGACGACATGCACTCGTACTACGGCGGCGAGAGAGCCTCGGCGTGCATCATCGGCGCGTTCAGCTTGGTCTCGGCGGGCGTCGGCGCGGTGCTCGTCACCCGAGACGGAGACTTCTAGCGCGGCATGGGCTGGCCTCTGCTGACGCTCGGAGGTCTCGAGACCCTCGCCGCGATCTTCTACGCAGTGCAAGTCGGTGGCGAGATTGACCACTACGAGAGCGCTCTCGCGGCGGACCTCGCGGTGTTTCGACGCGAAGAGCTAGCTCACATCCAAGGGACGACTTCGCGCTTCTTGTTCTACCGCTTGGCGGAGGTCACGTTGGCGCTCGGCGGCGCGGGCGTGTCGACCTATGATTCATCGCCAATCGCGACGTGTACAAGGGCATCGGCATTGGCGTGTTCGCGCTCGCCCTGCCTCTCTTGTTGATCGACACGGTCAACAACGGCCGCGCGACTCGCTATCAAGATCGCGTCAACCGCTTCGATCCCTCGGCGCACACGAGCGATCCTGCGTCGCTCGGCATCACGCCGACGCCTTGGTACGCCTCGTTCGGGGGTACCCACGCGTGTCAAGAACACGCGCTTCTTCGCCTTCGCTACCACGGTGGAGTCGCTCAATTTCAGGCGCTCCAATCAGGGGCACGGCTTCTCGTCGACAAAGACAAACTCGCGGGCGTGCCCGATGCGAACGTTGAGCATCTGCAGATCGTCTCGGCCGACGTTCTCAAGATGATCCGCAGAGGCGACGCGCGATGGGAGCCGTGTGTTCCTCAGAAGGTCAAGGATGCCGTCAAACAGCATGGCCTGTTCGACTATCGCCCGCACAAAACGAGCGCGGATTGAGAATGGCCGGTCATTTCCGTTGACATACATAGCGGGTAAAGGTAGCAGACCATCTCACACCCCGACCCGAGGACTTGCCATGAAGCTGATCAACATCGCGACGATCGCTCTGCTCGCTCTGCCGCTTACTCTGGGATGCGCAGTCAACACCGCAGACGGCTCCGCGGACATGGGAGTCGCACAGTCTGCCGACGAGCTGGGCACGAAGTTCCACTACGACGCGTCGATCTCGAACGTCTCGTTCGACGGCGGCTGTGTCCCCAGCAACCAGCCGCAAGACTGCGCATACGGCTTCGAGCTGCGCTACACGAAGCAGTACGTCGATCTGCAGACCACGATCAAACACACGACCAACAACGCCACGCGCACGATCACCATCACGGTGGACACGTGGTCGCGCAGCAAGATTCACTCGATGATGATGGTCGGCCCGCAGGACGACGATCTCGGCTTGCTCGAGGCCAAAGTCGGCCAACCGTACGCGGTCAAGGTCGTGGACCGCAATGGCAAGTCGCTCTGGAGCGGCAACGTCAATACGCTCTTTCACTTGTGAGCGACTGACGCTGTGCGCTGGCTCGCGTCGCTCATCGACGCCGATTGCACTCGCCGGATGAAGTCTTATTCGGCTTGTGCAGTCCTTTGCCTTTGCTTTGAATGCGGCGGATCCATCACGAACAACGACACGGACGGCGGACCGCGCCCGGACGGATCGATCGCGGATGCAGCCGTAGACTCATCGTTGCCGCCGTTCGACGTAGGCTCTTTTTGCAGCGGCTCGAGTCCGCGAATGATGGTGAACGGCACCGAGATCTCCGTCTTGAAGGTCACCGGCAAGGCGTTCACCTTGAACTGCTGCGACTCCGCCGAGCTTAACGTCGCAACATCGCAGTATGCCGCCCTGTTCTCTGTGCTCTGGCGCGCGTTTGGGCCGGCGAAGACAGTCGTCTACCTCGGGACCCCGCCGCCCAACTTCCAAATCGAGCTCGATCTCGGCTGCGATCGCGGAACGACGTCTTGCGCCAGCGCGAGCCCCGAGGAGCGCTATGCCCAAGGATTCACGGGCGCGCTCCAATGGCAATATGGCTCGTCCGGTATGACCGCGAGCTACTGCTTGTCCGCCAAAGAGTCGCCCTCGTCTCCTCACCCCCCTCATTCACTCGCTCGCGCTCTACGCGCCCAATGTGACTTCACCCTGACCTGAAGAGTGCATTAGAGAATGCCTCTCATGAGCATCAGACCGCGAGCCTTCGCGATCCTCTTCGCGCTTGGCGCGGTGTTGTTCACGTTGCTCGACTCGATTCACGTGCATACGCATACGCTCGCGTACGCCCATCCGTTCGTGTTCGGTTCGGCGTGGTGGGTGCCTCTGCTCATGGGCTGCGCGACGTCCTTCGGCGGCGTCGCGTATGTACTCGCGTGGTCGCGCGCAGGTGGACCGCCGCGGCTCGCTTCAGGTGTCGCGCTTGGTGCGGCGCTCGTGCTGACCGCTGTGATGTACGCGGCGAGCGGGCTGATGCCTGTGAGTTCGATGACCAAGCTCGTCGTGCTCACTCTCGGCGCGGCCGTCATTTTCTTTTTGGTCGACGGGACTCGCACGGGTGCGGTGTTGATGCTGGCTGGCGCGGTCTGCGGCCCGATCGCCGAGGCGATCAACCCGGGCTTTGACCACCTCGCGCCCGACTTCATGCGCGTACCCATGTGGCTCCCCGCGCTCTACGCCTGCGTGACGCCCGCGATCGGCCAGCTTGCGCGGAAGCTTGTCGGATCGCCTCGGCGATCACGTCAGTGGTATTCATCCTAGATGCCCTCCGAGCCGACGAGCGCCAAGGACTACCGCTTCTTCACGCCCATCACGACGCGCTGGAACGACAATGACGTATACGGTCACGTCAACAACGTCACGTTCTACAGTTGGTTCGACACCGCCGCTAACCTCTATTTGATCGCGCGCGCTGGGCTCGACGTCGCGCTCTCTCCGGTGATTGCCCTCGTCGTCGCGTCGTCATGCGACTACCACGCGCCGGTCTCTTATCCGGAGCGCATCCGCGTGGGAGTGCGCGTGGACAAGGTCGGCAATCGATCGGTGATTTGGGGCATCGGGATCTTTCGCGAGAAGCACGACGCGGCCGTCGCGCACGGGATGCTCGCGCACTGCTTCGTGGATCGCACCACGCGCAAACCGGTCGAGATCCCGACCGCGATGCGCGAAGCCCTCGCGAAGATCGCGGATTCACCAATAGCTGATCG
>JAYVYD010000446.1:0-42403 GCA_043784605.1 Myxococcales bacterium | reverse complement strand
GCGCGGTCAAAGAGTGTGTCGTTCGCGGTGCGGCGGCGCTCGCCACGGTTGCATTCTACTTTCTGTTGCGTCGTGCCGCTGATGTGCCGACGAGCAGCGCGGCGGCCTCCGTGGGTGTGTTTGGCGCCCTCCGTTCGTTCGCGTTCATGCTCTACACGATGGCACCGCTCGTGTTGTTGCCGCTGCACCTCGATACCGCGCACCTCTATAGGCCGCTCCCCATCGTCGGGCTGATCGCCGTGGGGTTGGTGGTCGTGGGAGGCTTTGCGTTCTTGGGCTGGCGCATTCACCGAGGCTCTAACGCGGCCAGGCTGGCAGCGTTTGGCGGAGCTGTCCTCTTGGTCACACTCGCGCCGGTGTCGTTGGTCAATGCCGATCAAGGTTATGCCGGTGAGAGGTATTTCTACTTCCCGTTACTAGGGCTGACGATCATGGCGGCCGCGGGCCTCGGGCTCGTATCCAAATTCTCGGCCACAACATTCGTCGTTGGAGCTCTCGCGCTCGTGCAAGCGCCGCTCACGATGGCGCGCGTGAACGATTGGTCGGACGAGCTCACGCTCTTCCGTTCTTCCGTGACCAACGATCCGTCGAACGGCTACGCCCTTTACGCGTTGGCAGACATCGAGGCCCGCAGCGGCGACTACGACGGCGCCGAACAACACCTCATCGCCGCCGAGCAGTTGGGCTGGCACGACCACCACGTCGATCTCGTCGAGTGCTTCGTGTACATGCGGCAGAAGCGGCACGCGCTCGCCGAGAAGACGTGCGTCAAGGCGACCGAGAGCGGGCCGACGGATCCGCGCGCATGGCTGAACCTCGCCTCTGCCTACGTCAATGGCGGGAAACCCAAAGACGCAGAGGGGGCCGCGTCGAACGCCATTCAACTCAAACCTAGTTATGCAGAAGCTTATTTCGTTCGCGGTTTGGCGCGCTCGCGTTTGGGCAAGACCGACAACGCACGCGCGGACCTGCAAGAGACGTTGCGGATCAACCCTTCACACACTCAGGCGACGCTCGCACTCGAGAAGCTGAGCCACTGACGGCGGCGAGCCAATAGTATGAGTGCGAAGAGCGCGGCCGCGAGACCCATACAATATAAAACGTCAATTTTCACGGCAGCGACGACATGATGGCGCCCTTTCGGAACGCGTATGGTCATAAAGCCTGGAGCCACGACGCGATGATCTGTGGCGGTATCATCGATGGAGAACTGCCACGTGCGATACGCGGTCTCTCTGAGGACGAGATCGAAGTCTGCGGCCGACTCGACGTCGACCTCGAAGAGGCCTGAGGCGTCGTGATGTTCGCCGGAGAGTCGCGTCGTGGAAGCGTCGCAATCACTCGGCGCTGGGCGCAACTCCGCCGCGCCTTGGCCAGGCTCCAAGACCGTCAAGCCTGCCGTGTCCCATATCCACGAGTCTGGGTGGTCCAGGGCCTCGAAGACTGCGACACGCATGGCGCGATCGCTCCCGCGGAGCACGGATCGGACGCACGCCGCGCCGAATACGTCGTCGCCGTGTACACGACGCCAGAGTTGGGTGTCGCCGACCGTGGATATCGCGCGCCATCCGGAAGGCGGCGGGCGATCGTCAGGCACGCGGACCAACGCGTAGCGCACTCCGAGGAGCTCTGCGCGCGCGTCGCCACCCACGGTCGCGATGGAGGCGTGCTGGAGTGCGTAGAACGTCACGCCCACGTGCGCGCCTGCGGCGAACGGATACGCGATGGGCACGGCGACGCTGGAGTCGAGATCGGTCGAGGCGGCGCAGTCCGCGAACTCCGAGTCTGCGTAGTAGAGCTTGCCGTTCGTGGTCGACGAGAGCGCAGCGTCCACCCTCGCAGGATCGTAGCCGCTCGGACCGGTCGAGCCGCAGGGAGGCGAGGCGAGGCGCTCTCGACGACTCGCGGCCTCACTGATTTGCGCGGGTAGCGCAACCGCCGCGACCAAGAGCATGACGAGCGATGGAACTACGAGCCCACGAAAGCGTCCCGCTCTCGCCAACCACGCCTCCGCCTCCGTGGCCGCGACCACCACGATTGCCGCCCCCGCGAACGGCAACAACAGCACGGCGCGCATCGGTTGAAAGACCGAGAGGAGTGTGACCCCCAACCTGCCGGCGTCCGCCAGCGGGTGACCGATGCAAGCGAGGCCAAACGCGAACGCGAAACCCACGAGCGCCAAGCGGGCGCGACGCGCAGCGAGATTTGCCGCGAGCACGAGCGCGCAGCAGGCGACGACCGTGGTCACGACCGGCGTGCGGGCAAAGTCGAAGATCTCACCGGTCGTGAGCGCATCCTCGAGAGCGCTCGGCGTCTTTCCCTCGACCCTCCACATCTCGGCGGGTGGGGGCCAACCGAACGGAATCTTCATCGTGAGCAGTCCACGACCGAAGACCGCCGCGCCCGTGATGACTTGTGTGGAGAGCGCGAGCCCCCATCGCCGACGCGCCGCGCGATCCATGCCGAGCACGAGAAGCAACGCCATCTCGGAGATGACGAGTTGCGGGTGCGACGCGATCGAGAGCGCCGAGAGCGCGATCAACCATGGTCGCCGCGCGCCATGGAGCACCGCAGACCCGAGCCCGAGACAGAGCGGAACGGCAAAGCACTGCGTGAGGAGGCCCATCACCAGGATCGCGTCGCGCCCGCCGAAGAACGAACTCGAGAACGTCATCCAAGAGACGACGGCCGCACCGAGCAGCGCCGCGCCGTACGTCGCCCCTGCGCGCCAGGCCAGCCGGAAGACGAGCCAGTGCGCTAGCAACACCGAGGCGATCCCGAGCCACGTCACCGCCTGTGCGGGAGCTACCCCTATGCGAATCATAGACGCTGAGACCAGCCACGCGACCGAGGGGTAGTGAGGCCCGAGCGGAAAACCGCCCCCATAAACGTCGACCCATCCGGCTCGTGCCTGCCCCGTCGCGAGAGCCCGCGCGACCATCGCGTGCGACCGAAGATCACCCAACGAGAGCGGAGCCTGAGTGAGCGCGGAGCAGAGCTCCCAATTTGCGATGGCGAGCACGAGGAGCACAACCCCGTGTTGCGTAACGGTAAGGCGCCGTCGCACGGATGGCGCATGACGCCAAGCACCCCTGCGTCGCGCGAGCGCAACGACGAGGACCACGAGCGCGGTGAGGAGAATGCCGACGCCGATCATCGATTCATGGACATACCCCGCAATCTACAAAGTCCGATGTCGTCTGTGCGGTGTAACGTGTCATCTCTGCGGCGTGATGAGGTAGGGTGCTCTTCGTGCACGCTTTTCCGCGACGCTTGCCGAGCCAAATCGTCACGCAGCGCCAACACGCAGCGAACGGCTTCACGGTGCTCGAGCTGCTGAACTTCCTCGGCCTCGCCGCCGTGATCTCCGCGCTCGCGATGTACGGGGTTGCGCGCTACGTGCGGCACTCGAAGACCGCAGAGGCCGTCGGGTCCACGACCGCGATAGCGCAACAGGCGACGGTCTACTTCAACGACTCCGACGCGCATCAGCCCGCGGGCACCAAGCCGGACAGCTCGCATGCGATGCGCCATTTTCCCTCGTCTTCGCGCGTGTCGGTGCCGCGCCTCGAAGACGTGAAGGGCAAGAAATACCAGAGCGCGATCGGCGATTGGTCCACGTCGCCTTGGCTCGATCTGCACTTCTCGATGACGCAACCGCAGTGCTACGCGTATTCGTTCGAGGGAACCGGCAGTGGCGTGACCGCGAAGGCGACGGCGATCGCGCAAGGCGACCTCGACGGCAACGGTGTCTATTCGAGCTACGCCGCGACCGTGAGCCCGGACGAAGCGCTAACGGCGAAGGTCGATGCCGTGATCGTCAAGAAGGACGCCGAGGAGTAGCGAATGGTGACCGCGCTGGAGGCGGCGATGGGATTCGCGATCGGCGGCACTGCGCTGATGGTCGGCGTGCCCGCGTTCGTTCGTGAGCTGCATGGGAGCAAGCAAGTCGAGGCGACGAGCGGCATCCGAGAGCTCGCGAACAAGACCGTCGCATACGCGCAGGACAAGCCGACGATCGCCGCGTTTCCGCCGAGCGCGCCGTTGACGCCACCTTCCGTCAGCAAAGGCACCCGCGAGATCGATCCCGCGGGTGCTTGGGATCACCCGACGTGGAAGACGCTGAATTTTCTCCGGTTCGAGGGCACCCCGCACGCGTACTCGTTCGAGCTCGACACCGCGCTCGGCGCTGCGAAATCGACGTTCCGTGCGGTGGCTCATGGAGATCTCGACGGCGACGGAACGCAGAGTACGTTCGAGCTGCGCGGCACCGCGGACGGTACGGGCGCGCGCATTGACCCCGGCATGATCGTGGACGCGGAGCTCGAGTGACGTGATGGGTGCGCGGACGCAGACCTTGCTCGCGTCGCTGCTCGCGCTGCTCGGCGTGTTCGGCGTCGCGTTCACGCAACCGGGTCTCGCAGAGTCCCTCCACGCTTCGAAGGCGAAGGACGAGGTCTTCGTCTTGCCACCTCCTGCGCAACTGCACGCGGCAGCCCTCGGACACGACTCCGCGCTGGTCGACATGCTGTGGGCGAAGATGCTCGTCGAGTACGGCTCGCACATGTCCGAGCACCGCTCGTTCTTGGACGTGACCCGCTACCTCGACGCCATCATCGAGCTCGAGCCCGACTACGCGCCCGTGTACCAGTTCGTCGACACGCTCGTCGTGTACAACCGGCCCGAGGGTGGGACGCTGGAGGACGCGCGCGCAGCTCGCAGGTACCTCGAGCGCGGCGTACAAGAGCGGCCTGGCGACGCGAACACGTGGCTGCATTACGGCCAATTCTTGGCCTTCCTCGCGCCGAGCTTCCTACCCGCTGGCGCCGAGCTCGACGCATGGCGCAAGGACGGGGCCGTCGCGATCATGCGAGCGGTCGACCTCGGCGCAGACGTCGATCGGAGCGTCAGCGCGGCGACGTTGCTCACGAAGTACGGCGAGAAGGACGCGGCGATCCGCTCGCTTCGGCGCGCCTACACGCTCACGGACGACCCAGACGACCAACGGCTGATCTTGAACCAGCTCGCTATGTTCGAGGCGAGCGAGCAGCGAGACCTCGCGGTCGGAGACGTCGCCATGATCGACGGCGAGCTTCACGACCGATTGCCGTTCGTCTCGCGCGGCACCTTTCTCCTGTTGGCGCCGACGGTGGATCCTCTCGTGTGCGCGGGGCCGAATAGAAGTGGGGCTCGTGGCTGCTCTCGCGAGTGGGCGGACGTGCTCCCTTCTGCGCACTCTTTATAGCGGCCGCTCGCCGAGTCGATGTGGAGTTGCTATGCTCTCATCATGACTTTCGCTTGCTCCTGGCAATGGATGCCGGGCGCGCTGTTCGTGGTTGCTCTTGCTTGTTCGGCGGATGACCCCTCCCGTGGTGCCCCCCCCGCGAACGGTGGTGTGCTCTCGTTCGACGACTGCAGCTCACCCGCCGCGTGCTCGGTCGAGGTCAAGCCGAGCGTCGTGACCGAGATCGGGATGCACGCTCCCGACACGATCTCGCTCGCGCTCGACGGTGACTACGGGGATGGCTCGCTCGAGTCGCCAAAGCTCACGGTGGGCGCCGATCACACGGCTGTCGTGAGGCTTCACACGCCGTCTACGCCGGCGAATTTCTATCTGGTCGCCTCCGCGAACAAAATGACCGCGCGGCTCTACGTCGCCGTGAGCGCTGACGGATTCACCACGCTGCGCGTCGTGCCGACCTATACCGGCCACCGTCCTGTGCCGCTCGTCGTCGCGAGCACGTTCTTGAAGGTTGCCTGCCGCGAGCTCGCGATGCTCCCGCCGAAGGACGGCGCGCCTGTCGTCATCGGCACTGCCGGCGAGACGCTCGTGCTCGAACGCATCCCCGCGGGCGGCCATGTGGCGGTGACCGTGCGCATCGCGCACTACGCGACAGGCTGCGTCGACATCGACGCTCTCCAGCCCAACGCCGCGCGTGACGTCCCAATCTCTGTCTATGATCGTGCGATCGATCTCTCGCAGACCGACCTCGACGCCACGCTCACGTTCAAGCCAGACCCGGCGGACGGCGACGCCTGGCGTGCCGCTGCGGCGTTCGCAGCCAAGCAAGTGGTCGAGTCGTTCGCGCCGACGAACACCGAGGCGAAGCACCTGCTCGACGCGATGGCCACCGCGGCCGGGAAGGATCAGCAGCTCTTCTCGGCGCAGCGCTCGGCGCAGCAGTGGGACGGACTGGTTGACTCGTGGCTCTCGCAGCACGGGACGCTGCAAACACCTGTCCAGAAATGGCTCCTCGCGGGCTTGCCGCTCACACAAAAGGATCTCGCGTTTCGACTCAAGGCGGGCCCTTCGGACAACTACGCGAACGTCACCCCGATCGCACTCGGCCCTCTCAGCGCGGCGAACGCAGGACTCGGAGCTCCGGTCCCCTTCTCTTTCGTCGCAGACACGAACGACGCGCTACACCTCGCGGGCTCGATCGTGATCGCGCCGACCAAGATGGTCACCGCCGCTGCGGACGTGACCGCTGTGGCCGACGTGCCGACCTCCACGCACGTCCCGAGCGCGCTCGCTCTCAAGATCGACTGCAAGGCCTTAGGTGCGACGCTCGCGCAGAGCGGCAACGCCTACGGCACGTGCAATGGCGCTTGCGCCGCCGCGCTCTGCTCCACCGCGCTCGACGCAATGTGGAAGACCGCCGGCGACGTCTCCACCACGCTCTCGGAGCAGACCCTGCTCGCGATCACGGCGTCCGTGCAAGCCACCGTCGGCGAGTACGCCGAGCCGCAATCCTTCAGCGGCGCTTGGATCGGACAAGTGGCGACGCCCCTATCGAAGTTCGCCAGCCGAGGCTCCGCCACGGGCGCGCTCCCGCCGAAGTAATCAGTCCACGAAGATGGTGCGTACGCTCACGCGCATGAACTCTTCTTCGGTCTTGCCGTCCGATTTGCCGGCGGGCTTCGCCCAGACGATCACCTCGTAAAGACCGGGCTTGCCGTGATCTCCGATCGGTAGATCGGCCTTGAACGACTGCCCCGCTACGGTGATCGGGATCGGAGTGTCGAAGCCTTTGGGCCAGTAGTTCTGATACGCGTCGGGCAGATGATACGAGCGCATCGCGTTCGCCTGCTTCGGTGCGATGGGCTGAGGTGCGTCGATGCGCGCGAAGCCGACTCCGCCAGGCACCATCGACGGTGACAACGTGCCTTCGACGTGCAATGTCGAGCCGAGCTTCACGTGCGCGGGGATGGCGGCGTACGTGCCGTAGACGTCGGTGAACTCTTGCGAGAAGCACGCGGTGGGCAGCTCGGTCGCGGTCGGCTTCGGTTGCGCGATGCCGATGCCCACGTGCGTGTGCCGCGGGTTGAGGATGTTCTGGCGGTGGCCGTCGTGCCCCGGCGGCTCGTTGAAGAACATACTCTCGGTGTCCTCCACCGTCTTGCTATCGATCATCGGCGCGTGGTCCAGCTCGCGGACCTTGAGGTCGGTCATGCAGCTCGCGTTCTCCATCACCATGTCGACGCCGCTCGCCTCGGTGAACCGCTGCTCGGGCACCGACCCGTCCGTGCCCCAATGACCGAGATACCCCAAGTGCGCCATGTCGTCCGCGTGGCGTTGCCCGCTCGTGGTCGCATGACCTGAGTCGAGCGCGACCGGTGGGAGCTTCTGCGTCGCGCGATCACGGTTGATGAGCTCGACCATGTACGCGCGCGCGTCCGCGAGGCTGAGAGGCCCCGTGCGCGGCTTTGCTGTCGTTGGAATCGCGCCGCTAGCGACCGATGTCAGCGAGCTCGACGTCCCATTGGGTGCCACGGACGGGCCGCCACTCTCGACCGCAGCACCACCGCAGGCGACCAAGAACAGTAGGAGAGGACGCATCGCTTCTTAGCTAACACGTCGCGCGGAACCGACAAACGAGGCATGATGCGCGCGTGGTTGTAGGTGACGCCGAGCGCTTGGCCGGTCAGCTTCTCGTGGTCGGCTTCGACGGCATCTCAGCGCCCCGAGAGCTCGTGCACGAGATCGCGTCCGGCGCGATCGGTGGAGTCATCCTCTTCAAGAGGAACGTGACCGACGACCTCGCGCAGGTCGCCGAGCTCAACGCGTCGATCGCTCGCGCCGCGTTGCCGGACATGCCCGTCTTGATCTCGATCGATCAAGAGGGTGGACGCGTGAGGCGCTTGCGGGCCGGTGTCGCGCAAATCCCGCCGATGCTGGAGCTGCGTTTGCTCGACGCTTCCGCGCTCACCGAGATCGCCGAGGTTGTCTCCACGGAGCTGCTCGCGCTCGGGTTCACGATGAGTTTCGCACCGGTGCTCGACGTGCATTCGAACGAGCGCAACCCGATCATCGGCGATCGCGCGTTCGGCACGGACGCCGCGACCGTGAGTGTGCGGGCCCTTGCCTACGCGGAGGGCATGAGGCACGCAGGCCTGCTGTCTTGCGGCAAGCACTTTCCTGGGCACGGAGACACGTCACAAGACTCGCACCTCGGGCTGCCGGTCGTCGTGCACGACAACGCGCGACTACGCGCCGTGGAGCTCGCCCCGTTCGCCGCCGCGGCGGCCGCGCACCTCGACGCACTCATGACCGCGCACGTCGTCTACCCAGCATGGGACGGAGCGCCGGCGACGCTCTCGCGAAAGATCTCGCACGATCTGCTCCGCATCGAGCTCGGGTTCGAAGGAGTGCTCTTCTCGGACGATCTCGAGATGAAGGCGCTGAGTTCTCGCATGACGTACGCCGAGAGCGCCGTGCGCGCCGTGCAAGCCGGATGCGATGCGCTGCTGGTGTGCTCGCAAGAGAGCGCGTGGAGCGAGGCGCGAGAGGCCATGGCGCGACGCATCGCCGACGACGCCGACTTTCGTGCGCGCTGCCTCGAGGCGCAGGGCCGCTTTGTCACGATGCGCAGGCGCTGCCCACCTCGCGCGCCAGACGCGGCGGGTATCGGCACCGTCCGCTCCAAGCGTGCAGAGCGCCTCGCGCGTGGCGACTCATGAAGCGCGCGTTCATCGCTCGTCGCGTCGTCACGTGCGATCCCACACGCGCCACCGCAGAGGACCCGCTCGGCGTCGTCGAGGACGGCTGCGTCGTAATCGACGGCGGTCGCATCGTCTGGGTCGGCAAGCAAGTCGACAACGCGCTCCTTACGACCCACACGCATGACGCGGGCGCGCTCCTCACGCCCGCGCTCGTCGACGCACACACGCACGCGGCCTGGGTCGGCTCACGCCACGCCGAGTACGAGGTGCGTATGCGCGGCGGTGACTACGTGCAAATCGCCGCGGCGGGCGGCGGGATCGCCTCCACGCAACGCGCGGTCGCCGCAGCGAGCGAGGACGAACTCACAGCAACGCTGGAGGCTCGCCTCCGCAGGATGGCCTCGCTCGGCGTCGGCACGGTCGAAGTGAAGAGCGGCTATGGGCTGCTTCCCAAAGAGGAGCTCAAGCTGCTCGTCGCGATCGCGCGCGTCGCAGCGCTTCCGAGCATGCCGCGCGTCGTCGCGACTTACCTCGCCTTGCACGCTCTGCCGAAGGAATGGGTCGATCGGCGTGACGAATACGTAAAAGCCGCATGCGACCTCTGCGCCGAAGTCGGAGCGCGCAAGCTCGCTTCGTTCGTCGATGCGTACGTCGACCCGCACGCGTTCACTGTCGCCGAGGCGCGCAAGCTCGGCAAGGCTGCGAACAAGCACGGGCTCGGAGTGCGACTCCACGTCGGCCAGTTCGGTGACGTGAAGGGCGCAGAGCTCGCCGAAGAGCTCGGCGCGGCAAGCGCGGATCATCTCGAGCACGTGTCGGACGAAGGCCTCGCCGCGCTGGCTCGTGGCGGCGTCACCGCAGGCTTGTTGCCCGTCGCGTCGTTCACGCTCGGACAAGCTCCGCCTCCGGTCGCGCGGATGCGCGAGCTGGGCGTCGCGATCGTCGTGGCGAGCGACTCGAACCCCGGCACCGCGCCGACGGAGAGCTTGCCGCTCGCCATGGCGCTCGCCGTTCGCTCGTACGGACTCTCGGTCAGCGAAGCGCTCTTGGGCGCGACGCGCCATGCGGCGAGATCCTTGCGAGTCTCTACGGGCGTGATCGCACCGGGAAACGCAGCCGATTTTGCATCTTGGGATTTGCCGCACGAAGCGTGCATCGTGCAACCATGGGGCGTCGCTCGCACGCGGTTCGTCTGGCGAGACGGCGAAGCGATCTCACAGCTTGCCGAGCGCGACCTTTAGTCTTTCAATGCCGACCATCACGCGGTCGAGAGGCGCGGACGTGTAACAGATGCGCGCGTGCGTCGTGAACGCAGCACCGAACGCCTCTCCCGGCGCGAGGAGTACGCCCTCGGCGACCGCAAGCTTCAAGAGCTCCGCCAGCGGTCGGCCCTCTAGCGCCTCGGCGAAGTCGGCGAACAAATAGACGCCTCCGTCTGCGAGCGACGCACGAACCTTCGTGCCGCGGAGTGCCTGGTGCGCCGCGTCGCGCGCCTTCAGGTAGTGCGATCTCGCGTCCGCGACCCACGCGTCGTCCCCGAGCGCCGCAAGCGCCGCTCGCTGCATCAGGACGGGCACGTTGAACACCGAGTGCGTCGACACCTTGCGCATCGCGGAGACGACGTCGCTGGGCGCAATCACCCACCCTACCCGCGCGCCCGCGAGCGCGTGGCTCTTGGAGAACGAGTACGCGCTGATGGTTCGCTCGGACATCCCGTCCAATCGCGCGATCGACACGTGCTCGCTCGCGAACGCGTAGTCGGCGTACACCTCGTCCGCGAACACCCAGAGATCACGCTCGCGCGCGAGCGCCGCGACGGATGACAAGTCACGCGCCGAGAGGGTCTTACCGTCCGGGTTATTAGGAGTGATCACGTAGATCGCGCGCGTGCGGTCGGTCAGGCGCTCGCGCAGCAGGTCCCCGGCAAGGAGAGACGGGTCTGCGTAGAGGCGCGAGGTGAGGGGCACCTCCACCACGTTCGCGCCTGCGCTCGCGAGGATGCCGTGTGCGAGCGGCCAATACGGCGACGCGAGCAGCACCTCGTCATCACGCTCGAGTACGACGCGAGCGGCGCACGAGAGCGCGTGGGTCGCGCCCACGCCGAGTTGCACGTTCGACTCACCCGTCATCGTCCCCCATCCACGACCTCGTAGAAGCGCATGATGCGCGAGCGCGTCGCGAAGCTCTGGCAGGCCGACCGTCGCGCCGTACGCGTAGATCGAAGAGTCCCCACCGTGGAGGTGGCGTTCGAAGCGCGACGCCGCAGGCGGCGGCAAGCAGGTGTCGCCGATGTGGAGCGGCACGAGGTCTCCGCCCGCCGCGCGACGCTCGGAGATCGCGCGCTCGAGCTCGGAGAAGACTCCAGGTCGGATCGCATGCGCCGTCTGCGAAAGCTTAGGCATCGCGCCAGTCAACCGGGAGCCGGCGTAGCGGTCAACTCGCGTCTGCGTGCTTGCCCAATCCCGCGGGCGGGCGCGTTGCATTCTCGCGGAACGACAGCGCGGTGAGTGCGAACAGCGTCGCAACGTAGGGCATCATCGAGACCACATCGTGGAGCGCGCGACTCTGCCCGGGCATCGCGCCAAGGAGCGCGTCGAGCGCCGCGAAGACGAGGCAAGCGAGCGCCGCGCGACCGGGCCTCCACCCCGCAACGATCACGGCTGCGAGCGCGATGAAACCGCGACCGGCGCTCATGCCGGATTGGAACTGATGCTGCTCGAACGCGAGCGCCGCGCCACCGAGCCCGGCGAACGCCCCCCCCAAGCTGACGGACGCGATGCGTGTCCACGTGACGTCCACGCCTGCGCTCGCGGCGGCCCAGGGAGACTCGCCGCACGCACGCACGCGCAAGCCAAACCGCGTCCGCTGGAGCATCCACACGACCGCGATGGTCGAGAGCAACGTGGCGATCGCGACGGGATCGAGCAGCGTGCGTATGAGCATCGAGAGACCCGAAGTGCCCTCGGATCCGAAGCGAAACGCCTCGATCGCGGGCGAGTTCGAGCTCGAGCCGTAGAGGGCACGCAGCACGATGCGTGTCCCGCCGGCGGCCGCGAGGTTGAGCGCGATACCGCTCACGATCGCGTTCACCCTCCCCTTCACGACCAGGAGTGCATGGACGAGCCCCATCGCCGCCCCCGTGCACACACCGGCGGACGCTCCCAGCGCAGCGCTCCCTGTCGAATGCGCTACGGCGATGCTCGCGAGACCGCTCGAGAGCAACATGCCCTCGAGCCCGATGTTCACGACGCCGCTCTTTTCGCTGAGCACGCCGCCCTGCGCGGCGCACACGTACGGCAGGCTCGCGCGGAGCGTCTGCGCGAGCATGGACAGGGAGAAGACGGCCCCGAGCGCGCTCACGCCGTCACTTTTTCTTTTGAGAGGAGCGCCGGCACCTTGATGATCCAAGCGCGCACGCGCTCATCGCTGAGAGCCACTGCGAGCATGACGACCGCTTGGACGATCTGCATCGCCTCGCGCGGAATGGTGGCGTTGAGCGCGAGACCTCCCTGGTCGAGCGTGCCGAACAAGAGCGCCGCGAACACCATGCCGCTCGCTCGGCCGCGGCCGAGCAACGCGACCGCAAGCCCCGTGAAGCCCGCGCCCGCTCCGAGCCCTTGCTCGTAGTAGCCCTTGTACCCCAGCACCGTCGCGGAGCTGGCGAGGCCCGCGACGGCTCCCGACAAGACGAGCGCTTGAGTGAGTCTGCGCGCGACGGGTATGCCCTCGGCGCGACAGGCGTCTGGGTTCTGGCCGACCAAGAGCTGCTCGCGTCCGGCGCGCGTACGAGGCCACAAAAATGCCGCCATCAGCAGGGCTAGCAGTGCGACGAAGATGGACGTATTGGCCGCGCTGCCCTGGAGCGAGCTCACCCAATCGCCGAGGCGGCGCATGCGAGCTCCGGGTGCGACGTCGGGCGTTCGCACGGTGCCCTTTTGCGCGAGGCCGAGCCCGAGGAGCAGACTGATGAGCGCATCTGCGATGCGGTTGGTCATGATCGTGCTGATGACCTCGTGTGCGCCGAGTCGCGCGCGCAACAGCGCGGGGCCGAGCGCCCAGAGAGCGCCCGCGCTTGCCGCGACGAGCAACAACAGCGGCAGCGCGACGAAGCCCGGCATGGTCGGCCCGAGGTGCGCGCCCACGCTCGCGACGGCGAGGCTCGCTACCGCCATCTGTCCCTCGGCGCCGATGTTGAAGAGCCCTACGCGAAGCGCGAGCTGGACGGCAATTCCACTGAAGAGAATCGGTGTCGCCTTGAACAGGACCTGACCGGCGCCGTACGCGGTGCCCCAAGTGCCGCTCCACAACTGGCCTGCCATGCTGACGGGCGCCTCTCCGTACGCGAACACGATGAGCGAGAACGCGAGCCATCCGAGCGCGAGCCCGATGGTCATGGCGAGCAGATCGGCCTCGACGCGCGACCTCATGACGCCTCTGCTCCGCCGAGCATCAGCTCGCCAAGGCGTTCGACCGAAGTGTCCGGCGCGACGTCCGCAACGATGCGCCCGTGAGCCATCACGAGCACGCGATGTGCGAGCACGCGGAGCTCCGAGAGATCGCTACTGATCACAAGCACCCCCGCCCCCTTCGCCGCGGCCGCCTTCACGCGCTCGTGGATCGAACGCGCCGCGCCGACATCCACACCGCGCGTGGGGTGACTCAACACGAGCAGCAGCGCGTTACGCGCGAGCGCCCTCGTCACCACTACTTTTTGCTGGTTCCCTCCCGAAAGCGCGCGCGCAGGCAGATCGAGGTCACGAGGCTCTACTGTGCCCGCCGTCACGCGAGCCGACGCTTCTCTGCGCATGCTCTTGTCTTTGAGCACTCCAAACCTGGCGAAGCGTCCGTGCTCGCCGAGCAAGACGTTGTCGAGCACGCCGGCGTCGAGCACGAGCCCGTCCTTGTGGCGATCTTCGTGCACCACGCTCGCGCGTTCCGAGCGCATCCTTCCGCTCTCCGCGCGCAGGAGCCCAGCGATCACGCGGACGAGCTCACGCTGACCGTTACCCTCGACGCCCGCGACACCGACGATCTCCCCCGCCTTCACGGAGAGCGAGACGCCACGGAGTAGGCGACCAAGCGAGATGTCGCGCATGGAGAGCACTTCCGCACCGGGCTCGACCCGATCGCGCTGCAGCTCCGCAGCTGGCTCTCCGCCCATGATGGCAGCGGTCAGCGCGTGCGCCTCGGCGGGATCGTCTGGCCGCACGTCGCGAGCGAGCACGACCTCTCCCTTGTGCATCACCGTGACCGTCCCCGCATGCGCGATGACCTCAGCCACCTTGTGGGTCACCACGATCACGGTCTTGCCCGAACTGACGAGCCGCCCGAGCGTGGCGTAGAGCGCGTTGATCTCTTTCGGGACGAGCACTGCGGTGGGCTCGTCGAGCACCACGGTGGTGGCTCCCTTGTAGAGCACTCGCGCGATCTCCAGGCGCTGACGATCTCCCACGCCTAGATCGCGGACAATCGCGTGAGGGTCGAGCGTCACGCCGAGCTCTTCGCAGATCGAACCGAGGCGCGTGCTCGCCTCGCGTTCGTCCAAGAGCCACCGGCCCTCAGCGCCAAGCATGACGTTCTCGATCACCGTGAGCGGTTCGATGAGCGCGAAGTGCTGCTGCACCATTCCGACTCCGCGGGCGATCGCCTCTCTCGGCGTACGCGGCCTTAGCTCGCGCCCGACGAGCTTGACGTGACCCGCGTCCGGCTCGACGAGGCCGCAAGCAATCTTGAGGAGCGTGCTCTTGCCGGCGCCGTTCTCGCCAATGACCGCATGGATCCTACCCGATGCGAACGACACCGTCGCGGGGCGCACGGCCTTGGCGCTGCCATAACGCTTCTCGACTTCGACCAGCTCGATCGCGGGCACCACTTCGGACACGCTATTCGATCCTCGCGCGACGAGACGTAAAAGACACACCTCCGCGATCGTCGCGCACGACGAACCAGAGGAGCTCTCCGCGTGTGCGATCGGGCTTGTTCAACGCCACGGCCGTGAGCGTCGCGCCGTCCGTGTCTGGGCGCGCGAACTCGTCGCGGAGCACGCCTTGCGAAGTGAAGAAGAAGACGACGACGTCCTCTGTCTGGCCGAAGTAGGTCTCGACGCTGTCTTTGGTGATGTCGAGCTGCAGAGTGTGTTGCCCGGCAATGGGGCAGTCGCTGACGGCGTTCACGTCGCACGCCTTCAACGTGCGCTCCTCGGTCTCCGGCCAAATCAAGCCGTCCACACGCAGCCGCGCGATCTTGGGGTTGGCGTTGCGCAAGCCGCGCAGCACCGTGATGCGCTTCTCGCCCCACACGAACGTCGCGCGATCGTTCGTCTTGCCGACCGCGTCCACGCACGTCACCGGTGAGAGGCCGTGACGCACCGACGACAGCGTCCCCGCGCACGCCGCGAACACCACGCCGACGGATCCGACCTGCGCGTCGGCGGGCGCACCGTCGAGCGCGCCACTGGGGACGGTCACATCGAAGCTCGAGCCGCTCGTTTGAAAAGACGCAACGGCGGAAGCGCACGCGGGCAGCTCCGCCGATCCCGGGTTCACGCAGGTGCCCCACGCCACGGAGATCGCGCGGCCATCCCCTAGCGGGTCGGCGATGAGCGCCTCGAGGTGCACCGTCTCGCCCGGCTCTGCGAATGGCTTGTCGGCTTGCACGGCGAGCACGCGAAGCGAGTCGATCACGCTCGCCGGTGACGACGTGTTGGCGTCGCAACACATCAAGAACAAGCCACCGCAAGCGAGCGCGAAGCGAAGGTTCACAGCTCACCGCGCAGGCCGAGGTTCGGTAGTATCGGCAGGCCCTTCACCGGTACGACGATCGAGTTGTCGAAGTTGGTGTTGTAGCCCTCCACGTTGCGGTGGTTGATTGCGTTGATGACGTCGAGGTACACGCTGACGCTCGCGGTCTTCCCGAAGGACCATTTCTTCTCGACGCGAACATCTACTGAAAAGAACGCCGGGAAGCGCGACGAGTTGAGGGGGCGCTGCTCGAGTGGCGCGTACGCCCCAGCATCGGCGTCGAACGCTCCGCCGAGCACGGGTGTGTACGGGTTGCCGGTGACGTAGCGAACTCGAACGCCGGTCTCCCAGCCATGACCGAGCCGGTAGCTTCCGAGCGCGGAGAGCACGTGCGTCTGGTCGTAGTCGAAGCGGCGGAGGTCTTGTTCGGGCACGCTTCGGCGCTCGCTGCGCGAGATCGTGTAGGCGATCCATCCCAAGAATCTGGCGTCGGGCTTGAACTTGAGGAGCACCTCGGTGCCGTACGCGAAGCCTTCTCCCTCGTTGCCGTAGCGAAAGCCGCTCGTGGTCGTCGAATCGGGGCGGCGCGATACGAGATCGTAGAAGTGCTTGTAGAACGGCTCGAGCGAGAGCTCCACGCGGTGAAAGAGCTCGAGCTCGATCCCAGTCGAGACCTGCGCGCTGCGAGCCGAATGGAGGCCGGGGGTGCCGAACACGGGGTCATTCTCGTAGACCTGGGGTCCCTGCGCGTACAGGCCTGCGGCGGCCTTCACCATCACCTTGGGGTCGGGCGAGACGAGGTATCGGACTGTGGCGCGAGGCTCCACGATGACGCCAGGCACACCGGCGAGCCTCGAAGCGCGCACTCCGAAAATCGTCGTGAGGCCCTTGCTCGATCTCACGTCGACGCTCGCGAACACGGCGGGATTGAGAAACGAGAACGTTCGTTGCTGAGTCAAGCGTTTGCGCCCAAAGAGCGGCCCGCCGTCCGGCTCTTCTCCAGACGGCACCGCCGGAAAGCGCAGATCGAGCTCGTAAGAGCCGCCGTCCACGTCGAGGCCACCGAGCACGCGCGCGAACTTACCGAGCGGCGCGTCCACCTGCGCGCGAGCGGCGCCGCGGTAGACGTTGTTCATGCCGCTGAGCACGCTCCCCAAGCTGATGGCGATCGAGTCGCGACCGAACGAGCCTTGCGCGCTCCATCGCGTGCCGCCCTTGGTCTTGCCCTCCGCGCGCAGCGTCTCGCGCCAGAACACGGTCGTGTTCTTGAGGTCTCCGGTCAGGCCCGGGTCGTCCGCCGCGGACGGCCGGATCGTGAGCGCGAGGCCGTCGTTCGCGCCAAGGAACGTGGAGCGCAGTGTCGCGCCGTCGTAGAGGTCGCGCTCGATGATCGCTTGGTAGTCGTAGTACACGGGCGCCGCCGTAACGCCGAGAGAGAGCGATTCCGCGACGCTCGGAAACCACGCGTCGATATAGCTGCGGCGTGCGGCGACCAGGACGCGCGTGTGCTTGTCGAGTGCCCCTTCGACGAGCGCGCGGGCGTCGATGATGTCGGCCTTCAGCACGCCGTGGATGCCCTCTCGCGTCGGCCCGCGCAGACCCATGTCGACAATGCCGCCGATGCCTCGCCCATACGCGACCTCGTAGTTTCCCGGATAGACATCGAGCCGCTCGATCAGCTCGGTGGGCACGATCGCCGAGAGCCCACCGAAGTGGAACGCCAGCGGGACGCTTGCGCCGTCAACGAACACTTGAGAGTCCTGCGGCGAGCTCCCGCGCAGGATGATCAGGCCGCTGAACGCGGGAGCGCGCGCGACTCCAGGCAGCGACTCGATCGTACGCAGCGCGTCGCCGCCAGTTCCCGGGATCGTCTCGATCTCGCGGTGATCCAGCGTGCGTCGCGTCGCGCTCTGCGTCGGCTTTTGACCCGAGACGTGAACGTCCTCCGGCGTCGGAAAAGGAGTCGGTATTGGGGGAGGCGAGATCGGAGACGAGATCGGAGGCGGGTGCGGGAGCGCGAGCGGGGCCGGTTCGGGTCCCTGGAGATGAAGGCCGAGAGTGATCTTCGCTTTGAAGGGTTTGTCGCCACGCTTCGCCGGTGAGAACACGTAGCGGCGCGCTGTAGCGAGCGCGATCTCGTCGAGGGCGTCTCCTGTGGGCGTGGGGAGGCTCGCGTCGATCACGCTGCCGTCGACGTCGATCGTGACCACCACGTTGACGTCTCGCTCGAGGCCGATCGCCGCATCCGAATAGATCGGCGCGGCTGCGCTCTCCACCTTCGGAGACACGAGCTCCTGCGCGACCGCTGAGCTCGACGTGACCGCGATCGCGGTCGCGAGCAGAATGCTTTGGAGGCGTCGCACGGTGGAGCATCCATATCGCCACGAAGGTCGGCGACCAAGAGTGTTAGGTTGAGCGCGTGAACGATCCCAAATCGATCCACAAGCGCTTCCTCGACTACCGTGACAAGCACGTCTACTTCGGCCGCAAGATGACGCAGGTCGACCTGCCGACCTTCACGACACTCGACGCGGAGTACTACGACCTACGCGCCAAGGGAGCCGCGCGCGACGACGATCAAGAGGCGCGCATCGAGGAGCTCGCGCACCTGCTGCATCGCGACTAGCTAACGCCGGACGCTGGCAACGCGCTTCTTCGCGCTTTCGATCGACGCGACTTGAGACGTGTGCCGCGCGACTCTGTCCATCTTGGGCAGACCCGCGTGGAGCTTCGCGCTCTCGAGGATCGCCTCGCATAGCGTGCCGTAGTCCATGCCTGCGGAGTCGGCGATCTTGGGCAGCAGGGAGGTCGGCGTCATGCCGGGAAGCGTGTTGACCTCGAGCACGTACTCGTTCTCGCCTTCGGTCACGAGCAGATCCACGCGACACGCGCCAGTGACTCCAAGCGCGCGAGCGGCACGCTCCGCGAGGTTCATCACGCCGCGAGCGCGTACCGAAGGCAAGCGCGGAGGGCAGATGTATTCGGTCAGGCCCGCGGTGTACTTCGACTGATAGTCGTACATGCCGCTCTTCGGGACGATCTCGATCGCGCCTAGAACACGGCCGTTCACGATTCCGACGTGCACTTCCATCGCGGTGATGAAGCGCTCAATGAGCGCGCTGTCGTCGTGCTTCAAAGCGCCTTCGATGCCGGCCTGCAGCTCGGACATGTTGGTCGCCTTCGTCACACCGACGCTCGAGCCTTCGCAGCGCGGCTTCACGATGACAGGGAAGCCGAAGCTGCCGTGAACGTCTTCGAGGTCCGCGAGGTCTGCCTCGGACGCGACGTAGTAAGGCGGGGTCGGGACGTTGTGGAGGCGGAAGAGCTCTTTGGCCTTCTGCTTGTCCATCGCCAGCGCGCTCGCGAGCACCGAGGAGCCCGTGTACGGAATGCCGAGCAGCTCGAGGAGCCCTTGCACGCATCCGTCCTCGCCGCCGCGGCCGTGGAGCGCGAGGAAAGCGACGTCGAGGTTCGAAGCGCGGACGAGCTCATCGACGCCGCGAGTGGCGGGACCGAACGCAACGCGTACGACCTCGTGACCCCGCTCTTCGAGAGCCTTGGCGACGCCTTCGCCCGTACGCAGCGACACATCGCGCTCCGCGCTCGTGCCACCCATCAGAACCCCCACGCGACGCTTCTCCATCATTCGGGTCCTCTCAAACGAAGGCGACCAGATCGCCGTTCCGTCTTCCATTGTCAACGTGCGACTTCCAAGCCGAGCACGATCAAGGCTAAATCCAAGGCTCGCGCAACCCAGCGAGTGTCCGCAAGGACACAAGCCGTGTCGATCACTCGCCTATCAACCCAAGCCAACCAAGGCCAACTTCTCTGCCCGTCTCTGCTGAGAAGCCAAGCCGAGGAGTCTCGACGAAAAGCGCCCGCAGAAGCTCCGCAGCAAGCGAAGCCGAAGCTCGGCAGCAAGCGAAGCCGCGGAGTCCAGCGATTTTCGTCGAGACCGAGCGAGGCCAAGGAGCGGATGAGGCGCCGTACCTTTGTACGGCAACGATTCCCGACGAAGGCATCGCGAAGGTATCGGCGAAAAGCGCCGCACTCCGCGTTAGTCGAGTTCGAGGAGGATGGCGGTAATGTTGTCCTTGCCGCCGCGCTCGTTCGCGAGATCGATGAAGCGCTTCACCGACGCGCTGCCGCCGAGCTTCACGATGGGGCCGACGTCCGGCTCGCGCAGATAGCCGTGGAGGCCGTCCGAGCAGAGCAAGAACCTGTCGCCTGCTTCGAGCGCGATGAGCCGAGTGTCGACCTCGACGTAGTCGCGATTGCCGACAGCGCGCGTAATGACGTTGCGGTGCGGCGAGACCTTGGCTTCCTCTTGCGTGATCAGGCCTTGTTTCAGCTGCCAAGCGATCAGTGTGTGATCCTCGGTGAGCTGCTCGACCGCGTCCTTGGCGATGCGATAGATGCGGCTGTCACCGACCTGCGCGGTGACGGCGTACGCGCCGAGGACGAGCATCGCGCTGATGGTCGTACCCATGCCGCTCTTTTTGCTGTCCATCTCGGCCATCGAGAAGACCATGTACGTGGCAGCTTGGATGGCGCTCTCCATCAACCGCGAAGCTGAACGCACGGCGGCGTCGTCGAGCGGCTCGCACAGCGGAGCGAGCTCACGCGACCCACGTTTGACCATGCCGAAGACCGTCTCGACCGCCTCTTGACTGGCGACCTCACCGGCCGCGTGCCCGCCCATCCCGTCGGCGACGACGTACAGACCGAGCTGATCGTCCGTGAAATACGCGTCTTCGTTAGTCGCGCGCTTGCGTCCGAGGTCGCTGAGCCCGAACGATGCAAGGCTGGAGTACGGCAAGCGCACCGCGGCGATCTTTCGGCTCGAACGGCGGGAGGCCATTATCGACGTCACTATATCGAGACCGGGGGCCCGTGTCGCCTGTTCCGTCTCGCTTCGAACGAGCGCGTTGTGTAGGTTCGCTCACGCGGAGTTACGAACGTGGCAAAGGGCGGAAATACGGGCGCAGCGCGCTCTCTCGCGGGGATGTTGCCGGGCAAGACGCGCTTCGGTGGCGCGGACATCGCGCTCGCCTGCTTGGTGATCGGCATCGTCGCGATGATGATCGTCCCGCTGCCGACCTGGCTGCTCGACGTGCTCATCGCGACCAACTTGAGCGCGTCGGTCGCCATCCTTCTCGTGGTGCTCTACGTCCCGGACGCGATCGCGATCGCCACGTTCCCGACGCTGTTGCTCCTCACGACGCTGTTCCGACTGGCGCTCAACGTCTCCTCATCTCGTCTGATCTTGCTGCAGGCCGACGCTGGCGAGGTGATCCACGCCTTCGGCACGTTCGTGGTGCGCGGCAACTACGTGGTCGGCGCCGTGGTGTTCTTGATCCTCACGATCATCCAGTTCGTCGTCATCGCGAAGGGCGGTGAGCGCGTCGCCGAGGTCGGCGCGAGGTTCGTGCTCGACGCGATGCCCGGCAAGCAGATGGCGATCGACGCTGAGCTTCGCGCAGGCTCCATCGATGGCAACGAGGCTCGCAGGCGCCGGCGGACGCTCTCGCGCGAGAGCCAGTTCTACGGCTCGATGGACGGTGCGATGAAGTTCGTGAAGGGCGACGTCATCGCGTCGCTCGTCATCACCGTCATCAACATCCTCGGCGGGCTAGCGATCGGCGTCGCGCAGAAAGAAATGACTGCCGTGCTCGCTCTCAAGCGCTACGGCCTCTTGACCATCGGCGACGGGCTGGTCTCGCAGATCCCCGCACTGATCCTCTCGACCGCTGCTGGTGTGCTCGTCACACGAACTGCAAGCGAAGAGCCCGATACTCCGCTCGGCGAGGAGCTCTCGCGTCAGCTTTTGGGTACTCCCAAGGCACTGCAGGTCGCGGCCGTCTTCGTACTGCTGCTGGCGATCGTACCGGGACTGCCCACCGCGCCATTTCTGCTCATTGGCATCGCGCTCTTCTGGATCGCGCGCGCGCGCACACGACAGTTGAACAAAGACGACCAGCGAGCGGCGACCGAGCCCGCGCCGCAAGCCGACAAACGCAAGGGGCCCGCGTTCGTGCCGATGGTGGTCCCTTGGAGTGTCGAACTCGCCGACGACCTCGGACACTTGCTGGAGGACGGCGCCGCGGAGTCCGGGGAAGAGCGGCTTGGCGTTCGCTCTCGCGTGCTCGGGCTACGTGAGCGCATCTTCGCCGAGCTCGGGGTCCCGCTGCCGGCGCCGCGCATCCGCGTCGCTGGCGGTCTGCCGCCGCGCCACATCGTATTGGCGCTACACGAAGTCCCCGCGAAGGTGATCGCGCTGCCCGCGAACCTTCACGACGATGAGGTCGCCTCGCGTATCGAGGCGGAGACGGCCTCGCTTCTGCGCGCGCGAGCGGCCGACTTTCTGGGTCTAGCGGAGGCGCAGCGACTGCTCGACGAGCTCGAGCAGTTCGCGCCGGCTGTCGTGCGCAACGTCGTGCCCAAGCCCGTATCGCTCACGCTGCTCGCCGATGTGCTGCGACGCTTGGTGGAGGAGCACGTGTCGGTACGCGATCTCCGCGCGATCCTCGAGGCGCTCTCCACTGTTGCCTCTACCGAGAAGGATCCGCTGAACCTTGCCGAGTTCGTGCGCGGCCAGCTCCGACGCGCCATCACGTTCAAGCTCACACGCGGCGCGCCGCAGCTCGGCGTCTACCTGTTGGAACCTCTGATCGAGGACACCATCCGCCGCAGCGTGACGCGCACGCCGAACGGCGCGTTCCTGACGCTCGCCCCTGCAGCAGCGCGCGACGTGCTCGCGTCCATCAGGCGCGCGATCGCCGAGGGAAAGTCCGCAGGCGACGACAACGCTCCCGTGCTGCTCACGCAGCCAGACATCCGCAGATTCGTTCGCAAGCTCATCGACGTGGAGATGCCCGAGGCGACCGTCGTCAGCTTCGCCGAGCTGCTGCCCGAGGTATCGCTGCGGCCGATCGCCCGCGCGCACCTCGGCGGGATCGGTTAATCAGGATCGGTGAAATGACGAGCGTTGGACGCGCGTAGCCGCCTGACTACGGACGGACGAGCATCATTTCGACCGTCGTGTAGGACCTCGCCGGGAGCTGCGCTCGCGTGAGGAAGCCGAGGCGCGCGTAGAAGTCGGCGGCGTCGCGAGTACCGAGCGCGATGAGCTTGGTGCGACGCACACGCGGATGGTCCAAGAGCAAGCGCATCAAACGCTCGCCGAGGCCCGTGCGCTGTCGCTTCGGCGAGACGATGACATCGTAGATCCACGCGCGCTTACTTCCGTCCGAGACGGCGCGGGCCGACGCGATCACATCTCCCTTTGCGTCCTTCGCGACGACCCAACCGCTCGACTCCAGGTGCGCGCTTGCGATCTCTTCCTGCGTGAAGCGATCGTTCCAATACGTGTCTGCCAACAGGTCGGCGACCGCGAGCGCGTCGCTCGTCGTCGGGTGCACCGAGAGCGTCACGCCAGCCGTAGCGGCTAGAAATTGCGGCAGCGTGGTACCTGGATTCGCGCCGCGAATGAGCTCGATCGCGCGAGTGTCGCCGGGTTCGCCGCGACGCCAGAGCCCCTCGAGAATTTTCGCGCGCTCCTCGGGCTTCCGGTTCTGCGCGAGCTTGGCCTTGCCGTCCATCTTCTCGAGCGACACCTCCAACACGAGCAGCGACGCGATCTCCTTGCCGTAGAGCGGGCTCGCGTGATCCAGCGGGACGAAGCCTCCCTCGGGTTGATGCTTCTGCATCAGCGCCGCGAGCACCTGCGTCTTGCGCGCGCCGTCGACGACCGGCTGAAGGACGCCGTGTACTTGCACGGAGCGGTAGAGTGTCGTCGCGGGGCACGCGCGCTCGGGGTCGACGAAGTAGCTCGGGGTCGACGCCACGTGGTCCACCGCGCTCACGACTGCAGGCCGATTCATCGCCAGCGTCTTCTCGCCGACCGCCGCCCCGTGAAACGTGATTGCGCCGTTCGCCACCGCCGCGTTCATCGCGCGGAGCACGGGCTCACCTTCGCTCGTCGTCGTCGAGACGTACACCGTGGGCGCGTCTTGCAGCAGCGCGATCGCCTCGGCGCGCTCCATCCGGAAGAAGGACTCTTTTCTCATGGCCTCATGCTGGGGCGCATATGGATCCTTCGAAAGGTCCAGAATAAAGAAGCGTGATAGTCCAGTTGCATGCGCGCGTGGACTCTCGGACTAGCGGCGGAGCCCGCGACGGGTGAGGCAAGGTTCGTGGCTATATCCAGGGCGATCGCCGCCGCGATTAGACAAGGGCGCTTGGTCCCCGGGGCGCCGATCCCAGGCAGTCGAACTCTGGCCAAGGATTTGGGTGTACACCGCAATACGGTGCTCGCCGCGCTGCGTGAGCTCGAGAGCGAAGGGTGGATCGAGACGTCGCCCGCGCGCGGTACGTTCGTGCGCTCCACGCTTCCCGACGCGACCGAGACCGCCGGCCGACGCGCGAAGAACAACGGGCGGGACCCCGACAAGCTTGGCTTTCCGCTCGGAGGTCTGAAGGTCACCGACGAGACCGTCCGCCAGTACATGCCGACGGCTGCGCACGACAAGGGCGTGCTGGCCCTGCTCGGCGGACTGCCCGACCTCCGCCTCTTGCCCCGCGCCGTCATTGCGCGTGTGCACCGGCGCGCCCTCGGATCAGCGGCCTCACTGCGCTATGGAGATCCCCTCGGCGACGAGAAGCTCCGTGAGCAACTCGGTGAGATGCTCGGTCGAACGCGCGGCATCGCGCGCGCCGCTTGCGGGCTCATCGTCACGCGCGGGAGCACGATGGGACTTTTTTTGGCCGCCTCCGCGGTTCTGCAGCGAGACGACGTCGTGCTCGTGGAGGCGATGGGCTACCGGCCCGCGTGGGAGGCGCTTCGCTTCACGGGCGCGCGTGTCGTGCCGATCCCGATTGATCGCGAAGGCATCCGCACTGACTTGGTCGAGCGCGCGTGCGCGGCCGGACGCGTTCGCGCGGTCTACGTCACGCCTCATCATCAATACCCGACCACGGCGACGCTGGGAGCGGGACGCCGGATGCGGCTGCTCGAGCTCGCGAGGAAATACGCGTTCGCGATCTTCGAGGACGACTACGACCACGAGTTTCACTACGACGGGCGGCCGACGCTACCGCTCGCGAGCGCCGACGCGCATGGGTCGGTCGTCTACATCGGCACGCTCTCCAAGGTGCTCGCCCCCGGACTGCGCCTCGGATTCGTCGTCGGCCCAGAGTCGCTCGTCAAACGCATGGCCGAGGTGCGCACCTTCGTAGACCGCCAGGGTGATCTCGTCACCGAGCGCGCCATCGCGGAGCTCTTGGAAGACGCAGAAATCCAGCGTCACGTGCGAAAGATGAAGCGTGTGTATCATACACGCAGAGACGCGCTCGTCGCAGCGCTCCGACGCCGCCTCGGGGACGTGCTCGTGTTCCACGTCCCGAAAGGCGGACTCGCGATCTGGGCGAAGGCGAGCAAGTCGGTCGATGTCGATGCGTGGGCCGAGCGCGCCGGCAAAGCGGGGGTGCTCGTGCAGACCGCGCGGCGCTTCGCCTTCGACGGCCGCGCTCACCCCGCGATGCGCCTCGGGTTTGCTCCCCTCGACGAGCGAGAGATCAACCTCGCCGTGAGCAAGCTCGCTGACGCTTTGCGCTAGCCCCGCGTGAACACGGAGAGGTTCACAAAAAGATCGGGAAGATCACGATGCACATGAGAGTGCACTCGACGAGCGCTCCCACACCGGATGATGCCCTCCCCACCCTTCCTGAACTTTTGATCTTTCTGTTCCACATCCGTTTCGACTGTTCGGGGACGAAAATTGGCCCTCTTCGAACGGCGTCCATACCCTTGCCGAATGAGCGCCATTTTAAGCCGCCCGCAGCCACGCCGTACCTTCCGACGTTATGTCCGCCTCGACTGCCAAGTCGTGCGCGAGCGCGACTTCAAGCTCATCGCCGAGCTCGCGATCGATCTCTCGACCGAGGGAATGCAGGTCGTCACGCGAGAGCAGATCCTTTCAGGCGAAGAGGTCATCGTGAGCTTCAAGCCGCCGCGGAGCAACGTGTGGGTCGACGCGCAAGCGATCGTCGCGCGCGTGGTTCACGGCCGACGACCGACCGATCGTGGGCGCCGCAGCCTTGGGCTCTCGTTCCACGCGATGGACGCAAACGAGCAGAGCGCGCTCTGGGAGTGCCTGCGCGGATTGCCGGCGCCCGAGCCGGCGCGAGATCCGAGCCGCGGCATCTCCGACCGCCTCGCCTGAGGACTGCTGCTAGACTCCGAGGGTGCGATTCGGCGCTCCTTTAGCTTTCGCGTTCATTGGACTTGCAGCAGCCGCGGCCTGCAGTGAACCGCAGAAGGACGTGTCGTATCGACCGTTCGACGCGGGCGCGGACGCAGACGCCGCGTTCGTCTTCCCCGATGGCGGCGACCCCGAGCTCGGCAAAGCGTGCCAAGACGACAAGCAGTGCGATGACGGCATCGCCTGCACGTTCGACCGGTGCGACCCCAAGGCGCAGCGCTGCCGCAATCACCCCGACGACACACTCTGCGACAACGGCATTTATTGCGACGGCACAGAGCTCTGTTTTCAGAAGAGCGGCTGCGCGCCGGGCGCCGTCATCACGTGCCAAGAGGGCGGCGGAAGCTGCCAAATCAACCGTTGTGTGGAGGCGACCAAGAGCTGCGCGCACGACCCGCGCGACGTGGACCTCGACGGTGATGCGGACGACCACTGCCCGTCGGGCAAGGACTGCGACGACACCGACCCTCAGATCAACAGCAACCACTCCGAGGTCTGCGCCAACGGCAAGGACGACAACTGCAACGGCGTCATCGACGAGAAGCAGTGCGTCGCCGCGCAGAACGCGACTTGCCAGACCGCGCTCTCCGTTATGGGCCCAGGCAACTACTTGATGAGCACAGCGGCGGCGAAGAAGACCTTCGCGACGACATGCTCGGTGAGCAAAGCGATGACCGCGCATGACGTGGTCGCCCTCGTGACCGTACCCGCGGGACCGAACGTGGACCTCGATCTCTGGGTGACGAGCGGGTCGCAGAACGAGGTCTCGGTCGCGATCGACGGCACGTGCGGTGACGTCTCGAGCGAGCTCGCGTGCGGCTCTGGCGTCGGCGCGTCCATGACGCACGCGCGCGCGCGGAACGTGGCGCCGGGGAAATACTCGGTGGTCGTCACCTCGCAAGACGAGACGCAGGTCGCTCTCGCAGTGGACTTCCTCTCGCCCAGTCCGAAGCCGACGAACGAAGATTGCGCGACGACTACGACGATCACACCGGGCGTCGCCTTCGCAGTGGAGCTCATCGATCCCAACAAGGATCTCGTCAGCGCCTGCAAATCAGGCACAGGCGAGCTCACCTACTCCTTCACGCTCGCCCAGCCGAAGGACGTGCGCGTCTACGCGTCCACGACCCGTGGGAGCGGAGTGCCAGTGGTGGGGTTACGCCAAGACGGCTGCACAATGCCGACAGACGAGCGAGACTGTCACGTTGGTTCTGCCATTCCTCTCTTCGCGCGCGGCCTCGTCGCGGGCACCTACGAAGTGACCGTCGCCGCTACCACGCCGATCGACGCGAGCGTGCTCGTGCAGGTCTCCGCGCCGACGTCGGCGCCCGCCGATCAGGTCTGCAGCAGCGCCCCCGCGCTCACGGTCAACCACCCACGCAACTTTGATCTATCCAACCACGAAGACGCCATCAAAGACGGTTGCCTGCCCGGCTCTCCGACTGCCGCTTATCAATTCGCTTTGAACGCGCCGAGCGACGTGATGCTCGTGGCGCGATATCCAATTAGCGACTTCGGTGCGGTCTCTCTGGATCTGCCGAACTGCGCGGTGAACGACAAGCAGTTCTGCGCTAGTGGGTATACGCCGGTTCGCTCGCACAAGCGCAACTTGGCTGCGGGAAGCTATCGCGCGGTCGTCGCGGACTCGCTCGCGCAGGCGGGGACGATATCGGCCTATGTTCGTCCCACCACCGCGTCGATCGCCGTCGTCGGCGCGGACGACTGCAGCTCGCCAGGCACAATCCCCAAGACCGGTGCATTCCTGACCGGCGATACTTCGATGTCCAAAGCGGACTTCGACGAGAGCTGCGACCAAGGCGGGCAGCCCCCCGGCGGCGCTCCCGATCAGGTCTTCCGGCTCGATCTCCAGAAGCCCCAGCGCGTCGTGTTGAGCATGGAGGGCTCGGCCTACTCCACCGTCTTGAGCATGCGCAGCGGCGGCGTCTGTCCGGGCATCGAGCTGAACAGCGGCTGCGCGGCGGGCTTCTCGGGGCCGCGGAGCTTCTTGGATTTCTCCTCGGTGCCCATGGGAACCTATTGGATCATCGTTGACGGCTTCGTGGGCGGCAAGGGCGTCTACAACCTGGACGTGTACGTGCTCGACCCGTAGCTCGCCTGGCACCTCATTGGGCGAGGTCCGTGAACCCGCCAGGGTGGCAGCGGAGCTTTCCTTCGCTCTTGGTGCAGGTGATGGCCTGCTCATAGGTCGCCTCGATGATGCCGTCGCCGTTGAAGTCGGCGCGCGCGCGCGTGGTGCCGTTGAGCTCGTCCTTGCGCACCCACTCGTATTGAAACGCTTGAGGGCCGGGCATGGAGAAGTCTCCGCACGCGAACGGGTGAGGAGACCAGTCTGCCGGCGTGCTCGCGTAGAGCGTCCCCTGGACCTGCAAGGCGTTCACGGGGACCTTCGGCGACGACTCCGGGAGTGCGTTCTCTTTCTCGGCGCAGCTCATCACTGAACGCGCGAGGTAGATCGCGTTGTTCTTGCCCTCCATCAGGCGCGTGTTCGCGACGAAGCGCGACAAGCCGTAGAAGCGGAACGTCAGCACGGTGGCGAGCAACACGATGATGCCGACTCCGCCGAACCAAAACACGAGCTTTTTTCCGGCGACAATGGGGTAGGCGGGCATATTGGTTGTGGGGCAGATAAGGGACGGCGACAGGGCCGTCAAGGCGCTCGACCGAATGTGCACCGGCGAGGTATGCATGCCAGATGCGAATCGTGCATCGCGTGGGCGTCCAAGACTCGGCGGCTCACATGGTCGACGTCGAGATGCGCGTCTCTTCTGATGTGCCTCTCCCCTCGCCTCTCGTAGTGACGATGGCCGTGTGGACGCCGGGTTCGTACCTCGTGCGTGAGTACTCGCGGCACGTCGAAGCTGTGTCCGCCGACACGCTGAGCGCGCAAAAGACGGCCAAGAATACATGGAGCGTCGCGCACGATTCTGCCCAGGAAATCACGGTGCGATACCGTGTATACTGCAATGATCTGACCGTCCGCACGAACCACGCGGACGCGACGCACGTGTACCTCAACGGCGCGCCGACGTTCCTCGCCGTCGCCGGGCACGAAGGCGCTTACGAGATCGAGATCGACGCGCCCATGGCGTGGAGAGTCGCGACGCCGCTGCCCGCCATCCATGGTCGCCGCAACGCGTTCCGCGCGGCGGACTACGACGAACTCGTGGACTCGCCCATCGAGTGCGGAGAACACGACGAGCACCCCTTCGAGGCGGCGGGCCAGAAGCACCGCTACGACGTCTGGCCAAAGGGCGCGCTCTCCACAACGCACGCCGAGAACCTCATGCGCGACACGCGCATGATCGTGGATACCGAGGCCAAGCTACTCGGCGGAGGTTTGCCGCACGACGGCTACACGTTCATCCTCCACCTTTCGTCGCGCGGGCGCGGCGGGCTCGAGCACAACGCATCCTCCACGCTCATCGCGCCGGCCACTGCGCCACACACACGTGAGGGTTGGCTCGATCTCTTATCGCTAGTCGCGCACGAGTACTTCCACCTGTGGAACGTCAAGCGCATCCGGCCGGCGGGGCTATTTCCGTATCGCTACGATCGCGAGAACTACACGCGGCTCTTGTGGTGGTTCGAGGGTGGCACGAGCTACTTCGATTGGCGCGTGCTCCGCCTAGCGGGTCTGTGCACGGAGGAGGAGTATCTCGACCACCTCGCCGCGGAGGTCGCCTACGTGGAGCAGACGCCGGGTCGCAACGCGCACGCGCTAGAGGAGGCGTCATTCGACGCATGGATCAAGCTCTACAGGCCCGACGAGAACAGCAGCAATTCGACGATTAGCTATTATCGAAAGGGCGAGATCGTCAACGCCATGATGGACGTCGAAGTGCGCGCGCGCTCCGACGGCAAGAGCAGCCTCGACGCGATCTTGCTCGCGCTTTGGCAGCGCTACGGCAGCAAGGGCGTGCCCGTGCCGGAGGACGGCATGCAGTCCATCTTCGAGGACGTCAGCGGCTGCGCGCTCGGCGATCTGTTCGACGCCTGGGTACGAGGTCGACGTGACCTCGACTACTCGACGTTCGCGCGCGTCGGGTTGTCACTCGAGCGGGTCACCAAGGGCACGGCGGCGATCTCCGCGAGGCTCTCGTCGAGCGCAGGCCGCGTCGGTGTGTCTTCGGTCGCGCGTGGCGGTGCGGCGCATCGCGCGGGTGTCGATCCCGGCGATGAGCTCATCAGCATCGACGGGCGCCGCGTCGACAGCACGTCGCTCGACAGCGCGCTCGCTGGCAAGAACGCGGGCGATCGTGTCGAGGTCATCGTCTCGCGCGACGGGCGCACGCACACGCTCTCTCTAGACCTTGACGGCGCTCGGCTCGACAAAGTGAGGCTCGTGCCGAACAAAGACGCGACGCCCGAGCAGATAGCGCTTCGCGCCGCGTGGCTTCAAACGTGATACCCGGGAGTGATGAACCGATTCGCCGCCGTCTTTCTCGTTGCAGCGTGTGTCCCGCATCGTGACCTACCTGCTGATCAGATCGAGAAGCTCGACAAGCTCGACAAGGTCATGGACGTTCAAGCGACGATCGCCGATCCGCAGTTCGCCAAGGCAGGACAGGACTCGTACACCGAAGCGGACTGGGCAGCCTTCGCGGACGTCGCGTCTCGCCTTCAAGTGACGAGCAAGAAGGCCCACGAGTTTTCGAAGGGCGCCGAGTTCGACAAGCTCGCGGACACACTGCATGACAAAGCCGCGAAGCTCGGCACGGTCGCGGCCGCGAGAGACGTGCACGCGACGAGCGACGCGCTTCTATCGATCAAGGCCACCTGCAAAGAGTGTCATTCGAAGTTCAAGTAGTCGGTGAGCGCGCTCGAAGTCCCGACGTAGGGACTCCGGGGTCCCGACGTCGGGACTTGGGCCGCAGGGACGAAATCAGGCTGCTTTCGCGTCCAACTTCGATTGAACGAGCGCGACGCTCTTGGTGAGGGTGCTGATCTCCTCGAGCTCGCTGTCCTCGATCTTGATCTTGTACTGGCGCTCGATGGCGGCGACGATTTCGACGCCCATCATCGAGTCGATGCCTAGGTCCTTGAAGTGCGCGTCATCCGGAACCGAGTCCTTCTCGGCGATTTCCGCGATGAGTGTGCGCAGGTCTTCTTTGAGATCGCTCATTGATTTCTCCTTGCGAACCTATCAGACGGGACTTTGACGCTTCTCGACCAGCTCGATCAGGTCACGGACCGTCTGGATCCCCGCAAGCGACTCGTCGGGGATCTGGATCTTGAGCTGGCGCTCCATCGCGCCGACGATCTCGAGCATGCCCAGCGAGTCGATTCCCAGCTCGCTGATGACCGTGGTCTCCGAGATGCTCTTGAACTCTTTCTCGGCGATCTCCGTAGCGGTCTTTTGGAACATCGAAAGCAGGTCTGCGCGACTCATCGCCATGGGGGTTCTCTCTCCAGAGTGCGAACGGCGTGCCCCTGGAGGGAGACACCGACTCGGACCGCGCTGACGTAGCCGAACTCCGCTCGGAACTCAACTTGAACAGGGTTCGTTTGCCCAGTTTCTAGCCGGTTTGGCGCGTACGAAGTCACGCACCGCGAAGAGCGCTTCTCAGTCCTCGGACTTCGCGCGCGGCTTTGGAAGTGTGCCATCCACGAACATTTGCTTGGTCTTTCGCCGCTGTGGTTTGCCGCTGGAGGTCCGCGGCAGCGAGCCTTGCGGGACGATCTCCACCCTGTAAACGCTAAGGCCTATCTCCGCCGCCACCGCCTGTTGGATCTGCTCGCCGATGGCCGCAGCCTCGCTCTGGGTCGCCTCCGCGCACACGACCAGCTGCTCTTCGCCTGTGCCGTCCTCGACGTGGCGCCCGGCAGCGTCGACTGTGACCCCGAAGGCCACAACGTTGCCTCGGCGCACACCCGGCAGCTCACTGACGACCCACTCGATGTCGCTCGGATAGAAGTTCCGACCGCGGATGATGATGATGTCCTTGAGACGACCGCAGATGTAGAGCTCGCCGTTCGCCCAGTAGCCAAGGTCGCCCGAGTAGAGCCAGATCTTGCCATCGTCGCGCCTCTTGAACGCCGCGGCGGTGAGCTCGGGCTCCTCGAAGTAGCCTTGGCAAATGGACGGTCCCGTCGTGATGATCTGGCCGACCTGTCGCTCGCCGAGCGGTTTGTCGTTCTCGTCGACGATCGCGATTTCGTGCTCTGGAAATGATCTCCCGCACCCCACGAGCTCTTGGACGGCTTCACCGTGGTCGAGCGACGAGGGTTTCGCGACCGCGTGCGTGAGCTCCGCCTTCTCGATCACATCTACGTGGAAGCCGGTCCCGTGCTTGACGAAAGTGATCGCGAGCGTCGCCTCCGCCATTCCGTACGAAGGCAAGAAGCTGCGGGGATCGAAGCCCGCTGGCCGAAGCTTCTCGGAGAAGTCTCGCAGCGTCTTGGCTTGGATGGGCTCCGCGCCGCAGCCCGTGATGCGCATGCACGAGAGGTCGAGACCCGTCAGGTCCTTGTCTTTGAGTCTCTTGGCGACGAGCGCGTACGCGAAGTTCGGCGCGTAGGTGATCGTGCCGCGATGCTTGTGGATGGTATCGAGCCACACCCGCGGGCTCCGTACGAAGGTCGCGGTCGGCAGGAACACGACGGGGATGTCCGTGAAGAGCGGACCGATGACGAAGCCAATGAGGCCCATGTCGTGAAACAGCGGGAGCCACGAGACGCCCTTGTCTACCGACGAGTCCTTGCCGAGCCCGTGGATCATGAACGCTTCGCTGTTTGCGGCGAGGTTGCCGTGCGTCACCATCACGCCCTTCGGACGCGAGGTGGAGCCGCTCGTGAACTGCAAGAACGCCAGGTCCTCGGGATTCACGCGCACGTCGAGCGAGCCCGGCGCAGGCGCGTGCAGCGCATCCACCAGCATCAACTCTTTTACCTTCGGAGTGCGGGGCAGCACGGGCTCGACGTATTGCTTGGTCGTCTCCGTGGTGACGAGCAGCGTAGCTCCGCTCGCGTTGGTGATGTGCGCGACGGTGTCATGGTAGCCCTCGACGTTCTTGAAGCTGAGCTGCGGGTACATCGGCACGGGCACGCCGCCCGCGTAGATCGCGCCGAGAAACGTGAGCACGAACTCGTCCGGGTCTGGAATGACGAGCGCGACGCGATCGCCCCGCTTGACGCCTCGTGCGGCAAAGTGCGCGCCGCGGCGGGTGGCCTCTTGGTCGATCGTCTGGAACGAGCAGAAGCGCTCGCTTCCATCCGCCCGTACGAACACGAAGCCTTTGTCATTCTTGTGCGCGAGCGCCTTGCAGGCCTCGACGAGGGTGGGAGCAACCAAGCTGGGCATGATCGAGAGCCTGTACCGCCGACGCCAACGCGATGGCAACTGGAGTCAGCACGAGCGCGACTGAGAAGTCCCGTTCGCAGCTAAAACCAGGCCTTCGCGTTGCGCCTTCGCGGCGGGCAACGCTATAAGGAAGGCGTGCCGATCGTCCCGCGCGTCTACATCACAGGGCTTGGAGTGGTCAGCTCCGTGGGTCTTGGTCGCGCCGAGTTTTTCAAGTCGTTGAAGGAGGGCAGGAGCGGTATCAGCACCGTCAGTCTCTTCGACGCGACTCCGCTCGGGCGCACGATGGCCGGCGAGGTGAAGGCGTTCAGGGCCTCGGACCACCTCAGCGCCGCCGAAGAGAAGCGCATGGGCCGTTGCTCGGCGATGTCGCTCGCCGCCGCGCGCATGGCCGTCGCGGAGAGTGGCATCAAGCACGCGCAGCTCAAAGGCGTGCGCACCGCGGTGGTCATCGGCACCACGATGGGCGAGGCCGACGTGATCGCCGATCTCGATCACGCGTGGATCGCCGGCGGCTCCGGCGCCGTGAGCCGCACGCTGCTGCCGAAGTACGGCTCCACGCTGCTCCCGATTCACGTCGCGCGAGCGATCGGCGCCACCGGCATGGTGATGACGCTGCCCGGCGCGTGCGCCGCGGGCAACTACGCCATCGGTCTTGGCGCGGACTTGATCCGCTCGGGGCGCGCAGACGTCGTGATCGCCGGATCTACGGAGATCATCCAAAAGCTTCAATTCTCGGGCTTCGTGCGGCTCGGCGCGGTGGCCCCTGCACGCTGCCAGCCGTTCGATCTGAATCGCCAAGGGCTCATCGTCGGCGAGGGCGCTGCGCTCTTCGTGCTGGAGAGCGAGTCGCATGCGATCCGCCGCAACGCGACGCCCCAAGCGGAGGTCGGCGGCTACGGCCTCTCGTGCGACGCGTATCACATCACTCGCCCGCACCCTGACGCGACCGGCAGCATCGCCGCGATGCTCGACGCGATCCGTCGCTCTGGCGTCACTCCGAACGACATCGACTTCGTCAACGCGCACGGCACGGGCACCAAGGCCAACGATCAAGCCGAGGCGAAGGTCATGGCGGAGGTCTTCGGCAGTCGCCGCGTCCCGATCTCGAGCATGAAGAGCACGCTCGGTCACTGCATGGGCGCGGCGAGCGCGATCGAGGCGGTTGGCTGCATCATGACGCTCGAGAGCGGCGTGTACCCGCCCACGGTCGGCTACGAGACGCCCGATCCGGAGTGCGATCTCGACATCGTCGCGAACGTCGCTCGCACCGGAAAGCACGACATCGTGCTCAACAACTCGCTGGCGTTCGGCGGCTATAACGCGGTCTCGTGCTTCGCGCGGGTGGGCGTGCTGCCAGATCCGAACGAGGTCGGTCAGGCGGCGGAGTGACTCCGCGCGCGATCACCGGCATTGGCATTTGCTCCGCGATCGGCATCGGTCGCGAGGAGTTCTTCCGCGCCCTGCCCGTCACCACACGCCTGTGTGATTCGCCGCGCCCCGCAGCGGAGTCGTTCGACTCGAGCGGGTACACGGACGCCGGCGTCGCCGAGGTGCGCGACTTCGACGCGGCCAAATTCTTGGGCGACAAGGGACTGCGCTCGCTCGATCGGTTGACCAAGCTGCTCGTGGTCGCCGCGCGCCTCGCCACGCATGACGCAGGTATGAAGAAGGACGGCGTCTTCGTCGGCATCACCGCCGAGCGCATCGGCATCGTGTGCTCGAACGCCTACGGGAGCCTGGAGGCGATCACCGAGCTCGATCGCGTCGCCGTGCTCGAAGATGCGCGCTACATCAACCCCGCGAAGTTTCCGAACACCGTCGCCAACAGCGCGAGCGGCTACGCGAGCATCTGGGAAGATCTCCGCGCGCTCAACGTCGCCATCAGCGACGGCAACTGCGGCGCGCTCGACGCCGTCACATGCGCGGACATCTACATGCACAACAGCCGCGCTGACGCGATCCTCGTCGGCGGCGCTGAGGCCCTCTCGGAGGCCTTATTTCTAGCCTTCCGGCGCCTTGGCATCTTCGAGACCGGCGCGCGCATCGGCGAAGGCTCCGCGCTCTTGGTGATGGAAGATCTCGCGCACGCTCGGAGGCGCGGCGCGCACGTCCTCGCCGAGGTGATCGGCTGCGGCGCATCCTTCGACGCTCCGGACTCGCAAGGCGCGCGAATGATCCACGCGAGCAAGGAGGCCATGGCCCGCGCCATCACGGACGCCCTCCGCGACGCCGGCATCGAGGCGAGCGCGGTCGACGCGACGGTCAGCGGCATCGCCGGCCTCCGCGTCTTCGACTCCGTCGAGCAAGCCGGCATCGACCTCGGCCTCGGCAGAGAAGCCCCCATCTGGGCACCCAAGACACTCCTAGGCGAGACTCTCGGAGCCGGTGGCGCAATGAGCATGGCGACGGCCATTGGCATCCTCCACGGGCACGCCCCAAAGGTCCTCGAGCGCGGCGTGGCTCCAAGCACTCCGAAGACGCTCCTCGTCACCTCCATGGGCTACTACGGCAACGCTACTGCAGTGTTGATGCGAAAGAGCCCGCTGTAGGACGCCTGCGTACGAGTCAACGCGCCCGAGTCTGCGTGCGCGGGTCGGCTTTTTGAGGTAATCACGCGAGCATCATGACGCTCTTGAGCATTACCGACGCACGCGCGCACAAGATCAGCTTCATCGAAGAGAAGGCGCACGCCGAGCTCGCACGCATCCGCAAGGCGCGCGACAAGCAGATGTATCCGTACTTCCGCGAGTTCGAGACGGGCGGCCTGCACACGACGATCGCGGGACACCCGATTGTCAACTTCAGCTCGAATGACTACTTGGGATTGACCAATCACCCGAAGGTCAAAGAGGCCGCGCACAGGGCCGTGGACAAGTACGCGTGCGGTCTCTCGAGCTCGCGCGTCCAGGCGACCACCGTGGATCACGTTTCGCTCGAGAACCGCTTGGCCAAATGGTTCGGCTTCGAGAAGGCTCTCGTGTTCACGACTGGCTACCAGGCGATGGTCGGCACCATCTCCGCGCTCGCAGACAAAGACACGACGCTCATCTTGGACAGCTACAGCCACGCGTGCATCTTGGACGGCACGTTCCTCGCGGCTGGAACACCGGGCCGCGCGCCCGAGGTCCGCTTCTTCAATCACAACTCGGTCAAGAGCCTCGAGCGCATCTTGAAGACGCGCGAGCGTAAGAACGCCATCGTGCTCATCGAAGGCGTGTACTCGCTGGATGGCGACAAGGCGCCCATCAAGGAGATGGTCGACATCTGCGCCGCGCACGACGCGTTCATCATCCTCGACGACGCGCACGGCACCGGCACGCTGGGCGCCAACGGCCGCGGCATCCTCGAGGAGGCCGGCGTCGAAGGCAAAGTGCCGCTGGTCGTCAGCACGTTCAGCAAGACGTTCGGCGGCATAGGCGGCATCCTGCTCGGCAAGGGCGAGGTGGTGGAATTCATCCAGAACACCGCGCGCTCGTTCCTCTTCAGCGCGAGCTTGCCCGTGCCGATCGTCGCCGCCGCGAGCACCATCTTGGACATGCTCGAGGACGAAGGCCCCAAGATGGTGACCGAGCTACACCAGAAGTCCGAGTACTTCCGGTCGAGCCTAAAAACAGCCGGCTTCGACCTCGGCGCCTCGAACACTCACATCATGCCCGTCTACTGCCGTGACGAGCGCAAGACACTCTTCATGCACCTCGCGCTGCTCGAGTGCGGCGTGCTCATGGTGCCCATCCTCTATCCCGGTGTGAAGATCGGCGAAGAGCGCCTGCGCGTGAACGTGACGAGAGGTCACACGCAAGAAGACATGGACACGACGATCGAACTCCTCAAAAACTACGGAGACGCGTTCTTCGTTCTGAGCGGCGAGCCTCTCGGCGAGTTGGAAGACGACTAACGATTAGGGCGGGCAACCCTGAGTCTGCTCCTGCATCCACACTCCGCGGCTGCACGTCTGAACCCAAGCGCCGCAACAACCGGGCGGGTACTCGCAGCGCAAACCGGGCTCATCGCAGGCACTGCCGAGTTCGGGACGCTTCAAGCATGTTTGACTGGGATTGAAGCAGCGCCACGTCGGGACCTGCTTTCCCGGGCCGCAGCTCGCGCCGCACACACAATCCTGGCCGGCGTCGGGATACGAGCAGATGATTGGAAAGTAGCTGTCACACGCCCCAATCGGCGGCGCCGCAGGGCAGCTCGTTCCTTGATTTGGACACGGGTGACCGTTGCGCGTGTCCAGCCAACCACCGTCCGCGAGGCAGATTTGCGCACCAGCGCAGAGCGGCGAGATCCCACCATAGTTGTATTCGCAAACGAGCGCATCCTTGCATTGAGGCACCTGACGGGCCGTCGGCGGACACGGTTCGATGTTGCCTAACTTGGCGTCAGTCGTGCCGTCGACGAGCCCTGCTTCGCTCGAGTGTTCGAAGCCCAATCCCGAGCGGCCACATGCGATGAGTGACAGAGCAATGATCGGCAATCGCGACATGCGATTAGTCATGGGTGGAGTCCGCACCGTCCGCAGCGTCGAAGGACGCGTCCGCTCCTGCATCTGCCACGCATATCCCGGAAGCTGGGAAGTACCACCCTTGGAAGTTTTCGCGCCCATTCCAGCGACTGTCGTACGGCGGGTAACACGGCGCCGGTCTGAAGGTCGCGGTGCCCGTCACGGTCTCCCCGTTTCCGAGCACCAGCGTCACCACGCACGACTCCTCGCCGACTGGCGTGAAGGTGCAGGAGGTCGTGTCCGGCGAACACTGCATCTTCGCTTTGCAGTTGCTCGTGATGCGGGAAATGCCGCACGGAGCGGTGAGAGTGATCGACTCTACCGGGCCGAGATGCCCGTACGCCGTGCACTCTGGGCCCGTTTGGCAAGAGCATAGAAGTACGAGCGCCGTCCCCAAGACGCGGAGCATCATCGCGAGGTGCCACGGCGAGCAATGCGAATCAAGGCTTTTCTTAGGCGTCTGCGCAACGAATGTCGCGGCGGAAGACTGACGATTAGGGCGCGCACTGTCGGGTCGGTTGATCTCGAACCCATACACCGCGGTCGCACTTCTGCACCCAAGCAGTGCAGCAGCTCGGCGGATATTCGCATATCGCCCCGGGCTCGTTGCATGCGGTTCCCAGCTGAGGACGCGCGAGGCAGGTGGCCGGAGGGGCAAAGCATTCCCATTGAAAGGCGGCCGGTCCAGAGCCGCAGCTCGCACAAATGCAGTCGACTCCGGCGTCTGGGTAGGAACAGATCCCCGAGCTGAAGGACGAGCCCGTACACGGCCCAGACGGCGAGGTTCGCGGACACTGCTCCTGCGCTGGGCATGGGAGGCTATTGCGTGTGTCTCGCCATCCGCCGTCGGCGAGGCACTCCTGATAGCCCCGACACAACGGCACGATCGATTGCCCATTATATTCGCAGAGGATCGCGTCCTTGCACTCGGGGATTCTGAGCCTGGGCGCGGTCGGACATGGCTCGATGTTTCCGAGCGCCGCGTCGCTCGGCCCGGCTTCGCTCGATTGATCGAAGCCCAATCCCGAGCGGCCACATGCGATGAGTGACGTCGCAATAGTTGCCAATCGCCACACCCGTTTAGTCATGGGCGCCTGCTCCGGCGTCGACATCGAAGCCAGTGTCAGCGACGCCCGCGTCACCGACGCACCGCGCGGATCCGGCCGCGAACGAGCCTAGCGAGTTTCCATTGGTGTCCATGCCGTTCCAGTGGCTCACGAACCCCTCGCAGACGTCCGCGACGAAACTGGCAGTGCCGACCACGGTCTCGCCGTCTCCGAGAGGTCAGTTGGACGGTGCACTCCTCTGCGGTCACGGGAGTGAGCGTGCAGCTCGTCCTTGTGCGCGTCAGCTTCGCCTTGCAGTTCGTCGCGACTGCAGCGATCCCGCATGGCGCATCGAGTGACACCACGTGACCTGGTGCGAGCCGCCCATACGCTGGACATTGCTCACTCGTCCAGCACGAGCACAGAAGTATGAGCGTCGGCCCCAAGACGCGAAGCATGTGTGGTGATCGACACGGCAAGCGATGCGAATCGAGGCTTTTCTGAGGCGTTTGCGCGACGCATAGAGTTAGGTTATGGTTCGGCCGTCTCAAGCGTTGGGGAGAAGTTATGCTGAACAAACCGCTGATCCGGCTTCGGGGTGGGGTCTCCGTGAGCGACGTCGCCGACGCGTCACGTGAGGCGCTGCGTGGGTTCATGATGCTGCGTTCGGACAAGCGCGCGCTTGCGGAGTGGCTCGTCGGTCCGTACGAGCGCGCCGTTGGCTTCGCGCGCGGTACGGCGTCGCCCTCGAAGGACCTCGGCCCGCCGACGACGATCGCGGAGCTCGTCGCTCGCACCAAGTCGGGTCTCTCGCGCGCGATTTACGCGTCCACGTCGCCAGGCGCGGAGGACCTCATTCGCGCGTTGCCCGCCGTGGTGCACGTGCGTCCGGTCGTGGACGAGTGGGGCGGGCGCGGCTTCGCACCGTTTCACGTCCAAGACATTCCCTTGATAGATCGTGGCCTGTCGCTCTTGATGGCGGACTACCTCACGCGCGCAGACGACTTCCTCGAAGAGATGCCGTCGTGGCTGGACTCCGTCGAGGGGCGCTCGCGGAAATCCGGATTCATCACTCGCGTGGATGTCGTCCCGCTCCCCAAGACGAACGTCTGATTTGGCGCGGCTTTTTCTGGAGCGCGTCCGCGCGCTTGGTGAGGGCGTCGATCTCTCGCTGCTGCTTCTGCACTGTGGCGAGCAGCATCGAGGTGTAGCCGTACTCGTCCACGTGCGTTCGGTCCGCTTGCACGGCTAGGCCATTTTCAGGCTGATCGTCGATGATGAAGCCTAGATGCTTCTTGGACGCGTTTGGCTCGCTCTTGTAGCGATAGGTCGCGAGCGGAATGCTCAGCGCCTCGTTCGCCAGCTCGTCGCGCTGCGCTTCCGACACGTAGTCGATGTCTTTTTTGAACTCTCGACGGGACTTCGCACCGCTGTCGCAGACGAGATAGGTGAGCCCGCTGCCGACCTCTCTGCACTTGTTCGTGCCCGTGGGCGGACAGAAGCACGCGGCCATGCACGCGCACGTGGCGAGTCCGTTGGTGCACGTGGGAGGGACCGGGGGTGCATCCGAGGTCGAGCGCAACTGGCCCGCGCGCATGGAGGCAGACCGTGCCGTTCGGACAAGGCGGATTACACGGCGTGTTCGGCGGAGTGCAGCTGACGCCGCTGTCTTCCGCGATCGAGCCGTCCTTGTCGAAGGGGCCGTCTGCGCCACCGTCGGTCGTCGTCTGCGTTGCACCGCCGCACGCCGCGAGCAGCGCACCACCCATCAAGAGCGCTCCGATGATTCGCATCCGATGGACGTACCACTCAGACCCGATCGCGGTGAGCGTGGACGTTCTGCCGAGGGCGCGATACATGCGACCCTATGACTCACGCAGAGCTCGACGCGATCTTGAAGACGCTCAACGCCAAGGCCGACAAAGAGGGTTGGACTCTGTTGCCCGAGGGGTCGAGCGCGACGGTCCATGTCGCCAAGGACGGCGCGAGCCTCGCGCTGTCTCGTGTCGAGGCCATCAAGGTGGATGGCGCGATCTTCTACGCGCGCACGCCCAAGAAAGAACTCTACGCGACGCTCGTCGAGGGGCTGCTGGCGATCGCGTTCGATCCGGGGTCGAGTCAACCTGCTCGTCGCGCCGGCTTCTAGCCTCGCGATCCGGCGCACCGCCGGGACGATCGCGATCGAGGCGCTCGCTCGTTCGGTCGGCGCGCTCGCGTGGTCCGACTTGCACGTGTTGGGTGAGGCGCTCGGATGGCTCGTGGGGTCGGCGCTGCAGATCCGCCGCGCTCACGTGGAGGCGTCGATGGAGCGGGCCGGGATCGATCGAAGCTTCGCGCCCGAGATGTTCGCGTCCTTGGGCACGAGCGCGATCGAGCTCTTGTGGCTCGCGGCGCAGAGGCGCTCACTTGCACAATACACGCACATAGACGCGGCTTCCTCGGGCGAAATCGAGCGCTGCACGCGCGACGGTCGCGGAATCGTGTTCGCGGCTTCGCACACGGGCAACTGGGACCTCGCGGCGTGTGCGATCGCGGAGCGTGTCCCGCTCATGGTGGTCACCAAGCGCTTGAGGGCTCGTTGGGTCGACGCGTTCTGGCAGTCCTCTCGCGCGGCCTACGGAGTCAGGTTGGTCGAGGCCGCGGGCGCCATGCGCAGAGCGCGAGCGCATCTCGCGAGCGGAGGAGCCGTCGCGATGATGATCGACCAAGCGCCCGATGACGCGCGCCACGCTTCCAAGGCGCCGTTCTTGGGCGCGGACGCTTGGGTCGATCGGGCGCCATTCGCGCTCGCCGCGCAGTCGGGCGCGCCGGTGCTCGTCAGCACAGCGTTTCGCGACGATCGCGCGCAATGCTTGACGGTGATCGACATCCTTCCGCCGCCCGATCGAGGACGTAACGCGTGGATCGGCGAGGCCGCGGCTCAAGCGACCGCTTCGCTCGACGCCTTCGTGCGAGCGCATCCATCCGAATGGCTGTGGATGCACCGGCGATGGAAACCGCTGCCTCTTGCCGTTCCGCCGGAACCTCGGTAGCAATTCGGCATGCTCGACCCTCTCATGATTGCGGGCCGCTCGTTCACGAGTCGGCTCATCGTCGGCACTGGCAAGTACGCGAGCACGGAGCTCACCGAGAAGGCGATCGACGCCGCGGGCGCCGAGATCATCACGGTCGCGCTCCGGCGCGTGGACCTCAAGGATCGCTCGAGCGGCTCGCTCATGGGATTGCTCACGCGACGCGCGCGCTTGAACGAGCCGCACGCGCCTGACGATTTGCTCAAGTGGACGATCTTGCCCAACACGGCCGGCTGCTTCACCGCCGACGAGGCCGTGCGCACGCTGCGACTCGCGCGCGAGCTTGGCATCGCCGAAATGGTGAAGCTCGAGGTGATCGGAGATAAAGATACGCTCTACCCAGACAACGAGCAGACGCTGGAAGCGGCCAAAATCCTGGTTAAGGAGGGCTTCGTGGTGTTGCCGTACTGCATCGACGACCCGATAGTGTGCCGCAAGCTCGAGGACATCGGGTGCGCCGCGGTGATGCCGCTCGCGGCTCCGATCGGGAGCGGTCTCGGCATCCGCAACAAG
>JAYVYD010000445.1:0-9152 GCA_043784605.1 Myxococcales bacterium | reverse complement strand
CTTCTGTCCATTCGTATCGGACGCGTGGCACCCGGTCTTCGACGAAGCGGTCGCGAAGGGCTACCTGGTCAAGAGGCCGGACGGCACGCCGTACGTCGTGCTCGACCCGCCCTACAACGCGGGCATGGTCGACTTCACGAATCCGGCGGCGGTGAAGTGGTATCAGGGCTGGCTACAGCAAGCGCTGGACGACGGATGGGATGGTTGGATGTACGATTTTGCCGAGTACGTCCCGCTCGACGCCGTGATGTTCGACGGAACGACGGGCCTCGAGGCGCACAACAAGTACCCAATCTTGTACCAACAAGCCGCGTTTGATTTGCTCGAGAAAGTCCGAAAGAAGGACTATCTGATCTTCGTTAGATCGGGCTACGCGGGCACCGGTGGACGCGTGCCGATGGTGTGGGCGGGAGACCAGAACACGGACTTCTCCCTCTCGGACGGGCTGCCTGCGGCGCTCACGGGCGCGCTCAACCTCGGGATGAGCGGCGTTCCGTTCTGGGGCTCGGACATCTCGGGTTACCACTACATCTTCAATCCCCCGCCCGACAAAGACGTCTACCTGCGTTGGACCGAGGTCGGCGCATTCAGCGCGGACATGCATGACGAGAACGAGGGCGCAGGAAACTCGCCAGTCTCGGATCGCTGGCAGATCTGGAAAGATCAGCAGACGCTCGACATCTACAAGAAGTACGCGTCGATGAAGACGCGCATGGTGCCGTACACGAAGGTCGCAGCCGCGCAGGCGCACGCGACCGGGGCGCCCGTGATGCGCCACCTCTCGCTGTTGTTCCCCAAGGACGGCAAGACGTACGGAATCGGCGACGAGTACATGCTCGGCGATTCGCTGCTCATCGCTCCTGTCGTCTCGCGCGGGGCCGTGACGCGCGACGTGTACTTGCCGGGAGATGCGTACTTCGATTTCTGGACCGGCGTGCGCGTCGGTGGACACACGACGATCAACGCGCAGGCGCCGCTCGACGCGGTGCCGATCTACGCGACGATGGGAGCGATCGTGCCGCTGCTCGCGCCGGACGTGGAGACCTTGATCCCGGCGACCGATGGCAGCGGCGTCGTGAGTGCCGCAGATCGACGCGACTTCGTGGAGGTGTGGATCTATGCGGGCAACACGACTCAGTTCACGCTCGACGACGGTGCGGTGATCTCACAGTCTGCGCCCGCCTCGGCGTTCTCACCCGGTAAGCCCGTGGCGAAAAACGCCACGCTCACTGTTGCCGCCACCGAGAAAGATCTCGAGACGTGCGTGGCGTGCGCTCTCGACGATCCGGCGAACCACCAGCTCTCGATCTCGTTGAAGACGAGCGGCGACACGATCACTGCGGGCCCCCTTACTGTGAGCTTGGCACAGGGGCCTTCCGTCAAGCGATATCTGATGCGCGTTCGATATTGAGCGCGCGCACGAAAAGATCTTCGCCGCGTCGCTTTGGAGATCGAGGCTCCGTGGTGCAGGTGTACTCTCCATGACAATCGCCGTGGGGAAAGCAACGCGAGTCGTCGAGCAGGGGAGCAAGGCTGCACGAGCACCGGCGCTCGCGCGTGCGGAGCTGTTGAGCAAGGTCGCCCGCAGTCGACTCGAGGACGAACTCGAGAAGGCGCTCGAGCGCAAGCCGGCTTCCGAAGCCAAGCTAGCAGGAGCACTTCGCGCGCTTGCGCCGCTGAGCCCACACTTGCGCGCCAGCATGGCCGAGGCCGCCGCGGTGATGTTGCGCCGGGGCTCGCTCGGGCGAGAAGTCTACGCCGCGTGCATGCGCGCCGTCGCCGAGGGCGGAGACGCACAGACCGCCTCGCTAGTACGAACGGCGCTGTCTCACGACGAGGCGGGTGGCGCTCCGGCGCTCGCGGCCGCCGCGCTCTGTCGTGACTCCTCGCTCGCCGCGCTCCTCGGCAAGGTCGCCGCGAGCCGACAGTCGCACGTGGCCTTCGGCGCGGAGACCGCACGCGTCGTGCGCCTCGAGTCGAACGGCGCCCACCTCACGTCGCTCGCTCCCATGATCAAGGAGAGCCACCGTATCTCCCTCTGCGTCGAGCTGTTCGTCCCGCTCGCCCGCGCTGGAGTGGCTCCGATCGCGATCGCCCCCGCGCTCTCGGTGCTCCGCGGCGCCGAGCGCCACTTGGGTCGATGGCTCGTGCTCGCAGACGTCGCCTCCAAGGCCGGAGACGGCGCGCCGCTCGTCGAAGCGAAGACCAAGTCGTCGAGCGGACCCTCGAGCTCACGCGGCGCTTGGGCGCTCGTGGCATGGGCGCTCGAAGAGTCGCTCGCACGTCACCGGCGACAAGCTCCGCCTCCGCCTCCCGACGTGAGGCCCACCGTGGAGCTCGTCGCGCGCTTGTCGGACCGGCCGAGCTCGGACCGAGACCTCGGGTTCCTCTTCCGGATCGCCGCGGCGAACGGAGCGGGCGCTCGCCCCATGCTCGACGCGGTCGTCAAGCAAGCGCCCCTCAACGACGAGACCGGCGTGCGCGCGGCCATGTTCCTCGCGCGCGATCACGGTCGCGACGACCTTCGCACCGCGATCCTCCAGATCGCGACGGGCGCGCGGCGCGACGAGCTTCGCGGCATCGCGACCGCGGCGTTGTGGGATGTCGGCGCGCGAGACGAAGCGCGCGCGCTCGCCGACGAACTGCTCACGAGCAAGAACGTCGGCAACGTGGCTTGGGCCTCGCTCGTGCGTGCGGCGGCCCTCACGGGCAGCAGCGGCGACGTGGCCTCGGAGATGAACTACCGGTGGATCCAGCTCGGCTGGCTCGAGTAGCGCTCGCGACCTTCGCGCTCGCTACCGTCACCGTTGCGGCGGGCGCGGCGACCGCGGAGCGTGCGACCTTGGTGCTCGTCGCCGATCGAGACGACGACGACGGCGACGGCAAACCGGACGGCGCCGCGAGGGCGCTTGGAGTCGCAGGCAGGCGAGACGTAGTCGCGCTCGACGTCTACGACAAGAAGGTGACGCTCCGTGTGACGAGCGGAGGCGAGCACGTGCGCGTTTGGGACGGCGCGACCTTGCTGTCGTGGGGATCGCCGGTGGGCGATGCCCCGAGCGCCCAAGGGATCTCGCCCGGCGTGACCGAGCTCTCGGTGCGCGCGTCATCGGGCAAGGCGAGCTCACAGCGAGTCGAAGTTTGGGGCCTCGACTGGCTCGACGCGGGAGGGGCGCGGATCGATCCAGTGACCGATCACGTCTCGCTCACGCGCACGCCGCCGTCGCGAGAAGCTTCGGTCGATCCCGACGCAGTCACGGCCCTCATCACGGCGCCCGACGCACGAACGGCAATGCCCGACCTGACGGTGGAGTCGCTGAGCGCGGCTGGCATTCGCCTCGATGCGCTGGAGCACGTCGCTCTCGCGTCGCAGCCCTGCGGCACGTCGACCTGCTTTGAGTCGTCGCCGCTGCGATTGGTGGTGGACGAAGTGGACCGCTCGCATCCGCTAGCAGTCGGCCGATCGTTGCGCGCGGAGGTCGGCGGCGCGGTCGTTTTGAGGGTGTTCGGTCGCAAGCAAGTGATCCGCGTGCTGGGCCCGCGCTCGACGCCAGCGGGGCCGATCGGCAGGCTGCGCGCCACCCTGCGTCCGTTCGTGTTGCGCATGTCGCCGGGCGGCATGCCCGCGATCGGCGGGAACGACGCCGCGGCGGCCGCGACCGTGCGCGCCGATCTCGCCGTCGCTTCCGCGGTGTGGGGACAGTGCGGCGTCTCGTTGGGTGACACATCAACCGCTGACGTCCACGTCGTCGATCCGCCGCCTCCGTACCTCCTCGCGCTCGGCGCAGCGGCGGGGCTCCCCTCCAGCGGCGGGGAGCTGCGCTTTACGATCGACGGCAAGGCCACCATCGTCGTCCCCATCCCGGCAGGCGCTTCGATCGACCGAGTCGCGCGCGAGACGGGCGCAGCCATCGCTCGGGCAGGGTGGCTCGCCATAGTCTCTCCCAACGCACGAGCGTCCTCGTCGGCTCAGGCGAGCGTGGATCTCCTCGTGCGCAGGCGCGACAACACGCTTGCGTCGCTCGATACGGCCGGCGCCACGCCTCTCAGCAGTGACCGCACGCTCACCGCGCAGATCGGATCGGTCGAGCTCGCCGGCGGTCTCGAGCACTTCGGCGACGACGACTCGCCTACGGGCACGCTCGAGGAGCGTACGCTCGTCAAAGCGCTCGACGACGGCGATCCGAGCACCCTCGAGCTCGTGATCGTGCCGTTCTTCGCGGGCACCGGCCGCATCGGAGAGTCGTTCATCGCGAGCGAGTCGCCGAGCATGCGCAACGTGATCTTGCTCGATCGCGGCGGCGTGCGCGCGCGGAGGACGAGCCTGACCTTGGCGCACGAACTCGGTCACGTACTCTTGTCGATGCCAGGCCACCCGGACGATTACGGGGAAGATACACCGACATTCCTGCTCGACTCGGACGCGTCGGACGCGTCTCCTTTCGGGCCGAAGCGCATCCCGATCGACGAGTGCGCGCGGGTGCTTCGAGAGAGCGGGCCGCTCGCGAGAGTGCCGCTGCTGACGGCGTGGCCAGTGACGCCGCTCGTGATCCACTGACTAGTGTCCTGAATCACAACTTTGCAGACGAACTTCTAACCGCTTCGCGGCCTGACGGTAGACGCCCGAGTGAAGGCTCGCGCGCTGTTCTCGATACTCGTCGATTCAACCCGAAGTTCGCTCCCGCGAATATCCTAGTGTGGCGACCGAACCAACTCAGCGACCTTCCGACTGGCCACCACTAGAATACGTTGATGTCTGTGAGCTGTGTTCCGCCGGCGTACGCGTAACTGACGTAGCTGTCGAAGCCGTACGCGACGATTCCGATCGGCAAATCAGCCTGAATCCTGTGAACGCCGTCGTTCTGAGTGCCGGGCTTCACGTTGTCCGGAGCGGCCTTGCTCGGATTGATGATCGGAAAAGAGAGCTGGCACCTGTACGCGACGAACGCCGGGTTCGGCTTGCCGCGGACCTTCGCGCTGAGTCCATCACCGGGCGAAACCTCGCAAGGGCCGCTCTCGAGCGGTACTCCGTCCAAGAACGCGTGCGTGCCGAAGCGCGCGCTGATGACGAGGAAATCGAAGTTGTACTTGTCGGGCGTGAGCATCACGTAGTCCGTGCGCCACTGCTCGACTGGCGCGACGAACGTGATGCTCGGGTCTCCACCGGGCAGCCCGCGAGGCACACCGCCCGCGTCTTGGCTCGCCTGCACGTCCACGACGATGATCGGCTGACTTCCATTCAAGAGAAAATCCTGCTTGACGCCGAGTGTGCGATCCGCGCCCGGACCTGCGAGATCGAAGGCGTCGTTCGGCGGAGGAAGCGTCGTCGTGACGTGCGTGGGACCCGCACCGGTAGCGACGACCCGGAAGTATTCGATCTCGTCGATCGTGCCGATGTTGCCTCCGGCGGCGAGCACCGCGCGCGTACGGTTGGGCATGCGCGCGAGCGCGTAGGACTTGCCCACCGCGCGGAGAGGCATCAGTTGATCCTCGAGGTGGTCCGCGCAGCAGTATCGATCGGCGAGAGTCGCGAAGAACGGCGCGTCCGAGGCCTCACTCCCGGGGAAGACGGAAATAGGCTGATCGGCGCTGACTCGTGAGCCCGTGAAGTCAGCGTTGAAGTCGCCCGTCTCGAGGTTGAGCACCTCGAACTGCTGGAGCACGACGTCGGCAGCTTGTCCCTTCGTCAGACCCTTGTCGAACGGCCCGCCCGAGATCACGCGCGTGGATGACTCGATGTGCACGTGCGTGTTCGGCCGCTCCGCGACGATCGCCAGGAACGCTCGCAGATCGATCCCGAAGTTCTGCGACGGGTTGCTGCTGCTGGCGATGGTCTGAGGCCAGCCCGCGACGATGTAAGCGGAGCCCGAGCTGCCCGTGAGCGCGCTCGTCGGCAAGAGCTGCGATGCATCGTTTGAAAAGACATTCACGTTCTCGAGCGGGTTGAACTGATAGGCGACGATCGGCATGCTCGCGCGCACCCGGAACGCGTGGCGGGTGAGGGCAGTGCCGGTGCCGGTGTTGAAGGACCCATCGGGTGAGCCGTCGACCTCGCGAGGACCGAGCCGAAATACCTCGAGGTTGCCAGGCAGGATCGTGGCCTTCGCCATGATGCGGATCTGCGCGGGCTGACCGACCGGCGCGTCGTCTTGATCCACGATGACGTCCGTCTTCACGTCGGGCTCGGCGTTCGATACGACGATGGCGTACTGCTGCGCGGCGGCGTTGTCTGCGGCGGAGATGACGGCGTTGTCGAGATCGGCGCCCCACACCTCGCAGCCGATGTTCGAGTGCTCTTGGTCCGCGTCGGCGCACAGGTTGTGGCAAGCGCCATCGCGGCAGGCTTGGCCAACGGTGTTGTCGCAGGTCTTCACCGCGGCGCGCTTCTGTCCGTCATCGGTGCACTGCGTGACGGTCTGGCCGTCGCAGTCGAGCGAGCCGGGGACGCACGGCAGGCACGTGGGTGGCGTGCCCGAGCAGCGCAGCTTCTCGAGGTTGCAATCACGCTCCGTCTTCCACGCGTTGTTCGTGCATCGAGAGACGACGTCGCCCAGGCACGTGACCTTGCCCTCAGGGCAGGTGACTACGATCGGGAGTGGCACGTCGCGATAGGAGGGGTCGTACTTGCACGACGAGATCAGCAGCGCGAAAAAAAAAGTCGACCTCGCACGCATCATTGCCACGGCTCAATACACGCCAGAGACACGGTCCGCCGCATAGGCGTTCCAGGCGGACGAGTAGAGCTGCCCGTAGCGAAGCTTGGCGTACGAGAACGAATCGATGCGCGCGATCTGAACCGACGTTTGGATCGCTCCGTGCGGGATCGCCAGGTCGGGCCCGATCGCCTCGAGGTTCGGAAGCGTGAAAGACTTGTTGCCCGGGCTCACGACCGTCCACGCCTCGATGCCACCGCCACTCGACACGACTAAGAGCGCGAGATCGATCGTTCCGGTGGCTGCGATGTCGACGTGCATGCCGTCCCACACGCCATTGGACGGAGAGATGGGCTTGGGTACAGGCAAAAACCCCGTGAGCGCGAGGGGGACGTTCGCGTCGTTCGTGCGTACGTGAGACACGACCGAGAGCGGCACGTCGAGCTTGCTCCCGCTCACCGCCGAGGCGCTGACGACGTACGACTCGCTCGCGAACGAGCCCGCCATAGCGGGGAGACCGACGAACGAGACGAGCCCCGGCGTTGGCAGCATCTTCGTCTGTGGCGACACGTTGAAGAGCGCGTAGGCGCCTTGGCCCAAGCTCACCGCTGCGCGCGCTACCAGGCGATCAGGGCCACGGTTGGTGGTCGGCGGCGGCTTGGTGTCGAGCACGAGCGAGTGATCGAGCAAGGTGTTCATATTGATGTCGACGTGCGTCGTGACGACCGTCGGCTGCAGCGGAACGCCGCGCTGAACACCCATCATGTACGGGATGAAAGTGCGCCCGGTGCTGTTGTTCCGCTCGATCCCCGCGACGGCGTAGAGCGTGATGTTGCCGGGGTACCACACGGTCGTGTAGCCGAAGCCGTACGTGCCGTTGGAGTCCATCGTCGTCGCGGACATGGGATCGGGCAGGTAGAACGTGGAGTCCGGGTTCGACACTGCCGCGAACACGTAAGCCGCACGCCGCTCGTCGGAGTGGATGGGCAACGGGACGCCGATCCATTCGCCGCGCGCTTGAAACTCGGTGCCCGTGGGCCAGATCAGCTCGCCCGTCGCCGCGCCTAGATCGCGCCCCTTGCCGCCGCCCGTCGGCGGATCGCCCTGACCGCATGAGGGATCAAGGACCGGATCGAGGTACACGGTGACCGTGTCCACTGGCACGTCGACGAAGCTCGTCGGCGAGTGACACTTGCCCGCGACGGTGATCGTGACCTTGCCCTTCAAGCTCGGGTCTTTGAGCTGTGCAACGCCGCTCAGGTCGGTCGTGCCGACGATCGCCGTGTTTGCGTCGTTGCCCGCGATTGCCTTGGCGCCCGGGATGGACATCCCCGTGTATGCATCGAGCGCGATGACCTTGATGGACCCGCTGAGCACGCCGCCCGAGAGGCCTCCGCGAAAACCGTCCGAGGAGTCACTGTAGACGAACGCGTCGCGCGCTTGCGTCTGCGACAGATCGGGGTTGGTGACCGTGACGTCCTTGCTTCCTGCGGGGTTCGCCGGCGTCGTGCACTCGAGGTGCGTGGCGTCGGTGACCGCGACTCCGGTGCACGGATGTCCGTCTACGGCGACCGTGGTGCCCGTCGCCCATGTGGTGCTCGCGCCGCGGAGTGCGATGCGCGTGCCGCCGCTCGTCGCGCCGGAGTTGGGGACCACCTCGAAGGCGTCGTAGGTGAACGCGGCCTTCAGCGTCCGTGTCTCTTTGGTGCCGTCGTCCAGGATCGTGACGTCCGCGACGCCCGGATCGCCGGGCGGAGTCGTCAGCGCCGCGCGCGTCGGATCGCTCGCGAAGAGATCGCTCGACGGGACCTCCTTCGACGCGACGAGAACACGAAGTCGCGACGAGAAGCCTCGCCCCGCGAGCAACGTGCGTGTGCCTCCGCTCCACGGTCCGTGCGACGGGTCGAGCCCGATGAGCGAGAACGGATCGCCGAGGTTGACGTCTGCGCGCACGCCCGAGTCGTCGCCGAGGTCCGTCTGAGGAGGCGCACCGGCATCATCGGTCCCGATGAGCGAAGGACCCTTGCCCAAGCAAGCCCACGCGAACACGATCGGCAGCGTGAGCAAGGCAAAACGTCGCACGCGCAGAGCGTATCGCACGGCTGGACCGCGAGCCACCTACGATTGTCGGGGGTGTCGTCGTCGTTACGAACTCGCCGTCCACCCCTGCACTGTCATTCTGAGGCCGCCGAAGGACCCCACGAGCCACTAGCGACAGGTCAAAGCGGGGAGAGTTCGAGCCACACGGTCCCGAACGCATTCGCGTCGTCCTGGACAACCTCTCGACGCACTCCACCTCCGCGCTCTACGAGACCTTCGCGCCGGCCGAGGCCCGCCGCATCCTCCGTCGGCTCGAGTTTGACTACACGCCGAAGCACGCCAGCTGGCTGAACATGGTGGAGATCGAGATCGGCGTCATGGTGGCCCAATGCCTAGACCGCCGTATCCCGACGAAGGCGATGCTCATCCGAGAAGTCAGAGCCTGGGAGAGTGCACGGAACA
>JAYVYD010000444.1:0-13517 GCA_043784605.1 Myxococcales bacterium | reverse complement strand
ACCTGTTCGCTCGCTTGCATGTACTGCATGAGCGCGCCGCTGATGCCTTCTCGGGGGTCGACGGACACCACACCTTGAGAGAGCTCTCCGTTGTGCAGCGTGCGCATCATGTTGAGCATCGCGTGCTCGCCGACCGTGAGGTCCCCGTCCTTCGGGAGCTGCAGTAGGCCTCGTGTGGCGCCGTCTGGGAAGCTGTCGGCGATGATGCGTCCCTTGCGATCGGTGCCCTGAAAGATGCCTTGAACGCGCAGATCCGGAGACATCGTCTCGCGCACGAGCACCGTGCCGGTGAGGACCTCGGCGAGCAGCTGCCCGCCGTGGTCGCTGGCCTTCTGGGCGGTCACCACGCCCTGGGCCGTTTCGGTGGCGTCGATGACGACGACGCGAAAGGCGCCATCGTCAGTCAGCGCGCGGAGGACGAGATCGCTCATGACGCCTCTTTACTATACGCCACAAACTTGGCCCCCGCGCACTCGCTCATGCACAACCGGCGCATGTCGGAAATGGAAGCGAGCCGATCTTGCAGCACGCTGCTGCCGCCGCCGAGCGACGACGCTTACGACTACCTCGAGTTCGTGTTGACCCGCGCGATGCGCGCGATCGCGCCGACGCTCTCGGAGGACGAGGTCGAGAGCCAAAGCGATCATCCGACGCTTCCGGCTTTCGAGGTCGCGCTCTTCTGAGGTAGGCTCCCCGTCCTCGTGAGTGACAACCCGCTCGTCGGCGTGATCATGGGCTCCAAGAGCGATTGGGAGGTCTTGCGCGAGGCGTGCGACCTGCTCGGCGAGCTCGGCGTGCCCTTCGAGGCGAAGGTCGTCTCCGCGCATCGAACGCCCGATGAGATGTTCGCGTACGCAGAGGCGGCGGAAGGTCGTGGCCTCGTCGTGATCATCGCGGGTGCGGGCGGCGCCGCGCATCTGCCCGGAATGGTGGCGAGCAAGACATTGGTGCCCGTCCTCGGCGTGCCCATCCCGGCCACGCTGCTGAACGGAATGGACGCGCTCTTGTCGATCGTGCAGATGCCCAAGGGCGTCCCCGTCGGCACGCTCGCGATCGGCAAGCCCGGCGCGGCGAACGCGGCGCTCCTCGCGGCGGAGATCGTCGGCACCTCGCGACCCGAAGTACGCGAGAAGCTTCGCGCGTGGCGGCTCGCGCGGAAGACCGAAGTGCTCGCGCAGACGCTCGGCTGATCCCATGGCGAAGAAGACCCTCAACAAGGCGCGCGCAAGTAGCGCGATTTTGCCCGGATCCACGATCGCGATCTTGGGCGGAGGGCAACTCGGTCGCATGATGGCGATGGCCGCGCGCACGCTCGGCTACCACGTGCGTGCGCTCGATCCGGACCCGTCGTGTGCGGCGCGGTTCGTCGTCGATCGCTGCGTGACGGCGACCTTCGAGGACGCTCGCGCCGCCGCGGATCTCGCGCGAGGCGCGGACGTCGTCACGCTCGAGATCGAGAAGGTGTCGCTGGAGAGCATGAAGGCCGCGGCCGAGCACGCGCCCATTCGACCCGGCGTGGGCGTCCTCGCCATCGTCCAAGATCGCGTCAAGCAGAAGACGTGGCTCGCGCGCCACGGCTTTCCGGTCGGCCACTTCTCGATCGCTCGAGGCGCCGCGGACATCGCCAAGGCGCTGAGAGCCACGCGCGCGGCCGCGTTCGTCAAGGCTAGCCACGGCGGCTACGACGGTCGCGGTCAGGTCTTCGTCGCGGCACCCGCCATGGCGAAGGCCGCGTGGGAGGGGCTGAAATGCAGAGCGGCGGTCGTCGAGTCCGCCCTCGATCTCGAGGCGGAGATCTCGATCCTCGTCGCGCGCAGGCCCAGCGGAGAGACCGCCGTGTTCCCGCCTTCGCTCAACCACCACACCGATCGCATCCTCGAGTACTCGGTGATGCCCGCGCCGATCAGCGCCAAGATCGCCAAGCGCGCCGTGGAGATCGCCCGCGGGATCGCCGAGGCGTTGAAGCTCGAAGGCCTGCTCGTCGTCGAGTTCTTCATCACGACGGACGGCGAGCTGCTCGTCAACGAGCTCGCGCCTCGCCCGCACAACACGTTCCACGGCACCGAGGTCGGGTGCTTGACGAGTCAATTCGAACAAGCCGTACGCGCGGTGTGCGATCTGCCGCTCGGCTCCACCGAGCTCATTCGTCCCGTCGCCATCTACAACCTGCTCGGTGATCTGTGGACGAACGACGCGCCGCCAGCGTTCGAGCGCGCGCTCGCGCTCCCCGGCGTGCGCGTGCACCTCTACGGCAAGCGCGAGGCAAGGCCGGGCCGCAAGATGGGGCACCTCTCCGCGGTTGGACGCACCGCCAAGCACGCGATCGAGCGCGTGACGCTCGCGAAGAAGTCACTCACCTTGCGCTGACGCTCAGGCGTTATCATCGGCGCCACCATGCGCATCGTCCACGCCGCCGACCTGCACATCGACAGCCCCATGCGCGGCCTCTCGCGCTACGACGGCGCGCCGGCGGCGACGATGCGCGGCGCTACGCGCGTGGCGATGACGAACCTCGTCAACCTGTGTCTCGAAGAGCGCGCGGACCTCCTGCTGCTCGCGGGAGACATCTTCGACGGCGACTGGAAGGACTACTCCACCGGGCTGTTCTTTCAAGGCGAGCTGTCTCGCCTCCGTGTGATCGGCACACACGTCGTCACGGTGCGAGGCAACCACGACGCGCTGAACGTCGTCACGCGTGGGCTCAAGCCGCTGCCGCGTGTGCGAGAACTCGACGCCGCGCGGCCCGAGACCGTCGTGTTCGACTCGCTCGGGGTAGCGGTGCACGGGCAGAGCTTCGGAGGGCGCGTCGAGAAGGGTGACCTCGCAGCGCACTACCCTGCGCCGACGCGCGACGTTCTGAACATCGGCCTATTGCACACTTCGCTCGACGGCCGCCCCGGCCACGAACCCTACGCGCCGACTACCCTCGCGATGCTCACGAGCAAAGGCTACGACTACTGGGCGCTGGGCCACGTCCACGCGCGTGAGGTGATCTCCACGGACCCTTGGGTGGTGTTCCCGGGCAACCTCCAGGGCAGGCACGCGCGTGAGACGGGCGAGAAAGGCGCTACGCTGATCACGGCAGAAAACGGCCGGATCGTGAGCGTCGAAGCGCGCGTGCTCGATGCCGCGAGGTGGGCGCACGCGGCCGTGGTGCTCGCAGACGAGGACGACTTCGACGACGCGCTCGCGAAGGTTCGCTCGGCGCTCGAGGACGAACGTGAGCGCGCAGGGGACCGCACGCTCGCGGTGAGAGTCTCGATCTCCGGCACCGCGGCGGCGTACGCGGACCTTGTGAACGACGAGGAGCGCGCCGTCGCCGAGATCCGCGCGCTCGGCCTCAACCTCGGTGAGGTGTGGATCGAGAAGATCGTCGTCGGCGTGAGACCGCGCATCGACCTCGACGCGATCGCCCAACGCGACGACGGTGCCGGCGCGTTCGTTCGCGCGGTGCGTGCACTCGGAGACGCGAGCGACGCCGAGGTGCAGGCGCTGACGAAGGGACTGGACGAGCTCGAGCGCAAGCTGCCCCCGGAGCTCAAGCGCGACGGACTCTCGCTCACTCATCCGAAGAACGTCCGCGTGTGGCTGGCAGATCTAGAGAGAACGCTTCTGATGCGGATGCTCGGAGAAGACCGTTGAGGATCAAACGCCTCTCGCTCTTGGCCTTCGGAGCGTTCGACAATCGAGAGCTGGTGTTTGCCGACCCTGGCGCGCTGGACGTCGTCTACGGACCGAACGAGGCCGGCAAATCGACCAGCTTGCGCGCGGTCACGAGCGCGCTCTTCGGCATCGACGCACACACGAAGGACGCATTCCGCCACGACATGCCGGACCTACGCATCGGCGCGACGCTTCTTGGTGCGGCCGACGAGTCGTTCGCGTTCGTGCGCCGCAAGGGCAAGAAGGGCAACACGCTGCTCGACGACGACGGCAAATCGTTGGACGAAGCGCTCCTCGGGCGCTGGCTCGGGGGCGCGACTCGGGAGCTGTTCGAGAGCACGTATGGGTTGGACCACGGACGACTGCGCGAGGGCGCCGAGGCGCTGCTCGCGGGCGAGGGCGATCTCGGCGAGACGCTGTTCGGTGCGAGCCTCGGATCGGTGTCACTGCATGCGCTGCGCAAGCAAGTCGAGCAAGAGGCCGAGGCGATCTATGTACCGCGTGGCAAGGTGCCGCCGCTCAATCAGGCGCTCGCCCAGCTCGATGCGGAGAAGAAGAGGCTCGTCACCGACGCGACGTTGCCGGAGGTTTACGAGACACAGCGGCGCGGCATCGCCGAGCACACGGCAGAGAACGTGGGCCTCGCCAAGCGACGCGCTGAGCTCGTGGGAGAAGCCACGCGCCTCGCGCAGCTCGAGAAGATGTTGCCCGAGCTCGACGACGCGCGGCGGCGATTTCGTCAGCTCGAGGTCGATGAGCGTGCTTGTGCAGAGCGGCGCGCTGCGCTCGTCGTCGATGTTGGACTCCTCCAGATGAGCGACACGATGCAGGCCGTGCGCGAGCGACTGAGCGAGCAGCGCAAGGCCGTAGTGGAGCTGCCGGAGGCTCGAAGCGCGTTCGCTCGCGTGGAGCTCGAGGTCGCCGACGCGCTGAGATCCGTGGGACGTGAGGGCGATCCCGAGGCGCTCTTGCTCGACGCCGCGACGCAAGCCGAGATCGAGCGACTGTCCGACGCGGCACGCAGGTGGGAAGAGCGCGAGGAGCATGCGAGTGCCGCGCTGCGAAGAGCGCGTGCACGACTCTCCACTCCCACCGACACTCCCGCCGACGCGGAGACCGACACCACCGCGCTCGAGGCAGCGTTGTCGATCGCGCGAGAGGCCGGCGACGGGACGACGATCGCCGCAAGACTACGGGCCCGCATCCATCGCTTGGACGACGCGCTCCGCGTGAAGTTGGAGTCGATCGGAGGCGCCGCCGGCCTCATGCTCGAGCCTCCGAGCACCGAGTCCGTGCAGGTGAGCGACCGCGCGATGACCGAGGCGAGAGAGCACAAGGCGAACGCCAAGCAAACCGCGCGCGCCAGCGAGGACGAGCTCACCGCCTGCAGGCTCGAGATCGGTCGCCTCGAGGCGCAAGGTGTGCCGCCCTCGCCCGAGGACGTCTCGCGCCTCCGTGCGGATCGAGACGCGGCGTGGGACGCGCTCGCGGAGGCGCGCGGCGAAGCGAAGAAGAAGGCCGAGAGCGCGTTCCTCGATCGCATGCGCGCCGCCGACGACTCATCCGATCAGCTGCTGCGAGAGTCTTCACGTGCGGCGACTCACCAGCAGCTCGTACTGCTGCGTGACGCAGCGACGCGACGTCTCGACACGGCACAACGCGCCGAGAACGACGCGGCGATGACGTTGGTCGCAGTGGAGAGTGAGTGGCGGGCTCTCTCGAAACCCCTCGGTTCGATCACGCACGAGCGAGCTCGCTCGTGGATCAAGTTGCAAGCTGACGCGCGCGCGGACGCCTCGCTCCTCGCGGATACACGCGACGAGCTCGAGGCCGTGGAGGCAAAGGCGAAGACAGCGATTCGCGCGCTCGCCGCGAGCCTCGCCCCCTTCGGCGTGGTGATCGAAGAGAGCGCAGACCTGAGCGTCGTGAGAGCGCAGTCCGAAAAAGTGCTGGCGCGCGTGGCAGAGGTGAAGAGCACCGTGCGCGACCTCAAGACGGCGGGACGCGCGGCCGATGAGAGCGTGCGTGTCGCAGAGGCGGACGTAGTTGCGCTCGAAGAGGCGCGCGCAGAATGGCGGCGACCGTGGCGTAAGCTGCTCGCACGGCTCGGCCTCGACCCTGAGGCTAGCCGAGAAGCGGCGGTGGCTTCCGTGGACGCGCACCGCCGGCTCGCGCTCGCCCTCGCCTCACGCGCAACGACGTCGCAACGCGTGCGGAGCCTCGAGCGCACCACGGCCGATCTCGAGGAGCTCATGAACGACATCCTCGTTGCGCATGCGCCAGACCTCGCGAAGGCGAACGCGCTCGAGGCGGCGCAAGAGTTGGTGAAGCGCGCGACGGCGAACGACGCGGCCGCAGCGGAAGCCACGCTGACGGACCAGAAGCTCGGTGAGCTGCGCACGTCCGCGGGTCGAGAGCGCGCGAGCATCGCTCGCCTCGAGGAGATCGTGCGAGAGGCATCTTCGAAGCTGGCCGACCCCTCGCTCGCGGCAGCCCACGCACGCTCGAGCGAGATAGAGATCGAGCTCGAGGAGATCGACCGACAGATCGAGAAGAACCAACGCCAGATCGGCGGCTGGGAGGCTGCCATGCGCGACGACATGCGCTCGTCTATTGCCGCGGCGACCGCGAATGACGTGGAGGAGACTCTCGCGAAGGTGGCCGAGCTCGCGCAGCGGTACGCGCAGCTGAAGCTCGCGAGCGCCGTGCTGACGCGAGAGATCGAGGCGTTCCGCGAGCGCAACCAAGGGCCGATCCTGCAGCGCGCGAGCGAGCACTTCGCGTTCTTGACGAGCGGCCGATACGCCGGCCTCCGCGCGGGCTTTGGCAAGAACGACGAGCCGGTGCTGCGCGCGATGCAAGGCAAAGGCGACGTCGGCGTGGAGGGGCTCAGCCTCGGTACGCGCGACGCGCTCTACCTCGCGCTCCGTCTCGGGAGCTGGCAGCACCTCGCCAAGACCAACGTGAGCCTGCCCATCGTGCTCGACGACGTGCTCGTGGACTTCGACGACGACCGCGCGTCCGCTGCCATCGAGCGTCTCGGGGAGGTCGCGCGCGACATGCAGGTCGTGCTCTTCACGCATCACCGCAAGATCGTCGAGAGCGCCCGCGCAGTCCTCGGCGCGCGCGTTCATGTCTCCGAGCTGGTAGCCTGACGGCATCGACCCGGTGCGCTTCGGGTGAAGCCGGCCCCCTTTCAGACGCTGTGGCATCGAAGACTTGATAGATGGCAGACCCGAACCCAGCCCCCCTTCCGCGAAGGACGCGAGACGTGAGCCCGAAGGGCGAGCCGCAAGGCAAGCCGCCCGTGTCGCGGACCACTGTCTTCGCCTCGTTTGGTCGAATCCTCTCACTGGCGCGTGGAGAGCTGCCCGCGCTCGCGCTCGGGACCGTGTTCTTGCTCTTGTCGTCGGCGAGCAACCTGGCTTTTCCGCAGGGGATTCGCTTCATCATCGACGACGCGATGAAGTCCGGCGGGACCGAGAAGATCGACCGAATCGCGCTCATCATGCTGGGCGTCTTCTTCGTTCAGGGCGTCACCGGCTCTCTCCGCTACATGGCCTTCACCTCCGCGGGCGAGCGGGTGGTGGCAAAACTACGCGAGCGGCTCTTCGAGAGCTTGATGGGCCAGGAGATCGCCTTCTTCGACGGACAAAAGACTGGCGAGCTCACCAATAGATTGTCATCGGACGCCACGGTCCTGCAGAACGCCGTCTCCGTGAACATCTCCATGGCGCTGCGGAACCTGACGGCCGTGCTCGGCGGGATGGTGCTGCTCTTTTACACCTCGCCGCGACTGACGATGCTCATGCTGGCCGTTGTGCCTCCCGTCGCGTTCGCTGCGGTGCGCTACGGGCGACGAGTTCGCAAGCTCTCGGCGGACGTACAGGACTCGCTCGCGCGCTCGACGGACGTCGCCGAGGAGGCCCTCGCCGGGATCCGCACCGTGCGCTCGTTCTCCGCCGAGGGGAGCGAGGTGGCTCGTTTCGGACGCGCGGTCGCCGAGTCGCTGCGCCTTGCGATGGCGCGGATCCGCATCGCCGCGACGTTCTTCGGGATCGCATCGTTCGCCGCGTACGCCGCGGGCGCTGCCGTGTTTTGGTACGGCGGTCACCTCGTCGTCCGCGGGCAGCTCAGCATCGGTGAGCTCACGTCGTTCCTCGTCTACACACTCCTCGTCGCATTCTCGCTCGGCTCGCTCTCGGAGCTGTGGGCGGACTTCAATCGGGCCTCCGGCGCCTCTGCGCGCATCTTCGCCTTGATCGATCGCAAGCCGGAGATGCCGTCGGGCGGGCGAACGCTCGCGAACGTCAAAGGGCACGTCCGCTTCCTACACGTGCAGTTCTCCTATCCGGCGCGACCCGACGTGCGCGTCCTTACGGACTTTGACTTGGACATCTCTCCTGGCGAGGTCGTCGCGCTCGTCGGCCCGTCCGGCGCGGGCAAGTCCACGATCTCCGCGCTCTTGTATCGGCTCTACGATCCGGAAGCGGGGGTCGTGTCGCTCGACGGCGAGCCGCTCGCCGGGCTGGACGCGCAATGGTTGAGACGTCAAGTAGGCGTGGTCGCCCAAGAGCCGCTCCTCTTCTCGTCGTCGATCGCGGACAACATCCGCTACGGCCGACCGGAAGCGACTGACGAGGAGATCCGCGCCGCAGCGAAGCTCGCAAACGCGCACGACTTCATCGACAAGTTCCCAGACAAGTACGACACGGCGGTGGGCGAGCGCGGTGTACAGCTCTCCGGAGGCCAGAAACAGCGGGTCGCCATCGCGCGAGCCGTTTTGAAGGATCCCAAGGTGCTCATCCTCGACGAGGCGACGAGCGCGCTCGACGCCGAGAGCGAGTTCTTGGTGCGCGAGGCGCTCGAGCGCCTGATGAAGGGACGCACCACGCTCGTCATCGCGCACCGCCTCAGCTCCGTGAAGAACGCAGACCGCGTCGTCGTGCTCGAAGGCGGAAAGATCGCGCAGACCGGCAAGCACTCGGAGCTCGTCGTCGAAGAGGGGCTCTACAAGCGCTTGGTGGAGAGACAGCTCGACGCGTAAGGATCTGGCGCCAGCCACTCACACATTTGCGGTCCGAACAGGTCGTGGGCGATTTGGGTTCCGTCTGATTGATGCGCGCCTCTACAAGCGATTGGTCGAGAGACAGCTCCACGCGTAAAGGAGAGCCCGCTTTTGGCGGGGTTAGCACCGCGTCCACAGTTTCTGCCGACGCTCCATCTTTCAAGATGGGGCTCGCCAGCATGGAGGTCGCTCGAGGCTCGGTTCGCTCGGCTCCGCATCCGCATCCGTTCGTGGTACGTCGCCACTCATGACGTCTCCGTTCGCCGACAAGAACCCGTTGGATCTGAGCCCGCTCGACGAGGTAGTTGCGACGTCACCCGATGACGTAGCAAGTATCGTGAAGCGCGCGCGAGAGGCGCAGCTTGGGTGGGCGGAGACTCCCGTGTACGAACGCGCGGCCATCATCGCCAAGGTGAAGGACCGCCTGCTCGATCGCGCGGAGGCTCTCGCCAAGACGGTGAGCGACGAGACCGGCAAGCCCATGGCCGAGGCGCTGCTCGCCGACGTCGTCGCGAGCGCAGATGTTTTCGACTTTTGGTGCGCGTCGATCGAGGAGCTCACGGCTCCGCAAGAGATCGATCTCGACGGACTCACCTACCCCGGCAAACAAGGCACCATCTACAAAGAGGCGCGCGGGACGATCGCCATGATCATGCCGTGGAACTTCCCAGTCGCCCTGCCCTTGCGCACGCTCGTGCCGGCGCTGTTGGCGGGCAACGCGGTCGTATTCAAGCCCAGCGAGATCTCGCCTCGAAGCGGCAAGGCGGTGGTCGAGCTGTTCGAGGGGCTCTTGCCCAAGGACGTGCTGTCGATCGTGCAAGGCGGAGGAGACGTCGGCGGCGCGCTGTGCGCGTGCGACGTAGAGCTGGTCGTGTTCACGGGCAGCGTGCGCACCGGCAAGAAAGTCGCGGCAGCGTGCGCAGAGCGGCTGATCCCGTGCTCCCTCGAGTTGGGCGGAAAAGACGCCGCGATCGTGCTCGATGACGCGAACCTGGAGCGCGCCGCGCTGGGCGTCGCGTGGGGCGCGCTCTCCAACGCCGGGCAGAACTGCGCGGCGATCGAGCGCGTCTATGTTCAAAAGGGGATCGCCGAGAAGTTCATCGAGAAGCTCACCGCAACGGTCAAAGGTCTGCGCGCGGGGCAAGACGTCGGGCCACTAACGACCGAGGCACAGCGAGAGATCGTCAAGCGCCACGTGGACGACGCGAAGGAGCACGGCGGCAAAGTCTTGTGCGGCGGCGAGCCAGGCAAAGACGGCTACGCGTACGAAGCGACGGTCATGCGCGTGGAGTCCGACGACAGCTTGCTCATGAAGGAAGAGACCTTCGGGCCCGTGATTCCCGTGCGCGTGGTCGCCGACGAGAAGGAGGCGCTGGAGCTCGCGAACGCCTCGAAATATGGTCTCACCGCGAGCATCTGGACGAAGGACCTCGCGCGCGGAGAGCGGCTCGCGCGGCAGCTGAAGGCAGGCGTCGTCACGATCAACAACCACTCGTTCACGGGTGCGCTACCGGCGGCGCCATGGAGCGGACACGGCGAGACCGGATATGGCATTACGAATTCGCACTTGGCGCTCGAGGCGCTCACGCGACCGCGCTTCGTGCTGGTCGACAAGGGCAAGGCCAAGCGTGAGCTCTGGTGGTACCCGTACACGCCGACGGTCGTCACGATCGCGCTCGCGATGGCGAAGCTCCGCAGCCGCACCACAGGGGTCTTCGCGAAGCTCGGCGCGCTCTTGCGGCTCTTGGGCGCGATGCCCAAGCGCCTCGGCGGCGGGTGACTCGAAGCGAATGCTTCTGTGATATTCGTCGAGACGTCGCATGCAGCGGTCCCGCCCCTCCTCTGAAGTGCTGCGCGCGCTCTCTCCGATGGAGCGAGTCGCGCTCGAGATAGGTCACCTCTCGACCACGCACCTCACGCTCCCGGCGAAGGCCTACAACACGGTCACGATGGGCGTCATGCTCTGGGCCACCGCGGGCAAGCGCATGGACATCGTGGGCCTCGATCACGTCACGCGCTACGGCAAGAATGACCGAGTGCTGTTCGTGTGCAATCACCGCAGCTTCTTCGATTTCTTCGTGATCACCGCGACGTACTTCTGGAACACGAAGCTCTCGCGCCGCATCTTGTTCCCGGTCCGCTCGACGTTCTTCTACGACCATCCGCTCGGCCCGATGGTCAACGGCGCGATGAGCGGGATGTCGATGTTCCCTCCCCTCTTGCGCGACAAGGGCGAGGACAAGCGTGCGTTCAACAAGTGGGCGATCGATCGCTGCATCGAGGAGCTGCAGGTCCCCGGCACCGTGATGGGCCTGCACCCCGAGGGCACTCGCAACAAGAGCGACGACCCCTACGCCCTCTTGAGCGCGAAGCCCGGCGTGGGTCGTGTCGCACTCGGAGCCGAGGGCGCGCACGTGATCCCGTGCTTCGTCTTGGGCCCAGGAAATAGCCTCCCCAAAGAGTTCGGCCTCAACTGGCGCGCGCCGCAGGACAATCGCATCGACGTCCTGTTCGGACCCGAGCTCGATTTGTCGGACCTACGACGCGACGACCGCGGCAACTCGACGGCGCTCGAGGCGTCTCAACGGTGCCTAGAGGCGATCCGCACGCTCTCGGTCGAGCAGCGCCGCCTTCGCGGCATCCCCGTCACGTCTCAAGGCGTGAACGTCTCGCCCTGAGGCGTAGGAGTCGGCGCCGGGGTCGAGGCCTTCGCGTCGACCTTGACCGTCGCTTTGGTGTCGTCCTTCTTCGGGTCGTCCTTCTTCGGCGCGAGCGCGTCACCCTTGCTGAGATCGAAGCTCGGCTTCTGGTTCGGATCGCAGTTCGGTGTGAAGCCGGTCGCGTCGAAGTCGCTCGTGAGGCTGCCGCTGGACTCGTTGCCCTTGTCGTCCTTCGTCGTGGCGGTGATGCTCACCTCGTGCTTGCCGGCACGCGCGGGCGAGCAGTAGCCGAGCAGGTAGTAGCTCTTCGTGCGAGCGGCGATGCGCGTCGCGATCGTGTCGAATGCAGTGACGACTGCTGCCTTGTCATCGGCGCGCGCCGTTCCGTCTTTGCCGATCTCTTTGAGCTGCGCCTCTTGCATCTCCGCACCGAGGCCGATCGCAAATACGTCGTATTTCGTGTCGCCAATCGCCTTCATGACGTCTTCTTTGGAGACGCGCCGCGCGCGATCCGTGCCGTCGGAGAAGACCACGAGCGTGCCGAAGCGCATCGGGTGCTCCGCGTTCGCGAGCGCCTTGTCGAGCTCCGCGAGGCCCTTCACGATCGCGCCGTTGAGGTTGGTGCTCGGGTCCGCGGGCTTGTAGCCCGTGAGCGCCTTGGCGCCTGCCTTCGCGCCTCCCGCCGAACCGAACGCCACGATCGGGTGAAGCTCTGCGCCGCCGTCGAACGCGAACACGCCGACCTTCTGCTGGCCCTCCACCTTGTCTGCGAACGTTCCGACCGCATCGACGAGCGCGTCGACGGAGTTCGAGCCGGAGATGCTCCCGGACATGTCGACGAGCAAGAGCGTGTAGTGACTCGCCGCGACCTCGGGGTTCAAGATCGTCTGCTTGCTCTCGAACTGCGAGACGAGCTCCTTGTCCTCGTAGATCTTGAACGAGTCTGCTGCCAGCCCGCCGATGGGCTCGCCCCCGCTCGTCTCCACCTTGAAGTACACGGCGACGTTGCTCGGCTTGGCCTGCGTGGAGCGAATGGCCGTGAGTTTCAGCCCTCCGCCGCATGCGGCGAGCGAGAGGAGAGCGGCGGTGAGCGCGGTACGAAGAGTCGACATGCGCCGGACCATACCACTCGTCGCGCGCTCGAGTGAATGAAGCTCCGAGCAAGCAGGCGAAGAGTGATTGAACAAAAACAATCGGGAGGATCGGGAAGTGTTTGGGGGCTGCTCAAACACCTTTTGAACTTCCTGATCCTTTTGTGCACTCCTCTGCTCGTTACGCGATCAGCTGATTCCGGCGCCGCCCAGCTTGATGCGTGCGAGCACGTCGTCCGCTCGCTTTTGGTAGCGTGCCGCCTCTTCGATGACCGTGGGATCGGTGCCGAACTCCATGGTGCCCTTCAAGAGCTCCACGTACGCGCGACAGCTCCGCGCAAGTTCGACCTCGTTGCCGAGCTCTTCGAAGATCACGATCGATTGCTTGAGGTGATCGCGCGCGAGGCTCAGTCCTGCGCCTCCTGCGCTCCCCGCAGCGGCGACCTCGCCGAGCGAACGCAACGCCACCCCGAGCTGGATGCTGCTGCCAACGCCGCGCAAGATCTCGACCGCCCTCGCCGTGCACTCGCGCGCCTTGGTCAGATCGCGCTGCGCCAGGTACGCCTTGCCGAGACCGCGCGAGACCTCCGCGAGTCCCATGCGATCCCCGAGCTCGTCCATCAGCTCCTCGGCTTGCTTCAGGTACGCGATCGCGGCGTCGGGTTGCCCGATGCGGCTGAGCGTCTCGCCGAGGTTGGTGAGCACGAGCGCGATGCGATTTCGATCGCCGGTCTCCTTGGCGACCTCGTGGGCCTCTTTGAAGAGCGCGAGCGCCCGCGCGTCGTCGCGTTGATCTTGCGCGACCGTGCCGAGGTTGTTGAGGCTCACGGCGACACCCACGAGATCCCCTATTTCTCGCCGGATCACGAGCGCCTGCTCGAACGCGTCGAGCGCGAGCTTGAACTGCCCCGAGTCTTGATACACGAGGCCCATGTTGTTCAAGCTGAGCGCGATCGATCGCCGGTCGCCGAGCTTGCGACGCATGGAGAGCGCCTGCTGCGTCTGCTCGAGCGCGGCCTTGTAGTCGCCGCGCAG
>JAYVYD010000443.1:0-4039 GCA_043784605.1 Myxococcales bacterium | reverse complement strand
ATCAGAGATCAGAGAACAGAGCGAGCGGTGCGAAGGAGGGGAATTGAACCCCTACACCAATAACGGTACCAGAACCTGAATCTGGCGCGTCTGCCAATTCCGCCACCTTCGCAGTGGGAAGTGCCACGAGATACAGTCCGACGGACGCTTCGTCAAGCGGCGTCCCGACACAGGTTGCACGTATGAGGCGAAGGACCGTATCGTCGTAGCATCATGAGATCCTCGATTCGTTGCGCGGTTGTCGCCCTCACGCTGTCCGTTGCGGCGCTGACGCAGCAAGCACGCGCACAGTCGGACGACGACAAGAGCACGGCGCGCACGCTCGGCCAGGATGGGCAAGAGGCGCTCGACAAAAAGAACTTCTCGAAGGCCTCCGATCTGTTTCGACGCGCGGTGAAGATCTTCGACGAAGCCAAGGCGCCCGTTCCTCCGACGCTCCTCCTCGGCTACGCACGCGGCAGCGCGGGCAAGGGGAACGTCGTCGCGGCGCAAGAGGCCTACAACCGTGTCATCCGCCAAGGCACAGCGCCGGGTGCCTCTGCGCTCTTCGCGAATGCCGTGGAGGATGCGAAGAAAGAGATCGACGCCGTGTCCGCCCGAATCGCGTCGGTCACGATCACCGTGAGCGGGTGCGACAACCCTCAGGTGACCGTCGACGACAACCCAATCTCGAGCGCCGTGCTCGGCATCAAGAAATCGATCGACCCTGGCACTCACATCGTCAAAGCGACGGCTGCTTCTTGCTCGAGCGGCGAGGCGAGCTTCGAGGTCGGTGACGGGAAATCGGCCGAGGTGAGCGTCAAGCTGAAGAAGGACGACAAGGACACCGGAATGGGGACAGTGACCGGGACCCCCACTGCGACCGGGACCGGGCCGGCGACGGGCGTGGGAACTGGCGCAGACACCGCGGGATCGAAGGGCGGCGGCCCGAACATGGCGCTGGCGATCACTGGCTTCGCCGTCGGCGGCGTCGGGCTCGTGCTCGGCGGAATCACGGGCGCGCTCGCTCTCGGCAAGCACAGCACGCTCTCCACATCGTGCCCGAGCGGCGTCAACTGCGCCTCCACGCTGCAGAGTGATCTCGATAGCTACCATTTGATGGGCACGCTCTCGACGGTGGGCTTCATCGTCGGCGGAGTGGGCATCGTCGCTGGCGTCATCTTCCTCGCGACTGCGCCTAGCTCGCCGAAGAAGAGCGCGTGGATCATGCCCGTAATCGGCCCCGGCAGCTTGGGCGCGGTCGGCGCGTTCTAGTTTCTAGACTGGCACGGTTGGCGCTCGATTTGCTTCGTGGTAGCAGCGGCGCTCAAGATGAGTGACGTCGCGCACCTCGTGCTCGCAGACGGGACGACCTTCGCCGGCCGATCGTTCGGTGCGCGCGGGACCACGTCGGGCGAGGCCGTCTTCACGACGACGATGACCGGGTACCAAGAGGTGCTGACGGACCCGTCGTACTGCGGACAGCTGGTCGTGATGACGGCGCCGGAGATCGGCAACGTCGGCGTCAACGCGGCCGACACCGAATCGATTGATGCATCAAGCGTCGCCTCGGACCCAGGTCCGAAGCTCGCGGGGTTCGTCGTGCGAGAGGCCTCGCCGATCGCCTCCAACTGGCGTGCCTCGAGCTCGCTGGAGCGTTATCTCGAGGAGCACGGTGTCGTCGGCATCTGCGAGATCGACACGCGCGCGCTCGTGCGAAAGCTCCGCGATGGCGGGGCGCAAAACGCAGCGATCGGCGCGGGTAGGACTGCGGAGCTGCTCGCAATCGCGAAGGCTGCGCCCGACATGAGCGGCCTCGATCTCGTGGAGCGCGTGACGCCCAAGGCCCGCTACGAGTGGACCGAGGGTCGCGGCGTTTGGCAGACGCGCGACCAGAACAAGACTCCCCGCCCCGTGCGACACGTCGTGTGCATCGACTTCGGCATCAAGCGCAACATCTTGAGGTGCTTCGTCGACCTGGGCTGCAAGGTCACCGTGGTGCCTGCGCGCACGAGCGCGAGCGAGATCCTCGCGCTGAACCCCGACGGTGTCTTCCTCTCGAACGGCCCTGGCGATCCCGCGGCGGTCACCTACGGCGTCGAGACAGTGCGCGCTTTGCTCGGCAAGAAACCCATTTTCGGCATCTGTCTCGGCCACCAACTGCTCGGCCTCGCGCTCGGCGGCAAGACCTTCAAGCTGAAGTTCGGCCACCGCGGGGCGAACCAACCCGTGAAGGACTTGGCAACGGGCCGCATCGAGATCACGACCCAGAACCACGGCTTTTGCGTAGACCTGGCGACCTTACCGGCGACGGTGAAGTCTACCCACGTGCACCTCAACGACGGCACGAGCGAGGGCCTTGCCGCGCCTGATTTGAAGGCGTTCAGCGTGCAGTACCACCCGGAGGCCGCCGCAGGTCCACACGACTCGCTCTACTTGTTCGAGCGGTTCTTCGCGAGCATGACCGCCTGATCCGAGCTATACAGCGCACCCTGAATGGCTCGCCGTAACAAGAAGATCCACTTCGTCAGCCTCGGTTGCCCGAAGAACAAAGTCGACAGCGAGGTCATGCTCGGCGTCGCACGCGACAAGGGCTTCGCGATCACGGACGACCCCGAGGACGCCGAGGTCATCGTCATCAACACGTGCGGCTTCATCGGCGAGGCGAAGAAGGAGTCCATCGACACCATCTTCGAGCTCGGAGAGATGAAGAAGGTCGGCCGTTGCAACAAGCTCGTCGTCTCGGGCTGTCTCTCGCAGCGCTACCCCACGGAGCTCGGCACGCAGATGCCGGAGGTCGATCACTTCCTCGGCTCGTCGGACATGCTCAAGCTCGCGGACGTGCTGGACGGCGACGCCGATCGCATGCTCGTCGGTAACCCCGCCGAGTGGGTCATCAAGGCCACCGATCCCCGCATTTTAACGGGCCCGCGCGCGAGCGCCTACGTGAAGATCGCCGAGGGCTGCAACCGCACGTGCTCGTTCTGCGTCATCCCTCAGCTGCGCGGCAAGCAGCGGTCGCGGAGCGCCGACGACGTCGTGCGCGAGGTCGAGCAGCTCGCCTCGCAGGGCGTCAAAGAGATCAATCTCGTCTCGCAAGACACCGTCGCGTACGGGCGGGACCTCCCGAAGGCAGATCGCGTCGCGCTCGCGGACTTGGTTCGTCGGGTCGCGGACGTCCCCGGGGTGCGCTGGACGCGCTTGTTCTACCTGTATCCAGAGACACTTGATGAATCATTGATTGACGTGTTGGCCAATCACCCGCGCGTCGTCAAGTACGTGGACATGCCGCTGCAGCACGCGGCCGACGCGATGTTGAAGCGCATGAGGCGCGGTCACGGAATCGATCGCCAGAAGCGCGTGGTCGAGCGTCTGCGCACGGCGATCCCCGGTCTCACCTTCCGTACCGCGTTCATCGTCGGCCACCCCGGCGAGAGCGACGCGGAGTTCGACGAGCTCGTCGACTTCGTCGAGTGGGCCGAGTTCGAGCGCATGGGCGTGTTCCGCTACTCGGACGAAGAGTCGAGCGGCAGCGTGAAGCTCGAAGACAAAGTGCCGGTGGGGGTCGCATCCAAGCGGTACCGCAAGCTGATGAGCGTGCAGCGACAGATCGCCAAGAAGAAGAACAAGGCGCTCGTGGGCCAGACGCTCGAGGTGCTCGTAGAGGGCGTGAGCGACGAGCACGATCTCGTGATGAAGGGCCGTCACGCTGGTCAAGCGCCGGACATCGACGGTCAGGTCTATCTGTCGGGCAGCGCGGCGAAGGCCGGCCAGATCCGCCGAGTGCGCGTCACGCAAGCGAGCGACTACGATCTCGTCGGAGAGCTGGACGGCGACGCTCTGCCGGAGAACAGCAAGCGCCGTGTCTCGTTGAAGGTCGTCGCCTCTAAGGAACTTTGACGACGAGCTTGAGCGGTGTGCTGACGGTCTTGCCGAACTCCTGAGTGATCGTCAGGACGTCGCCGTTCTTCGCGAGGATGTCCGCGTCCCAGGTGCCGTTGGCGCGCACATCGGAGACGACGCCTTTGTCGACGGGACCCGCGCCGTCGTTGATCACCAC
>JAYVYD010000442.1:0-9518 GCA_043784605.1 Myxococcales bacterium | reverse complement strand
CGTCGGGTGCGATGCGGAGCGCTTTGATGCCTGCGTTCGTGGCGATCGTCTGTAGAACAATCACGGCGGCGTCGTGTCGTGCAACGACGGTCACGAAATTCTGCAGCACGCTTATGGAGAACGGAGCGCCTTCGCACGAACGTCTTGCGTGGCTCGACCTGGCCACCTCAGTCTTCCCGCCTTCCTGTGAACTCTCTCTGGCGTAGCCCGTGCTAACTTCTGCGGGTGGCGCGCAGACGAAATCGCCATCGCTCACGCGATGAAGGGCCCGAGCCCATCGATGCCGTGCTGGGTCGTTCTGGAGACGCGCGCTTCGCTCCGAAACCGTCGCCGATCAGCGCTCGCGAGTGGGCCAAGGCCGTTGGCCTGCGTGTCGCCGATCGCACACGACCGGTCGCGCTCGAGAGAGGCACGCTCATCGTGAACGCGGCATCTGCGACGTGGGCGACCGAGCTGTCGATGTTGCGAGACCCCATCCTGCTGCGGTTGCGCGCGCTCGGCTACGACGTGAAGGAGGTCCGCTTTCGCGTGAAGCAGGTGCCGCCGCCGCCGAGGCCCGCCGAGCGACGAAAGGCTCGCGCCGTACCGCCGCCTGCTCCCTTGCCTGCAGAGCTCTCGTTGGCGCTCACCAAGATCACGGACCCAGAGCTCGCGCAGATCATCGCAGAGGCGGCCGGCAGCAACCTCGCGTGGCAGGACAACCGCGGTGTCAGCGCAGCGCCGCCAGCCGCTCGAGCCCCTCGAGTCGTTGAAACAAAAATCGATCAGCCGGACCGTAGCCAGCTACGTTCGCGCGCATCACGTCGACGTACTCGCGAAGACGATTGAGATCGACCGACGTGACCTTTCGGAACGCCGTGTAGAGCTCGTCGATCACGGTGGCCGGGACCATCCGCTCCTGCGCCAAGTAGAGCTCGATCACGTAGTCGGCCCACGCGCCCTTGCCCGTGGCGGTGGCGAGCTTGGCGCTGAAACGCGCGGCCTGATCGGTGAGCGTCGGAGTGAGCTTCTTGCCAGAGCGACTGGCCTCGATCACGTCGGTCAACGGCGAGGCGAGGATGCGCTCGGCCTCCGTCGCGCGTCCTAGCGCGAGCGCCTTCTCCGCGACGCTGCCCAGCAAGTTGAACGCGTCGGCGCGGCGAACCATGGACGGCTCGAGGTCCGATTCCGAGGCCGCGGGCTCGCGCATCGGCTGATCCATTACGTGCGACGGCAACGTCATCTTCAGCGGGTTGCGCGTCATCGTCGCTTGGTTCGCATGGGCCGCGCCGATCAGCACCATCTCTTGGCTGCCGATCTGAATGCGGTCTCCCGCACGAACGCCAACGCGTGAGGTGATGCGCTCGCCGTTGAGCAGCACGCCGTTGCGACTCTGCAGATCCTCGACGGTCACAGTGATCCCCTTCACCACCAAGAGAGCGTGGCGACGCGAGACCAACGGGTCGTCGAGCGAGAGCTGGCAGCTCGCATTGCGACCGATGGCGAACTCGCCTTCGCCGAGCTCGAGGTCGTGCTGCTGATAGCGAAGGCGAAACCGCATGTTCGAGGGTGCTCGGGCGCTGGGGGCGCGCCTTGGAGACCCTTCAAGTTACCCACACGGGAGCGAAAGCGGCAAGTGATCGCTATCAGTTGAGCAAACGACGGTTCGTTACGAGGGCCTGACAGGATTCGGGCGCGTCTCATCCGCGGGGTCCCTGGCGCCGATCGCGTCGACGAGGTCTTGGAGCTTACCGAGCGCTTGGAGGTTCGTGCCCTTGCGCGAGTCTGTCGTGCCGAACGCGACCGCGAGCGCCTCGACAGGAGCGAGCAGCGCGTGCTTGAGGTCGCTCGGCAGCGAGAGCATCGCGTCGAACGTCAACGCCGTGGGGAGTATCGTCGCGCGCGCCGCTGCGTGGAGCGCGCCCTGCAGCACGCTCGCGTCGTTCGCGGCCACTGCCGTGCGTACAGCCATCGCGACCACCGCATCCACTTGCGCGGCGTCGAGCGGCTCGTGGCCCGCGCGACGGTCCTCGAGCTGGCCAATTACTCGCGTCAACGCGCGCACCGCGTCCTGCGTACGATCGAGCGAGAGCGCTTTCTGCGCGACCTCCATCAAGAGCTGCACTCCCCAAGCGTGCCGCGACTCGCCGCCGAGCTGTCCGGTCATCGTGTCTTCTTCGACCTGCTCGTTGGCGCCGCAGTTCGGACACGCGACGACCTCCTGCGGATACGGGAGCCTGCAACGCGCACAGTAGCTCAAGATGCCCGTCGTCCTCGCGGCGGACGCGATCCCTTGCGCGACTTCGCAGAACACGAGCTCCTGGGTGCCGATGCGGACGCGGTCTCCGTCCTTCAGGCGCGTCGGCCCCTTCATCGCGAGGCCGTTGATCTTGACGCCGTTGCGGCTTCCGAGGTCTTCGCACGTAGCGCTCTGCTCATCGATCGCAATGCGAGCGTGCTCGCGAGAGACGAGCGGGTCTTCGAGGGTCACGTGACATTCGGGGCTTCGCCCGAGGAGTGTGGCTCCCCGTGGTAAGTCGATTTCCTGCAGGAGAAAGCGAAGACGATAACGCGCCAAGTGACCTCCGCTCCCCGAACTTCCGCCGAATCCGCTAACCGAGTTGTGCCAGTGATGGGTCGACCGTGCCGACGGCAAGGCTCCCGTTGCATGTCAAATAGCACCTCAAGATACCGTCCTTGTCGAGCGGAACTTGCGCCGTTGGCCGAAAGTCGCGTGCTATCGTGGACGCGTTGGAAGCTACGCAAGAGTCGCTGTTGAAGGTCTGTCGAGACATCCTCGCGCCGCTCGTCCGCTCGGACGGCGGCGTGTTCTACCTCGTCAGCAGCGCGCCCACGGCCGTGCACATTCACCTCGCCGGATCTTGCGCGGGCTGCCCGGGAGCGGCGATCACGCAGAAGTCCGTGCTCGAGCCCGCGGTGCGCGCGGTCTTCCCGAAAGCGACACTCAAGGTGACGACGGGCTTCTTGGTGCCCGACGGCGCCAAGGAGCTCTGAGGTCTTTCACTTCTTCTTGGTCGCGGCCCCAGCGTCGCGGCCGGCGTTCGGATCGGATCGACCCACACCGCGAGTGACCGCGGAGATCGACGGATCGATCGCCATCAAGTCTTCGGCCTTGTTGATGCGGAGGCTGGAGAGCGTCGCTAAGATCGCGCGATCCTCGAGCACGATGCCAACGACCGGACCCGACGGATCGTTGGAGCGATCGAGCAACCGTAGGTGCGTGGCTTGGTCTTGCCAGTCGACCGTCGCGAACATGATGTTCTGGCCTGGATCCGCCGCTTTGAAGCGACCTGGCGTCGAGAGCGCGAGCTGCATCTTGGTGACGGCCTCGGCGTAGGTCTTGCCCCACGGGCCGCCGTCTTTGAGCGGCACCTCGTCGTAGATCTTCCAGAGGCGCTCTGCGGGCGGCGTCCCGATGTAGAAGAAGTACCGGCGCCTGCCCACGCGGTCCACGTACATGAGCGCTTCGTGGTTCTTGTACGTGTACTCGTCCTTGATGCCGGTGCGGTCGTAGCCAAGCGGGACGTCTTTGAACTCGGAGAAGGTCGAGCTCAACGCCGCCTTTTTGCTCTCGCGCTCGGCCTCGACCGCCTGCATCGCGACGCCCGGCTGCATCTTCGCGAGCTGCGGGTTGTAGTCTTGGTCAAAGATGCCGCCCGCTTGGTTGTGCGCGCGGGCGACATCGAGGTGCGTGGTGCCCCAGTGGAACTGCTCGAGCTGAGACGCGAGCGAGGCCACGGTCGGAGGGTCTGCCGGCGGAGCGGCAGGTGCTGCAGGGCCCGTAGGCTTCTGCGCGAACACTAGCGCTGGGACGACACAAGCAATGAGACTGGCGATCAAAAGGTAGCGGTGCCGTTTCACACGATCCTCCTCGGGAACCCGCCCAAGGGGGCGGTGCGCACAAAAACGTACCCGCAAAATGGTCGGCCCACAAGGCGAGCGCTCTGTAACCTTGGACGCATCAACCCATCGGATGATGGAAAAAACCCACAGAAAGATTGCCGCATCGAGCCCTGATGGACGTCGGCGCGGCGTGCTACTAGCTAGGACTTGATGAGTCTTTTGCCCCGTAGCAGTGACCGCGCCACGCGAGGCGGTGGGTTCGTCGGTGGGTTCGTCGGCGTCTTCTTGCTGCTTCTGGCGTGCGGCGGCCCGGACGCGAACTCGCCGGGTCGAGCCCTGCCTCCGTACACTGGGCACACGACCGAGCTGTTCGATGACGTGATCGAGCCGCGAGCCGTGGGCATGAACCTCGAGGAGTCGGTGCAGCCTCGAACGGACCCGACGCTCCGCGAGCGGACGCAGACGGGCGACGGAGTTGTGAAGGTGCGCGTGGAGACGGTGACGGGAAGCGGCGATGGGGAGACCGTGAAATACGAGCTCACCCTCCGCGTCCTCGCAAGCCTCGCTGGACAACACCCGCCACAAGACACGCTCACCGTGTTCGTCGACAAGAGCTCGCCGTCGATCGGTATTTTGAAGAGCTTCGACACACGACTCGGCGGCAAGACCTTCGTCGCATTCGTGCGCGAGTTCCAGACCGGCGAGGACAGGCGCTTTCATTTCCACTTCGCGCCTGACACCAAAGACGTCGCCGCCGCGGTCAAAGAGGCCGTGGATCTCTCGGAGTAGCAACCTGTGTCCATCGAGCTGAAGAATCAAAAAGAAGTCGAAGCCATCGGCGTCTCGTGCCAGATGGCCGCGGAGACACTCTTGCTCGTGGGCGAGCAGCTCCGAGCGGGAATGACGACGAACGACATCGACAAGATCGTCCACGACGACACCCTCCGCCGGGGCGGATACCCGTCACCGCTCAACTACAAGGGATTCCCGAAGAGCGTTTGCACGAGCGTGAACGAGGTGGTCTGCCACGGGATTCCCGGCGCGCGCGTGCTCAAGAACGGCGACATCATCAACGTGGACGTCACCACGTTGTTCAAAGGGTTTCACGGCGACACCTCTGCCACGTTCTACGTCGGGCAACCGAGCGCCTCGGGGCGCCGCGTGACGGAGATTGCGCGAAAGGCGCTCGAGCTCGGTATCAAGGAGGTGCGCGACGGCGCGCGCTTCGGAGACATCGGCGCGGCGATTCAAGAGTACGTGGAGGGTCAGGGCTGCGGTGTCGTGCGCGACTTCGTGGGTCATGGCATCGGACGCAAGTTCCACGAGCCTCCGCAAGTGAAGCACTACGGCAAGCGCGGCACCGGCGATCGCATGCGCACGGGGATGGTCTTCACGATCGAGCCGATGGTCAACGAAGGCTCGTTCGAGGTGCACGTGGACCCAAAGGACAAGTGGACTGTGACGACTGCGGACGGCTCGCTCTCCGCGCAGTTCGAACACACGGTCGCGGTCACCAAAGACGGCTGCATCGTGTTGACCGAGCGCACCAGACCCCTGAAATTCAGCGAGAACGTCGCCGCAGTCTTCGCGGTCTGAAGCGCGTCAACGGCATCGACCGAGCACGCGCGCTGCATTGTCGTGGAGCACCGCGCGGAGCACGGTCGGCTTCATGCCTCGCCGCTCGAGCGTCGCCACGAGGGCGGGCCACGTTGCTTCTCCGTCGGAGCCGATGGGCGGAACGATGAGGCCGTCGAAGTCGCTGCCGATGGCGACGTGCGAAGCGCCGAGGATCGAGACCGCGTACTCGATGTGACTGGCGACGTCGTCCAGCGTGGCGGGCTCGCCCGGTGTTCGGCCCACGTGTCCCGAGTGCATGCTGATCGCGACGACTCCATCCGTCTCGGCAAGAGCGTGCGCGGCTTCGTCGCTCAAGTTGCGCCTCGATTGCGCGAGCGTGCGCATCCCCGTGTGAGAGTCGATCGCGATCGCCCCCCTGCCCTTGGCGATTTGGATGAGCTCCGCGGCCGAAGCGTCCGATGCGTGCGCGACATCGAGGATCCCGCCGTCGTCGATCACTCGCTCGGCCAACGCACGCCCGGCTGCGGTGAGCGAACGGCCGGGCTGTGGCGACGCAGGGTCGGTGCTGGATCCCGCGAGAGCGTTGTCCCGATCGTGCACGAGTCCGACGACACAAACACCGCGCGCGAACCATCGATCGATGCCACGCGCGTCATCGGCGAAACCGTCCGCGCCCTCGAAGGCCAGCGTCGTGCGCGTCGGGACCTCTAGCGCCGTGAGCGCGCGCCAAGTCGCTTCGTACTCGTCTCGCACGCGCGACGGCGGCTTCCGATACGCCGACTCGACGAACAGCGGCAAGACGAGCCACTGCACACGACCGCGCGCGAGCTTGTCTCGCGTCACCTCGCCCGCCGGATCGTCGAAGCGTGCACCGGTGTACGCGGCGTGCGCGAGATCGACGTGCATGTCGATCACCGACTGGCCCTTCACGCAGGCGACGAGGGCCGCGAGTGCGAGCCACTTCAAGGCGAGGGCAGGTAATAGCCGGACGCGATCACGTCGACGTCGGCGTACCCGTCCGGCAGCACGGCGCTGACGTCGTAGCTCACGAGGATCTGCGAGCCCTTCGTCATGCGAACGTCCACGCCGTCGTCACGCGAGAGCGCGCTGCGATCGCCGCCGAGCGGTGCGATGACATGGGAGGCCCCGCTCGCGTCCCTGACGACGAGTAGCAGTTGATCGAGGTGCGTCTGCTCGTCCTCGATCTCCGACATTCGCGCGACGATCCGCCCCTGTTTTACGGGCACATGACGCGCTGCTCTGCGATCAGAGCCGCGTTTGTTCTCGTCGTCACGGAACGCCAAGACTACGAACGGAGAGGTTAGACTTCCGTCGAACGCGAGCCACGGACAGCTGATGCAGTCCCACGTGTGCGTGAGCTGCGCGGGCGAGATCGCGACCGTCGTCGACGCCGTGATCGCCAGGCGCGTCTTGAAGCCGTTCTTGTCGTACTTGCCACGTGTGTTGAACGTGTTGGCTTGACCCGCGACGACATAGACGTCGCCCGACGCGAAGAACCGAGTGGGCGCGGCGTTGCAGGGCTTGGCCGCGAACTTCTTCCGCGGCTTGTACTCGCGCTCTTGGTCCCAGAACGAAGGATCCGTCGTGAACCCGATGAGCGCTTGCATCAAGAACTGGTCGTCGCGAGGATACGCGTTCGTCGGAATGACGCTCACCCACCCGTTGGGAAATGCGCACGTCACCTCCACGGCGAACGGGGCCCCAGGCGTCACGGACGGAGGCGTCACGGGCGGAGGCGGCGATGGCACGATCGCAGACGGAGTCGCCGAAGCTGGCGCGGATGTGATGGGCGGAGTGCGCGTCACCGACGGCTCAGGGGGAGCGATTGGAGACGGCACTCGCTGCTGCGGCGTTGAGGCGATCACCACCGGCGGGCGCGCGACGCACGCGTTCATCGCTTGCTCGTACGTGCTGCCTTCCGGACAGATGACGATCACCTGTGGCGCAGGCGGCTGCAGGGCGGGGCCTCCACACGCGAGCGCAAGGACCACGAACGCGAGCGCGCTTCTCATGAGCGAGTGTAACGTCAGCGACGCAGCATCTCCACTGCAGTCTTTCGCGCGGCCTCGCTCACCTTTACGCCGCCGATCATGCGCGCCAACTCGGCGACTCGCTCTTCGGCCTCGAGCTTGCGCACGGAGGTAAACGTCCGCCCCTTCGCCTCGCGTTTGCCGACCACGAAGTGATCGTCGGCGAGCGCCGCGATCTGGGGCAGGTGCGTGATGCACAATACCTGACGATGCCGCGCGACGTCCGCGATCGCACGCCCGATCACCTCCGCGATCGCCCCGCCGACGCCGGCGTCTACCTCGTCGAAGACGTACAAGCCCGCAGGGCCCTTCTCCGCAAGGACACGCTTCAACGCCAAGAGCGCGCGTGACAGCTCGCCGCCGCTCGCGATCTTGCGCAGCGGTCGCGGCTCTTCGCCTGGGTTCGGTGCGATCATGAACTCGACGCGATCGACGCCGCTTCGAGAGAGGCGCGCGCCGTCCACCACGAGCGCGTCGCTCGCGTTCGCCTCGGTGCGCGAGACCTCGACGAGCACGCGCGCACGTCCCATCCCGAGCGCGCCGAGCTCCTTGCCGATCGCGTCGGCGAGACCGTCGGCCGCGTCACGGCGGCGTCGGCTCAACGCGCGCGCCGCTTGCGCTGTGGTCGTGAGCGCTGCCTCTTTCGCGGTCTCGAGCTCGGCGATGCGCTCGGAGGCGCTGGCGATCGCGGCGAGCTCGGCCGCGAGGGTCTTGCGCTGGAGCACGAGCGCGGCGGTCGAGGGTCCGTGCTTGCGCAACAGCTTGCGCAGCCGGAACAGTCGCTCCTCCACCTCGGCGAGACGCGTGGGGTTGTGCTCGACACCTTCGGCGTACCGAGCGAGCTCACGCGCCGCGTCCGCGAGCTGAGAGCGTGCAGCCTCGAGTGTCTGCGCGTGCTGCGCGAGCCCACCATCGATCGCCGCGGCGGACTCCAGGTCTGCGATCAAGCGCGCGAGCTCGTCGCAAAGCGCGCCTTCGCCTTCGTAAAGCCGATCGGCCGCGCGTCTCGTGGCTTGCGCCAGCTTCTCGCCGTGCTTCAAACGGGCAGCCTCTTGCTCCAGCTCCGTGTCCTCGTTGGGGCGAGGATCCAGCTCGTCGATCTCTTTGAGTTGGAACGCGAGGAAGTCTTCTCGGTCTGCGCGGCTGCGCTCTTTCTCACGCGCCTGGTCGAGGCTGCGTGCGGTCTCCGCGAGCGCGTCCACCTCCGCACCGAGCTTGTCTCGCGCCGAGTCGAGGCCACCGAATGCGTCGAGGAAACCCATGTGCGTCGCGGGGTCGGTGAGAGACACGCTCTCGTGCTGCGAGGCGATGTCGCAGAGGTCCGCGGAGAGTTCAGCGAGCTGGGCGGCCGTGGAGAGCTTGCCGTTGAGGAAGGCGCGACTCCTTCCTTCGCTCTGAACCAGCCGTCGGACGACGAGCTCGCCGTCGAACGGGACGCCCTGCTCCTCGAGCTTGGCAGCGATCCGCCCGACACCATTTTTTTCTATTGAAAAGAGCGCCTCGACCTCGGCCTCTTTGGCACCGGCGCGAACGAGATCGGGCCTACTTCTGCCACCGAGAACGAGTCCTAGCGCGTCGACGAGCATCGACTTTCCGGCGCCTGTTTCGCCAGTAAGTACATTGAAACGAGGCCCTAGCTCGAGGGTCAGCCGCTCGATCAACACCAGGTTCTGAACGGTCAGCGTTTGCAGCATCTTGTGCCCGAGCCTTTACCGCACCAGCCGTAACCCCGAAACGAGTGTTGACGATCCTGATGGCGATTCACTAGCGTAGGGGCTCGCAGATCCCAGGGGCGAAAGCTCAGCCACCGAAGCTCTCGTTATTTCGAGCACTTACAGTAGCGAATGCCCATCAAGACCCTCGAAAAGAAAAAGAAGATGCAGGAGACGGCCCACAAGGCGCCGCCCGCGTCTCCGTCACGTGCTGCATTGCCGAAGGGCAAGGTGCCTAAAGCGCCTCCTTCCAAAGTCGCGCCCAAGGCGCCTCCTTCCAAGGTCGCGCCCAAGCCAGCCCCCTCCAAGGTCGCGCCCAAGCCAGCCCCCTCCA
>JAYVYD010000441.1:0-7367 GCA_043784605.1 Myxococcales bacterium | reverse complement strand
GCTTCCGGGGGATGAGCCGCGCCATGGGCAGACCTTGGCTCATGTCCGTAGGGTTCTTCGCGATCATGCCGGTGATTTTCGCGTTCGCGTGGCTACTCCCACAGCTGTCGCCGCTCTCCGTTCCTCTCTTGATCGGGCTCGCCATGACGTTGGCGTTGTTTCCCTCGCGCATCGAGATCGGCGCGGATGGTGTGCTCGTGAAGTGGATGTGGCTGCGGCGATTCATTCCTACGAGCGACATCGCTGGCGTGGGGCATTACGCGCAGAGCCTCGGTCAGAACAAATACGTCGGCGCAAAGCTCACGTTGCGGAGCGGTGAGGAAGTGAACCTCCCCATCGGCAACCGCTGGTCCGACGCGCTCGCCTACGGCTTGGTGGAGCGCATCCGAGAGGCGGTGGACGTGTACAAGCGAGGCGACGTGGAGTCCGCGGCGGCCTTGCTCGATCGTCGAGACAGGACGATCCCCCAGTGGATCGCCATGTTGAAGGGAGTTGGCGCGGGCGCGGCTACGCTGAGAACCGCGGCGATCGACACAGAGCGACTGTGGCACTTGCTCGAGAGCGCGGGAGCTCCGCCGAAGCAGCGCGCTGCGGCCGCGATCGCGTTGTCGTCGTGCGACGAGCAAGACGCCAAGGCTCGCATTCGCATCGCGGCGAACGCCGTCGCAGAACCGAAGCTATGCGTCGTGCTCGAAGCGGCGAGCCAATCCGACGAAGCGGCAATCGAGCAAGCGATGCAGGAGCTCGCCGAAGTCCCGCAAGAGCGCGAGGCTCGAGCGCGCGGATGACCGGTTCACGGCGTCGGTTTGACGCCAGCCTCTGGACGGCTCAGCGGTCGCAGCGGCTCGGGCTCCGGGCTCTCGACGTCCGTGGGAAGGACGATCCTTGACGCAGCAACCGTTGCCGTGGGCGGCGGATGGGTGAACGCCGAGGCGCTCGGCGCTTGATGCGCGTGTTGGGTGCGCTCGTTCAAGTAGACCGCGAGCGCCGCGCCGAGCAGTCCGAGCACGACGAGCGCCAATCCGAGCACGACGCCGAGCGGGAAGCGCTTGCGTGGAGCGTCGTCGAGGGTCGAGGTCGCCGTGAGCCTTCGGCCCGACGGCGCCGGGGTGACGAGCAGCAGCGGCGCCTCCTCCGCGATCGTCTGCGCGACGGTCTTCGCAATGGAACCTGGCTGCGCGACTGCGGCCTCCCTCGCGCGCACGATGATCGCCGAGACGTTGTCGTGTCCGCCGCGCGCGTTCGCGAGATCGATGAGCTGCCCGACGGCTTGCTCAGGAGAGGCGCTCGTCGCGATCCTCAAGATGTCTTCGGGCGAGACGAGGTCGCTCAGCCCGTCCGTACACAACACGAAAACATCCCCAGGTGCGTGTAGCAACGGTGACGGCCGAACCTCTACCTCGACTGTGTCCTTGGTGCCGAGCGCGCGCGTGATGCGGTTCGCGTCGGGGTGCGCCTTCGCCGCTTCGGGCGTCAACAAACCGTGATCCACCATCTGCTGAACGACCGAGTGGTCCTTCGTGATCTGCGCGATCTTGCCGCCCGTGATCGCGTACGCGCGGCTGTCACCGACGTGCGCGACGTCGGTGCCGCCCGAATGCACCACGATCACGACGATCGTCGATCCAGGCCGATCCGCAGCCGATTTCGCGCCGAGCGCGTACACACGACGATTGGCCTCCGTGATCGCCTCCGCGAGCACGACCTGCGGCGGGGTCTCCTCTGCGGCGCGCTCGAACGTGTCGAGCACCGCAAGGAGCGACTGCGCGGAAGCGTCCTTGCCGCCCTCGTGTCCACCCATGCCATCGCACACGACCGCGAGGTAACCGTGCTTGGTCGAGCGATGCGCGATCGCGTCCTCGTTCACCTTCTTGGTGGGATCACGCCCCGAGTCCGTGCGCGCGCCGACGTCCACGATCGGCGGAGTCATCACGCGAGCCGCACCGCCATTTCGACAGGACCGACGCGAAGCTGTGCGCCGACCGGAACGGGCGTCCACACGGACGCGGGAATGCGCGCCATCGAGACGTAGACGCCGTTGTTCGAGGCCTCGTCGCGCACCCAGAGCTTCTCGCCGTCGAACTTGAAGGTCGCGTGGACGCCGCTGATTCTAGGCTCCGCGAGCATCAGCGCGCACTGCTGGGGGTCGCGACCTGCGCGCACTTCGGCGCCGACTCGCACGGGCACCTCGCCCATCGCGTGACTGACGATCGCGGCAAGCGCCGCGCTCGCATATGGATTCGCGGGAGGCGTCGGCGCGGCGGGCATGCCGCCCGTCAGCGGATACGCACCGATGGGGCCCGCAGGTTTGGTCGTCGAGAAGTCGGAGGGCAACGGTTGCCCGCATGAGAAACAAACGCCCGCGAGTCCGGGCGTCGCCATGGTCTGCGACCCACAAGAGGGGCAGCGAACTTCTACTGCTGCTTTGGCGCCGCCAATCCCCGCATCAGCGGGGAGCGGCGCCACGGGAGGGTTTGCAGAATACCCTCCTCCCTGAGGGGGTCCTCCATATGGAGGTCCGCCGCCACCATACGGAGGAGCGCCGCCACCGCCGTACCCACCGCCCGGCGGAGGCGTGTAGCCACCGCCACCATACGGAGGAGCGCCGCCCGCGACGACGGGCTGAGGAGGAGGTTGTCCTTGCCGCCCGCGCTTGCCTCCACCGCCACCGCCACCACCACCGCGCATCAGCACCACCACGAGCAGACCCACCACGACGACGCCTCCGCCGATACCGGCAAAAAGCAGCCACGCCATGGGCTTCTTCTCTGCCTTGAGCGTGAGGATGCTCTGCGCCTCGTGACCGCTCGCGCGCTTTGCGCCGTTGTCATAGACGATAACGTGGGCGACCGTGCTGTCTCCGGTGCCCTCGAGCAATTTGTCTTCGTCTGGCACCGATAGCGTGACGAAGGTGTCGCTCGCCTCCACTCCGCTGCCGCGCATGTTCTGACTGATGAGCGACTGCATCGCGTTCTTCACGCTCATCGGATCCGGATCGCTCATCTTCGGATCGGGAGCTGTGCCTGCGGGAATGAAGTACGCCTCTGCGCGCCCCTTCTCTCCGGCCCAACAGAAGTTGCCGTAGACCTTGAAGGTGCCACCGGGATGCAGCGGGTTCGCGTCAGCCTCGGCTTTGGTCTTCGCCATGTCCACGTCCAGCGGCCACTGCGATGGGTCTACGCCGATCGGCACTTCCTTGAACGACGAGTCGCCGATGATCGACGGTGACACCTTCTGGAAGTTGAGTGCGAAGCTCTGCTCGACCGAGAGGTTCAAGCACGAGAGCCGCCACTTCACGATGTACATCGAGTCGAAGCGCTTCTTCACCGCGTGCACGATGTTCTTGCCGCGCGCGCCGCCTTGCCCGGGACGCACGGTGTCGTAGAAGCCGCCGATCTCGGTGTTCGCGAGCGACTGCATGAATTGAGCGTCGTTCGTATGATAGACGTCGTTCGTCAGGCTGGACGGGTTGGGGAACCAGACGCTGATCACCGGTAGCGGAGTCTTCGGCGCAGACGTGTTCTCCTCGGGGAAGCGTCCCTTGTCCATGTACTGCGCGAACACCGCTGCCGTCGGCGAGGCGCTCGAGGGATCTCCGCGGCCCGCGCCGTTCGAGAGCACGACGAGCGCTTGGTGCAGCGGGATCGATTTCGCGTCGGGCCCGCCAGTGTTTCCGAGGTTGCCGAAGCCGTCCGCGACGAGGCCCTTGATGATCGGAAAGAGGGCGCGATCGCGACCGCGTGAGGGTTGCACTTGCGGCACGGAGTCGAGCGCAGCGACGAGATCGTTTCGCTTCTTGTAAGTCACCCAGTGCGAGTCGGCGACGTACTGCCGCTCGTTCGTGTCGAAGATGATGACCTCCATGAGGTCGTTCGGTTGCATCGCTTCGATGAACGAGTGCGCCACCTCGCGCGAGTCCGCGTAGCGCGCGCCCATCCCGTTGGAGGCGTCGAGCGCGACGAGCCACGCCGTGCCGACGTTCGGCTCTTTCTGCGAGTCGCCCCAGCGCATCGCGTTGCCTTCGGGCATCGCGGGCACATCCGAGCCGTTGACCTTCACGGTGAAGACGGCGTTCGGCAGCGGGAAGCCGTGGTTCGGATCCTTCGGGTCGGCCTTGCCGAGCGGGCTCCACAAGACACCGTCCTTCTCCATCTGATCGCTGCCGCAGTCGAGCGCGTCGTTCGGAGAGAGGTTGGAGCACTGACCAAGCGCCGCCGAAGGAGAATTGAACTGCACGAGCTCGATGACCGTAGTGAGGATCGGCGCGCCGCCCGACACTCCCGCGCGCGGATCGATGCGCAAGATGTGAGCGGTGGGCGCGGCCTCCGCAGTAGACGCGACGCCGAGCAGCGCGCCCATAATGACGGCGCCGACGGCCCACTTGTTTCGTGATTGCGTTCGTTGACGTGTCATGCGTGCGTCACAGTCGGCCCACGATCTTCGCGATCGTGGTGAAGCCGCCGAAGCGGACCTTGTCGCCATCCTTGATCTCGCGGTGACCGTTCTGACCGATGTGCTCCTCGTTGACGTAGGTGCCGTTGGTCGAGCCAGTGTCCTCGATGGAGATGATTCCGCTGAGAGAGTCCACCACCACCGCGGCGTGACGCGAGGAGATCGTCGCGTCGGAGAGCGCGATGTCGAGCTCGATGCCCGCGTTCGCGCGGCCTACCTGCATGCGGCCACCCTTCAACGGCCAGAAGTCGCCGTTCGCGTTGGCCTGATACGAGATGAGAAAGCCGCGCACGGCGGTCGCGCTCGGTTGCTGCAAGCCCGGCGGTGCAGGCTCCGTCGGTCCGAATCCTTCTTGCTGCGGGGGTGGCGGCGGCGCGTATTGCGGCTGCCCGCCGAAGCCTTGTGCTTGCGGCTGTTGCGGCGGCTGCCCGTACATATCGTTGTTGATCTGCATGCCCTGCATCGCGATCGGGTGACCGAACGCGCAGAAGCTCGAGCCCGACGGGATCTCGTGACCCTGCTGGCACCTCGCGGCAGGCGCCTGACCATAAGGAGCTTGCTGCTGCTGCGGCGCTCCGTATCCGCCAGGTTGCGGCGGCGGGGCTCCGAATCCGCCAGGCTGCTGCTGCGGCGCTCCGTATTGTTGCGGCGGCGGGGCTCCGAACCCGCCAGGCTGCTGCTGCGGCGCTCCGTATTGTTGCGGCGGCGGGGCTCCGAACCCACCAGGCTGCTGCTGCGGCGCTCCGTATTGTTGCGGTGCTCCGAACCCGCCAGGCGCGGGCGGCGGTGCTCCGAACCCGCCGGGCGCAGGCGGCGGTGCTCCGAACCCGCCGGGCGCAGGCGGCGGTGCTCCGAATCCTCCCGGCGCGGGCGGTGCTCCGAATCCGCCGGGCGCAGGCGGCGGTGCTCCGAATCCTCCCGGCGCAGGCGGCGGTGCTCCGAATCCTCCCGGCGCGGGCGCGACGGCCGGCGTCAGCAGAAAGCCGCACGAGTTGCAAAACTTGTCAGTCGCCTTGGCAGGCGTGCCGCATTGCGGGCATGCGCTCATCGAGAACCGTAGCCTTCCGCGCGCGACAGAGATGACGCACGCAGGCAGGAGCATATCGAAGCGTGGCCGATCGCCGCAACGCTTCTCTCTAGGTTCGCCGCTCGAACGCGGGGAGAGCGGGCGGAGGGGCCGCGACGCGCGACCACGAAGGGCGAACGCGTCGTGAATGGTCCTATCCGAGAGCCCCAATCGCTGGGAGAATGTCGCCCATGTCGAGGTTGGGCATTGCGTTTGCGGGGGCGTTGATTTGCGCGTCGAGCGTCGCGTCCGCCTCGGATCGCACGCCCCACGTCTTCCGATTGGAGCAGGGCGAGCTTCCGAGGGCGCCGCTGAAGCCCTTCGGCCCGATGGACAAGCTCCAGTACTACGGCGGGCGCGTGATCTCGAACGTCAAGGTGGTCGCCGTAGCGTGGGGCAGCGGCGTTGACCCGACGTACATCACCAAGCTCGGCGGCTTCTACACGACGATCACGAAGAGCCGCTTCATGGATTGGCAGAGCGAGTACGACACCCTCGGCAAGATGGGGCTCGTCGACAACCTGCTCGGCTCCGAGCAGCACATCGGCCGCGGCAGTTACGTCGGCCTCACCACGATCACACCGATCAATCAGAAGAAGGCGATCCTCGATCAAGAGATCCAAGACGAGCTCATCGCGCAGCTCAAGGCGAACGCGCTGCCGCAGCCCAGCCTCGACAAGGGCGGAAACGTCGACTCGATCTACATGGTCGATTTCCCGGCGGGTATCTCGATCAGTCTCGTCAACATCACCTCGTGCAACCAGTTCGGTGCGTACCACTTCACGCTCAGCTACAAGGGCATGAGCGTGCCTTACGGTGTGCATCCGAACTGCGGCTACGGCTTCGACACCGCGACCATCATCCACTCACACGAGCTCTCCGAGGCGATGACCGACATGGAAGTCGGGCTCATCGAGACCAACACCGTCGTGAAGAGCGCAAGGCCGCTCGCGTGGGTGACCGTCGCACCGACCGCATGGGACTCGTACGAGGACGGCGACCTCTGCCAAGGCACGAGCGCGACGGTCGACGGCTATGTCGTTCAGAAGATCTGGTCCAACTTCGCGAACGGCTGCGTCGCGGAGATCCCGATTTGCGACGGCGTCATGAAGCCTCCGGCGTGCAGGCCTTGCAACAAATACGACAGCGGCAACGCGTGCACCGGGGCGAACCCGGCGTGCGCGATCGGCGGCCCGAAACAGGGACAATGCGTGCCTTGCACCACGGACTACCAAGAGGGCTGTCGTGAGACATTGAAGCCCGTCTGCGATGATCCCAACTACACCTGCGTCGGCTGCCTCTCGAACCAAGACTGCGCCGGCGCGAGCCCCGTTTGCGATCTCGCGACCAAGACGTGCAAGCCCTGCTCGGCCGACAAAGACTGCGTGGCACCCAACGTCTGCGACGTCACCGGTGACGACTTCGCCGGTCGCTGCGTGCAGTGCAACTCGGACGCGCAGTGCAAAGCGGGCGACAAGTGCATCGACCACTCGTGCGTGACTCCGCCGCCACCACCACCGCCGGACGGTGGCTTTCCCGAAGCGGGCGTAGACCCCGGCTCGATCGGTTCGCCGGCGGGTTGCGGCTGCTCGCTCATCGCATCGTCCACTCCAGCGCGCAGCGCGATCAGCGCATGCGTCGCGCTCGCGTTCCTCATCCGTAGGCGACGATCGCGGCGCGGATGACCTCGCGCACTGGAACGTCGTGCTCCTTGGCGAGCTTGGCGCATACGTCCATTTCCGGCTTGATCTGAGGCGATCCGAACGGTCCCTCGGAGACCTTCACGGGGACGACACCGTACTTGGTTGACACGTCAACGATGCGTCGCGGGCGCTCCACACGAGACACC
>JAYVYD010000440.1:0-13314 GCA_043784605.1 Myxococcales bacterium | reverse complement strand
CGAGGTTGTCTTGAGGTCGCAGACGAAGTCCTCACCAAGGACGTCGAGAGTTCCTTTGCACGGATAACCGAGAGCGTTCCATGTCATCGATTGTTCGTGCTTGCCGAGGAGCCACTTGGCCGCGACGGGATCATTCGCGACTGCGAGCGCAGCCGACTTCGCACGAAGCAACTCCGCATACGTGAAGATCTCCTTGTGCTGATTCTCGTAGCGAAAGTTCTCCCAATCCTTCCCACGACGATCGCCTGGGAAGACTGTGTAGTCGCCGCCGAGGACGAGCTTGTGCACGAGCGTTCCGAGGCGCATTGCAGCCGTCGGCTCGAACGGCGTCAAGCACGCCTCTCGGTAGTGCGCAGCACTGCGCGCCATGTGTTTGAGGGTCGAGAAGTGGAGAAAGCCATCACGCTGCAGCATCGTCATCTCCCATGGTTTCGAGGCGTGCGGCGAGATCCGCAGCAGCTTCCTGTTGGCGACGCAGATCGGAATCACTTGGTTTGGGAGCCGCGCGCTGGACCGCCATGCGAGGCACTTCCGGTCGGATGCGAATGCACTCGACTGTGTCGCGACCAAAGGTGGTGGTCGTGGCGAACAACGTGACCCGTTTGCCCAGCCAAGCACGGGTGTCGTTGCCGTAGAGGCCCGCGATGATGCGAGCGTTGGTCTTGTTGAGCGCGAGGCCCTTCTGCGCGTCCTTGAAGTAGACGACCGGCTTCTTGGTCTTGCGGCCACCCTCGCCGATGAGTTCACCGACGATGACGCGGGTGATCTCCAGCGTGTAGTCGCGACCCGCGACATCCCACGCGCCCAGGTATTCGCGATCGAACATGCCTCGATAGTCGGTTGTCATCAGCCAGTCTCCTTCCAGTTCTCGGTCTCCACGATGTCGAGGATTTGCCGGTAGACCAGCGCACCCCGAGCGCCCCACTGCAGCTCGCCGGGGCCGCGAATCGCCCAGCCCTCGCGAAACAGCACTTCGCGTTGCTCGTGCGCGAGTTCGTCTCCGCGGGCGACTTGGTGCATTGCCTCTCGCGCCTGGTACGAGAGGTCGGCCGGCGTGAACCAGCCGCAGGAAACGTGCGCGTAGCCGACGTGCCAATGTCGCGCGAGGCAGCGATCGTCGACCCAGATCGACTGGTTGCAGACGCGACAGGGCTCGCCTTTGGTCTCGTTCACCGACGACGAGACGAGCGTGACCTCGTAGACGGTGGGCGGTCCCCACACGTTGCGACGGCGACCGATGAACGAACGGCGCCTCATGAGGGCCTCGGGCGGGGGAACGAAGGTGATGTACTCATGGAGCCTCCAATCGGGGTAACGGAGATAAACTACGACTGATTCAGTTGTAGTCAATGGGCACCGCTCGCGTTTCATCCGCGGACGTCGATCTAGCCCACGTCGCTGTCCGCGGGGTTGCCCAGGGCGTCGCCGAACAGCAAGACGCGTCGACGATCGTCGGTGAGACGTGTCTTGGCGAGGCCTCGCGGCGGACGCCCCTTGGCCCAGCGAACGATCGTCTGTTCGTCGGGCCAGACGAACTCGAGCTGACCACGCACACGGATCAATCCCGGGCGCACGAGTGCAACGGCCGTGTCGGTGCTCTCGCCCCAGCGGAGTGCGACGCAACTCTCCGTGGTTCGGAACGTGTCGGCGAGCGCAGGCAGATCGGCGCCGAGGTGTTTGATGGCTCGACGAAATGCGCGCGCGGGCGCAACGAGCGCAGCGCCGAGGTAGTCGCATGAGGGTTCGTTGTCGGGGATGTTCGCGCGCCGCAGTGCCCAATGCGCGAGCTCGTGGGCGATCGTGTGGCCGAGTTCGGCGTCGGGCACGTCGCGCCGCACGACGATGTGCCAGCGACCGTCGATGGGTGTGAGAGCGGCCCACGACTGGCGCAGCGCGTGCCGGGGAACGGCTTTCACGACATCGGCGTTGATCAGTGCGCGAGCGATCCGCACTGGCGAGACTGGTTCACTGGGGTCCTCGCCGGCCTCTCGGTAGAGCGATTCTGCGATGCCTTCGAGCAGAAACGCGTCAACCATCCAAACATGGAAGCGCTGTCGGGGGTGCGCAGCAAGAAAGAAGAAACTGCACAATGCACGCGTCGCACGCATATCCGAATCAGGCTCGACGAAGCTCCGGATTTTGCAGGCCGTACCACCGGATGCACTGCTCAGCGACAACGCGGCTGCATTTTGCGAGCGCCTCAAGTTGATCGTTTGGGCACTCCCGACCCGTCGCACGGTAGTTCGCTTTCGCGTGCGCGATCTGGTTGCGCGTGGCCGACAGGCATCCCGCGAGTTCGCCGAGGGCTTGCCTCGGGTCCGCCTTGGCTTTCGCGTCGCGAACACCACGGAGGTTCGAGAGGAACGTCGGGGCGAGGTCGGCGAGGAGCGGAGCGTCGCAGCATCTCTCGATTGTCAGCTTCAAAGCAGCCTCATCCTTCATCGTGCGATTCTCATCACAGAGAGCCAAGAGGCCGTCCATGAACTGCGCGTTGGGGGACAGCGCGTCTGAGCTGGTGAGTCGCTTTCGTAGCTCGGCATATTGCTCTGCGCGGACGACGGTTGCCGATACGTACTCCGCGCACTTCACGAAGCAGAGGACCTGGATCTCCGGGCTCACCGTCGACACGCCGCGCTGATACTCCCGAAGCAACGGGCCCAAGCCGACCCCGACAAGAAGAGGGCGAAGGTGCTCAGCGCGATCGAATAACTCGTCAACGTCAACGTCGTTCTGGCGTTCTTCGTCTCTGAGTCTCGCTGCCGGCTCGAACATGAGTTTCGCGGAAACGCCGAGCTCGAAGAGGTATGCATGACAGACATCCAATATCTCATCCTTCGTGAGTGCCCGTGCAGAGTTGATCGCCGCATACGCGTCGTAGCTTCCGAGCAACGGGTATTCATCAGCGAAGAAGAAATCCTCGACGATGGTCGCCAAAACAAAGGAAAGGGATGATCGCACAAGCCCAACTTTGACTTCCGTCCGATCGGAAAGGACTGCAGCTTGGGGCGTGAGCGCGTCCGGCTCCTCGAGTATGCGAAATGCGGCTGCATCAAGAGGCTGAAGACGAACCACTGCCGTAGTGCCGTGCTGATACACAAGTCCATCAAAGCTAAAGCGCTTCTTCGGCGCGAACTCGTCCACAGTCGCTAGCAAGTCGTGCATCGTGACCGTTATCGACTCGTCGATGCATGCAGGCGGAACCACCGTAACGTCGCTTGCACCGTGGACGTCGAGCGCGCCAGTTACGTCGTCGAACTCCACTTCGACCTCGAGATTTTCCAACCAAGTTCGGACAGTGTCGAAGCGGCGCTCGAGTTCCGGAGGGTTGAAGACGGGCATGTTGCGACGATAGACGACGCCGCGAGGGTGGCAAGCGAGGCCGAAGGTCTCCTCGACGCAAGGTCGTGCATCGCCACATCCAGGAACGCCGCCGTGTGGACTTTCTTCTTGGCAACGAATTCTGGTGAGGCGCTGGCTGCAGGCGTATCGAACGTCGCCAGAATCCGATCTCGAATCCGTTTCTCGTCGCCGGGCTTGGACAAGACCCAGATGCCTTTGAACAAGGGTGTCAAGCGTCGCGAACGCGCCAAGACGCTTCGCGGGGATGCTACTTCACCTCCGCCGAATCGCCTTCTGCGCAGTGCGAGCTTCGAACTCGTCGCTGTCGTTGCCTGCAGCGCGCACCGCCTTCTGGGTTGTGACGAAACCCTCGAGCGCTCCCGCGACGCGCTCGATCGGTACCGCACCGCCGCGGCGCGCTGTCGCGATGAACGCCTCGACGCTCTCGTGTGGAAGGCGCATCGACTTGCCAAGCGCTCGAACGATCGCGGCGTAGTGCTCCGGGTTGCGAGGGTCGAGCATGAGCGCGTTCTCGGGCGCGGCGTACTTGTCGAGGAACGCTTCACGCGAGGTCTCCAAGTACGAGTAGAGGCCGCTCGACACGAGGGGACCGACGACGCCGTGGAGCCGTGCCTTGTTGATCGACTGCTGCGACGCGCCGACGACGTCCGCGATGGCTTGATCGCTGCCGAGCTTTTCGTAGAGTTGCACGAGCACGGTCTGGACGGCGACGCGCTCGCGCTCTGGAAGAGTCGTGTGACGGGACATGGCCATGAACATACGTCCGGATTGGTAACGTTACAACTCAATCTGGAGACAAATCGTCCGCGCCCCACTTGTGCAAGTCACTCTCGAATGCATAGTAATGGCGTATGCGCATCCGCTCCCTTGCCGCCGCCCGCATCGCCTCCTTCCTCGTGCAGTACGGAGCCAAGTCCGCACTCGCGCGTGAGCTGGGCGTGCGCCAACAGACGATCTGGAACTGGCTCAACGGGTACGCGCGCCCTCCGCTGCGGCGCATGATCGAACTCGAGAAGCTCTTTGGCGTGCCCGTCCACGAGTGGGCCGTCGACGCAGCGCCCGCGACCAAGTCCGTCGCCGATGGACATGTCGACCGCGCGCGTGCAGCAGCGCAGGCGCGTCTTCGCCACGCTCGCGAGCTCGTCGAGCAGGCCGAGAGGGAACTCCGCGAATGAGACCGCGCGTTGATCTGTCCCCGACGGACTCTGCGCTCGTACAGCTCGTGGGTGCTTGCCGTGGACTGGGCGAAGGAGAGCTGCATGTGCTCGAAGCGATCGCCAAGCGCCTGCGAATGGGACGACAGCAATACGGTGCGCTGAAGCCCGCTCTCGATCCTCGTGATTGGAAACGCGAGGCGACCGAAGAGTTGCTCGACGGTTGCGTGTACCTCGCGTGTGAAACCCTGCGTGAACGGAGCAAACCATGAGTCTGACGGATGTCTTGAGCGGTCGAAAGCGTTGGATCATTGAGCACGCGGAGGCGATTGCTCGGTTGCGCGAGCTTCCGGACCACTGCGTCGACGCGCTCGTCGCAGATCCACCCTATTCGAGCGGCGGAATGACGGCAGCAGACCGCAGCCGACCCGCGCGAAACAAGTATTCGCAATCGGGTTCCGCAGTTTACGGGCCCGCGTTCGATGGAGACAATCGCGATCAGCGCGCGTTCTTCCTGTGGTGTCAGCTGTGGCTGACCGAGGCGCACCGCGTGCTCAAGTCGGGAGCGGCAGCGTGCGTGTTCAGCGACTGGCGACAGCTCCCGACGGTGACCGACGTGCTGCAGGTGTCTGGGTTTGTGTGGCGAGGCATCGCGGTCTGGTCGAAGGGAGGCGCAGCGCGTCCGCAGATGGGCCGATTCCGCAACGACGCCGAGTACGTCGTGTGGGGGAGCAAAGGTCCGATGGGGCGAGGCAAAGACATCGGCGTGTTGCCTGGGACGTGGACGAGCGCACCCGTGCCGATGCGCGAACGCGTGCACATCACGCAGAAGCCCGTCTCGATCATGACGCGCGCGGTGTCCATCTGCGCACCAGGCGGCGTGGTGCTCGATCCGTTCTGCGGCTCGGGGTCAACAGGCGTGGCCGCGCTTCGCTCGGGCCGACGATTTATCGGACTCGATCAGAGCAGCGAATGGGCGGACATTGCTCGCGACCGGCTCGGTGGCGAGGACGGCAACGTCCGCCAAGCCGCGTGAGTCGCGTACTGTCGTTTGCGTTGCGGTACGCGGCGCGAGGGTGGCATGTCTTCCCATGCGCGCCACGAGGCAAGCAGCCATTCGGCAGGCTCGCGCCTCGTGGCGTCTACGACGCGACGATCGATGCGACCATCATCCGTGGATGGTTTCGTCCGCACTCGTCATTGAACCTTGCTATCGCATGCGGCGCATCGGGTCTTGCCGTGCTCGACGTCGACACGCGCGATGGGAAGGTCGGCGACGACGAGCTCGGTGCGTTGGAGCAGCGACACGGTCACCTTCCCATGACGCCACGGGCGATCACTGGGTCGGGCGGACTGCACTACTTCTTTCGCGCTCCCGAGCAACGACTTCGCAACGGTCCGCTCCGTGCCTGCGCCAACGTCGAGATGAAAGCCGCGGGAGGCTACGTGCTCGCTACTCCCAGCATTCATCCGGATACGCTCCGCGAGTACGCATGGGACGTGGGAGCGCTGCCGAGTGAGACTTCCCTGGCAGAACTTCCCGAGTGGTTGATCGACCTATCGCGCGAACGTGCACGGCCAACATCCATCACGCCTGTCGGTCCAGTCGCCGACTCGTTCCTCGGTGTTGGTTTCGAGGCGGCGGGGTGGATCGGTCGGTCACTGCCCGATGGGAAGTACGCCGTGCGCTGTCCGTGGTGGACTGACCATTCGGACGGTCGAGGTCAGGGTGACGACTCGAGCACCGTGCTGATGCCACCGACCAGCCGTGCGAAGCTTGGGGCGTTTGTGTGCTCCCACGCGCATTGCGGAGCCCGAAGCATTTCTGATCTCATCGCTGCGATTCCGCCCGACGCCCTGCGCGCGGCGATTGAACGACAGCCTGCGGCACTTGGGGCAATTCGGCGGCGAGCAGGATTGGAGGTAGCGGCATGAGCGGCGGCATCACGCATCGATGTACCGACATGCGCAACGCCGAGCGCCTCGTGGAGCTTCACGGCGACGATCTGCGCTTCGTCGGCGCGTGGTCGCGATGGATCGCATGGGACGGCAAGTGCTGGAAGCTCGACGACAACGGCGCTGTCATGCGCGCGGCTACGGCTACGGCTCGGCAATTGGTCGAGGAGGCGCTTGCAGAACTCGCCGTCGCCAATCAGGTGTTCGCCGCGGCTCCTCAGAACGAAGCGGCAGCGACTTCCAAGAAGGACGCCGAGCGCGTGCTCGCGTGGTGCATCGGATCGCAGAACGAGCGGCGCCTTGCAGCGATGGTCGCGCTCGCGCGAAGTATCTCGAGCATTGCCGTACATCACAACGCGCTCGACGCCGATCCACAGGTGCTCAACGTCCAGAACGGCACGCTCGACCTCGTCACCGGCGAGCTGCGTTCACATCGGCGGGCGGACCTCCTCACCAAAATCGCGCCGGTCACGTTCGATGCGGCGGCGACATGCGGCATTTGGGAAGCGTTTCTCACGCGAGCGATGGGAGGTGACGACGAACTCGTCCGGTACCTCCAACGCATGCTCGGCTATTCGCTGACCGGCCTCACGCGAGAGCACGCGCTGGGCTTTTTCTTTGGCGGTGGCGCCAATGGGAAGAGCACGTGTTTGTCGACCATCCACGCGATGCTCGGCGACTACGCCGCACCTGCGCCGCGGGGACTGCTCTTTCGCGCGAAGGGCGAGCGCCATCCAACCGAGCTCGCGTCTCTCTTCGGTCGCCGGTTTGTGACGTGTGCGGAGATTGAATCGGGTCAAGCGTTCGACGAGGCGTTCGTCAAAGACCTCACCGGCGGTGATGTGCTCACGGCGCGGCGTATGCGCGAAGACTTCTGGTCGTTCGTGCCGACACACAAATTGTTCATCGCCGGCAATCACAAGCCTGTCGTGCGCGGCGATGACGACGGCATTTGGCGGCGCATGCGCCTCGTGCCCTGGACGGTCACCATACCGCCCGACGAGCGCGACCAAACGCTCGGTGAACAGCTTCGGGCCGAGTTGCCAGGCATCCTCGCATGGTGCGTACGTGGCTGCGTTGCGTGGCAGCAACACGGCCTCGGCGAGCCTCCTGCAGTGAAGGATGCGACCGCCGCATATCGCAGCGAGAGCGACGTGCTCGGCCAATTCTTCGACGCGAATCTCGTCTTCGAACCCCCCGCTCGCGTTGTCCGAAAGACGCTGCGAACAACCTACGAAGAGTGGTGCACCGAGCAGGGCTACGAACCGTTTGGTGCGCGCCGCTTCGCCGAGCGCCTCCGCGCCCGAGGTGTCGTCGACAAAGCCGTGCGTGAAGGCGTGCGCGTACTCGATGGGTGGGCGGGGGTTCGCCTTGCCACAGCCGAAGAGCGTGCCGCTCGGGTGTGGGGCGTAGGGACTGTAGGGACTGTAGGGACTGTAGGGACCGCGGGGACTGTAGGGACCACGTCGTCATCTGCCACCATGACCAGCGCTGGAGACATCATGCCGGAAGAAAGTCCCAACATCTCAGCTACGTCCCTACAAACCGTAGGGGGTAGGGAGGAAGTAGGGGTCCACTCCCAGTTTGTCAGATCACGCGGGCGCGCAGATCACGACCAACTAGAAAACCACCCCTACGACATCCCTACGTCCCAACACGCGAGCGAGGAGCTTTTCGGCGACTGGCTTGACCGCGAGTTGGGTCTTCCCACGGGCACGGACGAACCATGATGAGCGTTTCAGTCAGCATCGGGCATGCGATGCGGGCGCACCGCGACAGGCGCGTCCTCAGGTCCGCGCCAGTAGGGTTCGACGTGAATCCATTTTCGATCTGCGCGACCCGTGCCGTGCGCAACTCGCTTGAAGTGTCCGCGCACGAGCGTTTGTACCGTCGGCGAAGCGCGACGTTGCCCAGCGATGTACGCGGCGATCGTGACGCGGCAGTCGACCTTCACGTCGCGCAAGAGGCGATGTACTCCACTCGGCGCCGGACTGTCCTCTTTGGCGTGACTTGTGGTCGGAACCTTGACGCGCGACGGATCGGTCATCTCGAGTTCGGTACCCACGACGAGCCTCACCAAACAATCGCGCGCCCGAGTCACCGCGCCAGCGTCATCAGCGAGAGCGCCCACCGCAACGTCGTCGAACTCCGGCAACGGGAAGGTGAGCTTGGTCGTAAGGGCGAAGTGCGAGTCACGACTGAAAATGTTCGCGTAGCTCACCGCGTCTGGCGCGTGATGCCATACCGCGACGACATCGAACGAGGTGACGCGTCCATGCGTGTTCACTTGGACGAGGCCGGAGGGGATTTCGATCGTGTACGCGGTCCACGGGGCGCACGTCATCACTTCCGGGTCGTCGCCCGCACGAGTGGCCATGAGCGACGCGGCCAGTTTGTGACCGACCACTACCCGCTGAAAGCCGCTCATCGCCCACGCCAATACCCAACCGATCGCGACGCCACCATCCGCACGTCGGCGGTGCGCGAGCGCGTGGGCTATCGGGTGCTCGCGATTCGCTTTCACCCAGCGCCCGACACGATCCATCCACACGCGCCCAGGCTCGGTGGGCAGCGGTTGAACCTCCGCGAGCAGCAGTCGTCCAAGCGCGACGTTCTCGTCAATGCGAAACACCGGAGCAATCCTAGCGTGACCGCGCGACCCAGTTACGATTTGGAATCGCGCTACGTCCGCAGCCCACTTTCGCCATCCCCCGGTCCTGAGCTCCCCACGACTGTTCGAGGGGGGTCGCACGCTGCGCCACAACGGCCTCGCGTGCGCGCGAGTGACCGAGTGATGGAGGGTCAGCAACTACGACGGCGCGGGGCAGGCTCGAGGCAACTGCGAACGGCGCGCGCGCAATGTAAGGTCCATTCCGCCGGTGTCGATCCCCTTTCTTGCGCTCGCGTCGGGCGTTCGCAATCGACGTGGAGAAGTACCCCAAGTGCGAGGGCCGCATGAAGCTCGGCGCGCTCGTGCAAGACCCAAGAGCGTGGCGCGCTTCTCCGTCACCTTGGAGAGCCGAACGAGCCACCGGTGCGAGCTCCCGCGAGGGCGCCCTATTACAAGACCGCTGTCATCTGGCGACTTACCCTCGGCGACCACGCGGCCTGAACACCGCCGAAGGCCACGTCTTTTCGCGGGGGCCACCTTGGGTCGACTTCGGGATATATTGACCCGTTCCCGAGGTGCTCGCACCGAATCGAGCCGCGCCGCTGGCCGCCCGAAGGTTCAAGCGCTCCGGTACGCCTCGACAAACCTCCTTAAATCGCCTACGCTTTGACCTACTTGCGCTCCCCTGTAGGGGTTTGGGGCAGGGTGGCCGCTGGACGCGTTCCCGTGGCTCTGATTTACCTAAGTTGTCGCTTGCCAGTGAACGCCGACTCTGTAGCCTCATCCTACAAACTACGATTTGCTGGAAAGAGGAGCCCATGCGAAGAATGCCCAAACTCGGGAGCACGGTGGCCGTCGGTTTCGCCGTATACTGGTTGTGTTGCAACCCGAGGCAAGACCCGCCTGTTCCAACGTCTGAGCTGCGCTTCTTCCATGGTGACGTCGCAAGCTTCAACCTGATACGCTCACTCACCACGATTAACCAGACGGACTACGGCTTGACGACCGGAAATGGCGTCTTCGAGATGCTCCCCGTTCCGACCGAGTCGCTTCCGCTGAATGTCGATATCTTCGCGTCGAACCTTCCGAACATCGCTCACACGCTTCAACAACCGGTAGATGCAGTCGAGGCCACCTCTTCTCTTCCGACGTCGCAGATATGAACGCCAGTCTAGCGTTTATTGGCACTAGCAATACTCCACAGGATTGGGACGCGCTGGTAGCAGTGCCGGTGGTTGGACGAGATGTTATTATTTCGTATCCCCCTTCTCCAGGCTTTAACTCGCAGCGGTTTGAACTTTTCTCCCTAACCAGCTCGGACTTTTGGCCCAACGGTGATCAAGCAGCGCCGGCAAGCGATCCTACCGGCAACGGAAGTGTCAAGACCGCGCTCGTCGTGCACCCAGGACTCTGCAGTTTCGAGTTGCCGTTCGTCACGCCAGGTAAGACCGGAGTGTTTGATCTACTAAATTCAAAGTTGAACCAACTCATTCCTACGGTAAGCCAAGAGGTCATCAAGAAGCACAGTGAAGTGACGAGCGTTGACCTCTCGGTGCGCTTTCTGCGGCTCGCTCCTCGATTCATCAGCCCTGGACGAGGGTTTTTCCTCTTCACGGAAGTAATTGGCACTGGCACGGCAGTCCCTCCTTTCTCCCGTGACATCGACCTCATCGGAAGCATCGAGTATGACATTGCGCTTACGGACGGGCGTATCACGGCCACGCCGCTGCCTGGGGATACCCTGGCTCTCCCGCAATTATATGGCGTGCCGGCAGCGTGGGACAACGCTCTCAATGTGACCGCCCGCGATTCCATCAACACTGCGGCATCCAAGCTCCAGCGCCAGACTTTCGCACCGTGCGACAGCGGCAACGACAAGACCGTAACGGCGCGGAACATCGTCCGAGCGTCAATAGGTAACGCGGGTCCGTTGCTTGGTTGGGCGCCAGGCGATGTGACCACTCTCCAAAACGTGGCCGATGATCCCAACAACTGGGTATGTGAAGTGCAAGCCGATGCATCAAATGTTCGATGCCCTGCCGGAAACTGCGCACAATTCATTCTCCGAGCCAAGCGCTTTGAGGTCTACCCTGATGCACTGGAACTCGTGTGGTTCGATCAAGCCGACATCACAGACCCCATGTACGCGCTGTATGTCGCCACCGTTGACCTTGGCCAACAGACTACATTCTGCGGACGCCAACAAGTGTTCCTCAAAGGGGGTCTGCGGAGCTTCGCCGTGCGGTCGTTGGGGACGCTCGCTATTGGAAATTGAGCGATGCTTTCCCGCACATGCATCTTCGCTTGTCTCATGTTTGAGTGTGGCGGAAGTGTCGAGTCGGTTGGGCAAAAAGAAGCGGGCCCGGATGGGGCGCCCGATGGTCAAATCCTCGACGGAGCGGATGAATTCGTAGCAAACGACGCAGGCTTTACGAAATGCTCAACACCCGAGGGTTATCGAGTGTGCGGAGGGTCATCTGAGTGCCCGAGTGGTATTGCGGGATGCGACCAGTGCGTATACTCAGACGCTGGCTCCTTGGGAATTTGTAGCAACACGTTCAACGCGTTCAGTGGCGACCCGTGTTGGCTCGGCTGTGGTGATCAGCAGGTTTGCTATCTCGAACGGCCTAACGCACTTAGCCTATCCTGTGTCCCTTACAATTTCGGCGTTCTTGCCAGCCAGTATGTGGACCACAATCGGCTGCGCTACGCGGACTTAGGGACCTGGACGGGCGACCCGATCCCAAAGCCAACTAGCTGCCCCAAGTTCAATGGTTTTGCGGTTTGCGGCGGGGCGTGCGCAGGCTGCAATCCTGGGGAGCGATGTTTGGGTCCCTCCCCACTCCACCCCTACGGTGTCTGCATCGCGCCTCCCAGTCTGTGCTACGCGGACGGCTCGAAGCCCTGCACTAGTCCGGGTGAATCTTGTTTCACATTTACTGTGGACCCGCCAGGGCAAGTGCTTGCCGACCAGTATGGCAAGTGCGTCCCTACGGCTCAGTGCCAAGCGATGGCTACATCTCTTCCTGGAGGAGGGAAGTGCAAGTAACCAAGCTGAGCATCCCTCTAGTGGTTGGCTTCCTCATACCAATCGCATGTGGAGGCAAGACGGAACTGGGAGTAGTGGACACTCGCGATTCCGGGGTCGACGATGACAGCGCACTTGATGATGCGCACCGTGACAGCGCTGGGAGGGACGGTTCGATAGAACCGTGTGCCCCCGACGGAGTGCGGCTTTGCGGGGGCTCCTGCCCATTGCTCACGCCCGATCAATGTCCGGGTACGGGTTGCTCTTCCGTCGCCACCGTCTCCAAGGCTCCCGAGCCGACTGGAGCTTGTTGGAGCGATATGACGAATGGTGACGGTCTCGACCTTTGTTACGCGTGCCGTGACGGGGATGCGTGCATGCAACGAGACGCCAACAAACTCGTGTGTGTGCCATATGGGGTCTGCTCAGCGCTCCACTCCCAGGGCAACGAGGCTTGTCGATACGCGGACAAGTCAAACTTCACCGGTGCTCCCCTCACTACTCCCTCCGGTCCATGTCCGACTACTGCCGTCCCGGGGGCGCTTTGTGGTGGTGCTTGCGGCGCCTGTCCATCGTGGACCGAAGGACCCTCCTGTACCGGGCGTTCGGCATCCAGACCGTTTGGTGTTTGCGCTCACGGTATCCTGAACAAGCAAACATACACGTGCTCAGTGGATGTGTCGGGGCACTGGGTCAATAATTGCGTCGGTAACTTTCTATGGAACGGCTCGCAAGATGATAGCATTCGCTGCCAGGTGTTCGAAGTGGGGGACATGGAATCTCGCCATTGGGGGTTGTGCCAACCAAGTACCCAATGCCGTGCTGCTGCCCGAGCCATTGGCAGTTTGCATTGTTTCACGCCGAACGGTGTGGACGATATCTAACAAGCTGCTGAAAAAAGTCGCGCTCGATGGGATCGACACGCGGATCGCAGTGTGATCTAACGGTGTCATGCGAGGCGAAAACACGAAGCAGGCGTCGATGTTGATGCTGATGTCCCGATGTCCCTGAGTCGCGAGTGCCGACGAATCACCCGATCCGGCGCATGAAGAAGATGGCGGACGACACACTAAATGCGCATTCCGGTCAACGTGACCGCTCGGATCCCGGAACCTGTCAACGAGTGTGAGACACGCCGGGGTTGAATTTACTGAGCAGCTTGATCCATCGAGACCTCCGGCTCGGGCTTGTTGATCCAGACCTCG
>JAYVYD010000439.1:0-4415 GCA_043784605.1 Myxococcales bacterium | reverse complement strand
CTGCGGTGGTGTTGAGCGAGCCTCCAACAGATCGAAACACTGAGGTTGAACTCGGGAAGGGACCTCCCAAGTATGTATACGTTGTGCCGCCGGAGGACGCGGTCCCTTGGGCAAGTGCGAACGTGCTCTCTTCCACAGGCGTTGCCAGGATTCCGAAGTGCCATCGCTTCAGGGGGTGCTTCAGTCCCACGATATCAGCAGATGTGCCGGGTCCCGTGCCGTTGGACGCGCTCGTTGCATCTGCCAGGATGAACCCGGCGAAAGTCGTTGCGTTCGGCGAGAGAAAGAGCGTCGCTGTTAGAAATCCAGTGACGTCGACCTGCGGAACTTGATTCCCGCGAATGCGCGCTGCAACGATCGAGTTGTTGGGACCTCCCCATGAAGTATCTGCTGCGGGCGCGTGGACGATAACGGCCTTGGGGCCGACAGTCGTGACATCAGCTCCTGGCTGCGCACCATTGAGCGAGCTGACGGGGTACTCAAGCGCGAGGCTGTCATCGCCGACCGCACTCGAAATCAGGTTGAGTTCCGTAGGAAAGTCCGCGAGTAGCACATTGCAGCAGGAGGAAAGGTCTGGATGGGCCTGGAGGAGTGCATTTGCAAGAAGGAGTTCCTCACGCACGGCATCAAGCGCCGGAGCTACGCCCGTAATTCTTCCTTGCTCCTGAAATGTGGAGCCGAAGCCCTGCGAGTCGGCAGTTGAGTGCGGGAAGAAGGTATCGCGTAGCTCGTATTCGCCGTGCGCCGTGTAGCTTCCCTGTGTGCGCACGCTACTAATGCGATGCAGGAAGGGCGCGTCCTTCGCAATATGGTAGTAGTTCGCGTTGTCAGGTGCGATCGAGTGAGAGACAATACTCTCGGTGCCCAGAACGTCGGCCGCTCCAGGCCATTCGCCAATCAACTGCTGGCCATCATACTCGTAGTAGCCGACCTCTTGTGCGAGCAGTGTGACCACGCGAGTCGCATGCGCGAGGGAGATATGGTATTTTTTCCACAGGATGAAATTCGTGTCGCCTTGAGTTGGGTCTGGGAGACTTTCCGGTGTGGGTGCAGTGCAACTGCCGGGCAAGGGATTTGGCACGAAGTGCTCGCAGTCATCGAACTGGATGGCTGCCTCAACTGCGCGGTAGAGGCGACTCGCGGAACCAGCAATATCTGCGTGAATGAAGCCGGTTGACCGATCCTGTTTTAGCTCAAGGACGTCATACCCACGCGCGAAGTTCAAGAGATCCATGACCTGCGGCTCGCTCACGTCCTGTGAGACGTAGGGAATCGCCGGCCAGGGGTTGTTGAGGCCTTGGTCGAAATGCTTCCACGGAACGTTCGGCTCCTGACCAACGCTGAGGGGGTCGCCGCCGTAAAGAAGAGAGAACGCTCGCTGCCGCCACGATCCACCACCCCATTGCTCATCGGCAGCAGTCATTGTCGTCAACCCACCGCGTGGCGTTCGCGCGCTCCCGCTCCTTCCATACATATCTAACAGCTCGGGAGAAACGAGCGTGAGCAGCTGCAGGCTGGATTCAAATGCAGTTTGAATCATTGAGATCCGACCTTGCCCAATGCTGTCTTGGAACCAGTTCTGCACGACCTGCAGCTCGTACTGCTTTGGGTTGAGCGGGTCTCGAGGAGTCATGGCAAGATGAATGAGTCGGGCGTATCCGAGGGCGGCCTGTTGCGCACGTTCGCGGGTGTATTCGAGCAATTCGCGCTGATCCGCCGTGGAGAGCGTCAGCGCGGCCGGGCTCGCTGCACCAGGCATGATCGAGCGAAGGGTTCGAGCGATGCATGCGTTGATGCCGGGCGCTCGAATGATAGCGTCTGCGCTGATGTCTGCGAGGCTCGAGGGTACCGTTTGCCTGTCGAGCGGAGCTGGGACAACAATGGGTGTCATCACTGCAGCGACGCCGTTGCCCTTTGGATCGGAGTTGCACAATAGGTCTCGACGCTGTTGGTACCACCGGTTCAGGGTGTTCTTCAGACCCTGATACGAGCCGCACGCAGCGGAGTCCATGAGTCCTTGTACATAGTCCATATACGCGTCGTGCGGGCCAGGCGGGCGGGGGTTTGCCACTGCGCCATTCACTATGTCGATGTCGCCGAGCTCCAAGGTGGTTCTAGCGGCAGTCGACTGGTCCAACTTGTCCACCGCATTCTCCGCAAGGATGGAGCAGTTGGCCCAAGCGTCCGCGACGTACAAATCGCCCATCGACCCTTGCCACCCATTCGGGATGGGGAGACTCCCCGGAATATCCAACGCCGCCGCCGAACTACTCGTTTGCTCGACTTCTGCATGCGAGCCACACGCAATGATGGCCGTCGCAACCAACAACACCAGGCGCTTCACTGGCCACCTCCGAGCACGCAGCGGAAGCCAGACGCTGGGCCCAGATCGTGCGGCGCGCTTACGGGCCTGACGCTATCAATCGTGCCTGCGAAGACGCCTTGGACGGCGCATGTCCCCTGTCCTCGACACGCGGGTGAATCAGCATCCGGCGAGTCCCTCAGCAACTCCGACCGAGTCAGCAAGACGTCCTGTACGCCTGCCGGGGAAGCGCCCGCTGAATGGGCTCCAACATGGAAAGCGGCGAGGTCCGCTGAACACGGAGTCTTTCCGTCGTGACCCGAGCCAGGGTGATTGTCGCAAGTGGCCGTATGAGCGCCCCAAGAGTACCTCGAGACAGCAGTTCCTCTAGCGGCAAGGGTCCATTGGGCAAGGTTGGGTAGTGTGCCGCGCTGCCAGGCGCAGTATGCGGTCGCCTGCACCGGCGTTACGCACGTGACCGGCAATGAGTCGTCGATTCCGTATGTCCGACCGTCCAAGGATGACGAGTGCAGGGGAGCTTGGACGTCGCGGGCGCAGCTCGGAGAGTCGCTGCTCGGCGTAGTGCATGCTCCCACGCCTACGCACGAGCGATACTGCGCTACCGTAACGGGAGTTTTCGTGATCCTGAAGCCGTCGACCTGCTGTTGATTGTGTGTCTTCCCGAGGGCAAAGCCGCTGACCAGCCCGCCGCTCGGAACACTCACAGTCTCCGGCACCTCCTCGGGTGTCGGTCCCCTGAATTGATGCTGTTCGCTGCAGGCGAAAAGCCAGATCCCCGCAATCGCAACCCACGCCGACTCCGCTTCAACACTCACAGTCCACCTCCATCAGCCCACGAGAATCTCACTACCGGAACAGGCATCAGCTCGACCGCCACGTCTCCGTTTGCTTCATTCGAGAACACTTTGCCGAGGTCGTTCCACGCACCGACGAGTGCGCCATCGGGTCCGAGCGGGCTCGACGCGAGCGCGGCAAAACGCTGGTCCCCCAAGCGGTGCGACGTCCACCGCGGCAGCGGGAGCTCGGCCTTCGTCAGATCGATCGACTTGCCATTCCAGCCGATCTCTTTCAGCCAAAGCTCCTCGGCGTTCGGATCGCCCTGGCCGGCTTCGGTGCCCCACGCGACATAGATGTGTGAGCCGACGACCATCGCATTGGGCGCATACGCACTGAGAGGAACACCTGCGTCCGGGATCGCTGGCGCGATGTCGAACGAAGTCACAGTGCCGGGCGCACCAGTGTCCAACACCGCGCCACGCACGCGCCCGCCATTCGACACGCCCGCGTCCGTCCAATCGGCGCCTTCGACGTAGACGAGCAGCAGATGCTTCGAATCGAGCTGCGCGAGAGCCGGCGTATTCGCATATGGACCTGGCGTGAACGAACTCGTGTTCCAGGTCGTGTTGCCGCTCTTGATCTGGACGGTCTCAAGCCCGTTGGCTGCGTCGCGCCACGCAGCTGCCCAACCGCTGTTGAAGGGCGCGAGTGCGACGTTGTCCTCGACGTCACTCGTCCCCGCGAGCGTGAGTTCGGCCGAGGTTGGAGTGAATGACGCGTCAAATGTTCGATATCGGATATCGGGGCCAGTCGAGTTGTTGGACGTGTCCGCCCACGCGACGATGAGGTCTTTGCCGGTCCAGAGGACATCAGCGTCGTATTGCGAGAACGCCGTCGTCGTGTTCGCGTGGGACGGCTTGCCGGAGGACGCGACCTTCGGATCGACGATGCGGATCGCAACACCTTCTTGGTCGCCGTCGCCGCCGAAGTCGGTCCACGCCACTGCATACTTGCCATTGCCCAGCTCCGCGATGACCGGCGAGCTCGTGGTGAGATCGGTCGTGGAGACGCCGACGTCGTCGAGCTCGTCTAGCGGAATGCCTGAAGGTCCGTAGAAGGTCATGCCGACGCTAGGCTTGGCAGGCGCGACCCATGCGACGGCAAAATTGCTCGCGCCCGCGCTCACGGGATGGCGACCCGTTCCCAGATATCGCTTGGGCAGGCTCGCGTCCGTGGGCGCACGCCAAGCGACCAAATCGCGCACTTGGCAGAGCGAAGAGCACGAGTCGAGCTCGTTGCTGATGACGCCGTCGTC
>JAYVYD010000438.1:0-8711 GCA_043784605.1 Myxococcales bacterium | reverse complement strand
GCGCTCAGTCAATGGACCAAGAGTCGCAAGAAGAGCGTTCTCGTCTTCATGACCATCACCACGCTCGGCGTCATCCTCTACTTCACGCTCGGCGGCGCGTCCTTGACCCTATTTTACAGCTGTTGCGCGATCGCCGGCTTCGGCAGCGGCTATTGGGCCGTCTTCATGACGAGCGCCTCCGAGCAGTTCGGAACCAACCTGCGCGCCACGGCCACGACGACTGCGCCCAATTTCGTCCGCGGCGCGACAGTGCCGATGACGGTAGTATTCATTGCATTGAGAACGGGCGCGCTCGGAGTCGCCGGAGCTGCAATCGCGGTCGGCATTCCGTGCCTATGTTTGGCGTTCTTGGGACTGTGGTCTTTAGACGAGACCTACGGAAGAGATCTGGACTTCAACGACTAGTCTGATCCGCGCGCGGCCCTCGCCCACCCGCGACTCGCGCGTTGCTCGCGTCCCTCCCAAAATGGGAGAGGGATACATTTGGGTCTTGAGCGGCCCTCTCTACTTGTTGGAGATGACTCGCGAGAATCGCACGAATCACGAGGGGTGAGGTCCGCGAGTCATCAATGCGCTCCAATCACCTCAATCATCGAAGTAACAAAAGTGGTCGTCGCGACAGCCGAAGTCCTTCATGCAGTCTTTGGGAGTGGTGCACTTCTTCCGGCACGTGCCTGGGTTGTCCATCGAGCCTTGCGCATAACCGTCAGGGCACGGCGCGCCTTTGCTGTCGAAGGACATCGAGAGTCCCTTCGGGACGACAGCGACCGTCTCCTCCGAGCAGACCTTGCCGTCACCGACCATCGAGTCGTCGCACTTGTGGCCATGACAATCCAAGTCGGTTTTGCAGTCGCGCGCGCAGGTGCTGTATTGCTCGGCCCCCGGCTGCTCGGTGAACCTCGGCGGACAAGGCAAGTCCTTGTCGCGGTTGCGCGGGATGCGATCGGTCGTGGGAGTGGGGACGCTCATGGCCGTCGCTTTGGGCTTCTCCACAACGGGCTTCGCAGACTCCGTGGGAGCGGCGCTTGCGGTGTCAACGGTCGTCGCCGTAGCAGTCGCCGCGGCGGTCACGACGGGCTCCGGAGCGGGATCGTCCTTCTTTCCGCCTTTGCAGGCCAACACTGCGACGAGTAGCGCTCCGCAAGCCGTGAGCGTGAAGGCGACTTCTTTCATGATGCCCAGACTAACCGGGTTTCGCAGACGTGGGTGAGACCGCCACGCGGATGCCACGTGTCAGCCGAGGCGCTCGAGAACGGCAACTACGTGCTCGGGGCTTCGCTCGCACAAGGCTCGTAGTCTGGTTGCGTCGAAGAACGCGACTGTCGTGTTGGGTCTCGCGATCGCGGAGACTGCGCCGGCAATCTGGTGCAGTGCGTCTCTCACGCCATAGAACGAGTCGGCGCCAATGATGCCAATGGGCTCGTCGGGCTTGCCGTCCTGGAAGAGAGCGATTTCTCCGCGCGCCACCAAACAAGCCACTCGAGGGACTTCATTCGCGGGCAAGAGGATCGTCTCTTCGTCGAACGTCTCGAGTCTTTGAATACACGACAGCATCTCGTCTCGCACTTGAACGTCGAGCTGGCCCATCGTCTCGTGCATCGAGAAGAAGCTGTCAATGCGGTGAAGCTGCTTCGTCTGCGCGATGCGCGCGGCGAACTCCGACTCCTTCTCCATCGCCTTCTTCATGATGTCGGCGGGGATCGTCCACACCTCGCTCACGCGCTCGGCGCGCAAGGTCGCCGTGCAGCGCGGGTCCGTCGGCACGAGCACACTGGACTCGCCGAGCAGCCAACCCGGAAAGCAGCAGCGCACCATCCACTGGCCGCCCGAGGGCTTCTCGAGCCACACGCCCAAAAGGCCGCTCTTGACGACGAACACGTTCTTCGACGGCTCGCCCTCGCTCACCAACACCTCTTGCGGCGCGAGCGTTCGCAGCTTGATCTGCGGCTCGATCCACGCGCGCATCACGGGCGACAGCTGTTGGAAGCTCCGCGCTTCGAAGATGGTCGCCACGGGTCGGAGGCGAGCGCGGCTCTCCTCGAGCAGAGCGTGGATGGACGATCCGACGAACGCTTCTTTGCCGAGCAGCTCGAGCCCGAGGGCCGCGGCCTTCTCCAGCGCGGGCATGTCGAAGCGATCGGCGAACTCGCGCGCGGCAGCTTCGAGGTAGCCCTTCGCGAGCATTGGCTCTCGGAGCTTGATCTCGACCTCGGCCATCGTGAGCAAGGTCGCGCCGCGCTTCTCGGGGTCGATGAGCAAGCGCGGCAATAGATCGCGCGCCTCTCGTAGCGACGCCGGATCGCCATTTTTCAAGGCGATTTCGACGCGCACCTCTACGGGGTCTTCCATCATCTCGAGGTTGTCGAGCCCGTCGGCCTCCTCTGGCGCGTCGCCAAAGTCGCTCAGCTCGTCGGGCGGTGGAGGTGCGAGCGACGCCGAGGCTTCCGCGCGACGCACGGAGTCCACGACGTAGTCGCCGTCCAACTTGGGAGTCATCGCGCCGCTCTCGTCCACGGAGAGATCCGCGACGTGCAGGTCGCCGCTCGGGGCCGCGAGCACCACGGTCACGACCCAACCATCGCCGGCCACGCGCCTCACGCGCCTCACGTCACGAACGTCGAGCAGTCGCCCGAACTCGCCGCGAAGAAAGCTCGATACGGTTTCCCAAACCTGCTCTCGCGTCACGTCACGAGCATAGACGAAACGCTAGGGCGTCGCGCTTGGATCTCTCAAGATTGCGCCGGTGAATCGCGCACGCAAATAGAAGCCGCGCGGCACGGTAGAGATGAGAGCGTCGTCGGGCCCGAGCGCCAGAGCTCGAGCGTGGGAGTCCGCGGCCTTGGGTCTCAATTGGAGCCAGCGACCCATGTGCGCAGTCACACCCTCGATGCCCCCGATCGCGATCGCGCCCAAAATCTCGTCGAAATCAGCTTGCATTATACACGTTTGCTCGTGCGTCGGCGTCCACAGCACGGCACGCCCGACGACTCGTTCGTCGTCCGCATGATGCACGATCGGCATCCACAGCACGCGCGAGAGCTTGCGCTTGACCCAAGAGTCGGCCCACTCCTCGCGATCGGCGTGCGCGAGCTGAATCGCGCAAACGAACGTCGACTCGCGCGGCTTCTCATTCGGCTCCACGGGGATCGTCTTGAGCTCCACGCCGAGCTCCGGGAAATCGAGATTCGCCCCGACACCCGTCGCCCCGAGCGCGCGCTCGATCGCCTCGCCCGCTTTGCCTTTGGTGTGCAGCGGCAATCCCGACACATCCATCAACGCAGACAAAGCGACTCCTTCGAGCGCACGAGCGCGCGCCATGAGCTCGTCCTGATCGCGCGGCGGGTGGATTGCCAATCAGCGACCACGATTCTGGAACGCGGTGTCATCCTGAGCGAGGCGAAGGATCCGCCGCGGTATCGCGTGCTCACTTTGCTCGGGGGCTCCTTCGCGTTGCTCCGGATGACCACCCGTTCCACGATCGCGCTCGCTCATCGAGAAGCGATGCTACCTTGCCGGCATGAGCTTTCTCTCTGCCTTCACTCATTCAGTCGAAGAACGCCTCGTCCGGCTCTGGCCAGAGCAAGAGCGTGCAGCTCTCGGGCGAGTGCTCTACGAGGTCTACAACGCGGACGGGAAGTTCACACCACTCGAGCGCAAAGACTTCGACGGCTTCCTCTCACGCCTCAGTTCGACGGCCATGCAAGTGCAAGCGCTCGACCTGGGCGAGTCGATGACGCTCCTGCAAAAGGATCCCAAGCATCGCAAGGTGGCCTACATTTGGATCGCCCACGCGCTCTTCGCCGACGGCGGCTACAACGCGGAGGAGAGGTCCTTCGTCGATGGCATCATCAAGAAATATGGTCTCGACGAGGCCATGCTCCGCGCGGAGATCAAAGAGACGCAGAAGCAGAAGGTCGACGAGGGGTTGAAGACCATCCTCGCCGAGCTTGGCGACTGAGCGACGCCTTCGCGCGCTTCTCACTCTGCTATCCTTCCTACGATGCGCTTGTTCGGCCTTCGTGCAGTCGTGGCGCTCTGCGCTTCGCTCGTCATTCCTTTCGCGGCAATAGCCCTCGCAGACCCGCCAAAACCTGCCGCGTCCGCGAGTAGTGCTCAGGCGAGAATCCCGCCGGACCCGCCGCCGCTCGTCGAGAAGAAGCAGTGGGTGTTCGACCTGCGTTGGGACCGCGGGGACGTCTATATGGTTGGCATTCACCCGCTGGGGCTCTCTGCGCCGCAGGCAACTCCGCGTGCGATGGGGCGCTTCGCGCTGGAGCTCTACGAGGGTCCGACGCTCCTCGAGCGCGTGCGCTTCGACTTCCCGCTGCTGATGCCGCCCGAGGCGGACGGCGCCGTGGACGTGCTGTCGGCGAAGCTCAAGACTCGCATCGGCGTCCTCTTCCCCGCGACGACGCGCGGCACCAAGATCGAGCTATGGGATCGCGCCACCAATCGGCGCTGGGCGCTCCCGTGGCCGCCGCCCGAGCCCGACGCGAGTGTGACGTTACCCACCGACGGAGCCAAACCATGAATCGCGCGCGCAGCATATTGGCCCTGTTCGGCTTCGCCTTCGCTTGCGGCTCCTCGCCAGACGTTCCTCCGAAAGGGTTGCCGTCCACCGACGACGTGATCTCGGACATTCTCGCGAACCGGTCCTGCGCACTGCAATGTGGTCGATGTCCGGAAGAGGCGCAGAAGCCGTGGACCTGCAGCGCAATGGCGGATTGGAAGTCGCTCCCGCACGAGGCGGCCTGCGGCGACTTCAACGGCAAGAATTATCCTGCAGTCGTAGCCGGTAAATGCAGAGCGACGGATCCGTCGGGCGAGGCCCTCGCCAAGGCCCAGATCACCCAGACGCCCATCGTTCTCCCGGACGGTCGGCGCCTGGCCCCCGCGGGCAAAGAGCTCCTCTTCCAAAGCGACGGCGGCTTCCCCTCTTCGATGATCACCATTCCGAACACCAATTACCTCGCAGTCAGCGACTCGGGCTACTTGACGCACTCGGTCCGCATCATCGACGCGGCGAAGCTGAAATCAGGCGGGCCGGCGGAGGTCTCTCGCATCGTCTACAGTCCGCCAGCGTCGCTCGACTATGGCATTGCGTACGTCACGCAGAAGAAGCTCTTGCTCGCTGCGAGCGGCTCACCGGACGACGCGATATACGCTTACGACCTCGACGAGACCACCGGCGCACTGACCAAGAATTCGGCCAAGACCATCGCGCTCCCCAAGACGTTCCCAAGCGCGATTGACGTATCGAAGGATGGCAAAACACTCTTGGTGGGTCAGGCCAAGGACAAGATCGTACTGCGCATCAGCCTCGACGACGTCAATTATGGTGCAGTGACCGGGGGGATCAACGTCGGGGCCACGGACCTGTTCGCGCTGCGCTTCGATCCCAATGACCCGACGGGCAACACCGCGTACGCGACGCTCTGGACGGGAGTCGTCTCGTTCGACGATCAGTCCAAGATGAAGCTCGTTCGCATCGACGTCTCGCAGCAGGCAGCGACCACGACCGTCGTCGGCAAGGCGCCGGAGGAGCTGGCGTACATCGACGCGCGCTGGATGGTGATCGCCAACGCTCTCTCGGACTCTCTCTCTCTCATCGATCGGACGAGCGGAAAGGTTCAGTCCGAGATCCCCGTGGGCACCAATCACGGCGCGAGCCCGACCACGCTCGCCTATGACGGCAAGTCCCAGAGGCTCTACGCTACGCTCGCCAACGAGAACGCAGTGGCTGTTTTCTCGGTCGATCCGACGGTGCCGTCGATCACGCCTATCGGGAAGTTCCCGACGGCGTGGTGGCCGACTGCCGTGCACGTCGACGCGAACGACGGCACCGTCTACGTCCTCAGCGGACGTGGTCACGGTGTCGGGCTCGACGACAAACAGTACAATGTGAGCGTCGCCGACGAGGCCACCCGCCTGGCGGGCTCCATCGCCGCGGTGCCATTCATGGACACGACGGCGCTAGCGACTGCCACGCAATTGGTGGACGCGCAGAACATGGTCGCCAAGGTGAGCGGCTATTCGACAGTCGACTGCGGCGGGGCACCGTATGACTTTCCCATCAGTCAAAAGCCCGAGGACGGACCGGCCACCAAGATCAAGCACGTGTTCTTCATCGTTCGCGAGAACAAGACGTTCGACGGCGTGATGGCGGGTCAGCCCAACGTGGACGCGAAGGCCGACTTGGGCCTCGCACCGGGCAACATGGACAAGCTCTGGCCCAACGCCTACGCCATCGCGTCCCAGTTCTCTCAGATGGACAACTACTACATAGACGCAGAGCAATCGATCCAGGGCCACGCGTGGACCGTCTTCGGGCGGACTACGGACTACGCAGAGCGCCGCTGGATCAACATCTGGGGCCGTGGCGAGTGGGGAGTCACCGACTCGCCCGGCGTGGGCGACGACACGACGCCCGTCGAAGGCAACCTCTTTCAGTTTCTCACCAAAAGCGGCGTCTCGCTGGACAACCAAGGAGAGTTCATCGGAGGCCTCTCGCTCCGAGACACGAAGTGGCCCGGCGGCACCACGGACGGCGTCGTTCCGGACACGCTGGGCGTTTGCTACGACGCGTGGCGACTGCGCGTCAGCTGCGACCCGAAGGACTTCACCTATAGTTGGCTCGTCAACGACCACACGTTCGGATTCGCGGCAAACAAGCCCAATCCCGCGATCTTGATCGCGACCAACGACGAGGCCACGGGCATGTACGTGGACGCGCTCAGTCATTCGCCGTTCTGGAAAGACAGTCTGGTTGTGGTGGTGGAGGACGACCCGAGCCAAGGCGGAGATCACGTGGACGTGCACCGCACCATCGCGCTCTTCGCCTCGCCGTGGATCAAACGCGGCTACGTGAGCCACGCGCACTACGATCTCGCGAGCGTGCACAAACTGTTCAGTCTCATTTATGGCAAGGCGTATCGGAATACGACTTTGGCGAACGCCCCGCTGCCGCTCGATCTGTTCACGTCCACCCCGGACTACACGCCATTCAACTACGTGCCTCGCAAGTGGACTGATTTATCGTGCAATCCAGGCGGGACCCAAGGCGCCAAGGCCGCCGAAGGTTGGGACTTCAAAGACGCCGACGATCAGCCGGGACTGTCACAACAAGTCTGGCAAGCGCTCCACGAATTACCCGTTAGTCGCTAAACGGTGGCGCGCGAATGCGGGTGTCGTCCGAGTACACAAGTGTCATCCTGAGCGCAGCGAAGGGTCCCCCGCCGTTTCGCACGTCCTCTCCAACCAGCGCTTACGCCCGGTTCGCGTAAGGGGACCCTTCGCTGCGCTCAGGATGACAGTCGCTGGGTTTGCGTGCGATGCGGTTGAGACTGCAGGTCACGTTCGCTAGACTGCCGGGTCCATGCGACGCCTCTCCATTGCTTTTGTCACCGGCCTCTTCGCGGCGTGCGACTACACGAGCCCAGACGGATTCAAACCGCCGGTGCCGAAGGACGATTGCGTCGATTACTCGACGCCTCAGGGCTACATCTCGGCGCTCAAATGCGACGCGCTCAAGAGCTGCGCGTTTCAATGCAAATGCGCCGAGCCCGAGACTCCTTACGTATGCCCCGCGCTGCGCCCTTGGGCCGCGATGGAGCATGCGTCTAGCTGCGGATCGTTCGACGGCAGTACGACGCCGGCTGTGGTGCAGGGGCGCTGCACGGCGAGCGCGCCCACCGGAGTCGCCGCGAAGCCGTTCGGGTCCGACGCTGACGGTCGCACCTATCTGCCAGACGGGCATTGGATCGCGCCCGCAGGTCACGAACAAGTTCTGCACGGTCCGGGCATTCGCTCAGCGTTCCTGATCGACGCAGTGTTGATCCCCAATACGAAGTACGCAGTTGCCGTCGATGCGGGTGTCGCCGACAACGCGATTTATTCGGTCGATCTGGATCTGCTCGCGACGGACAAGCCCGCGCTCGTCTCCACGCAGAAGGCGAGTGGGCAGCTCGATTACGGGCTCGCATTCGTGGCGCCCAATCGCGTTTACGCTTCGGGCGGAGCGGACGCCAAGGTGTACGCGTACACGATTGACGTGAACGGTGTGCTTGCTAGAGACGCGCAGAACGACCTGGATTTAGGCCCTTCGAAGGACCCTGCGAAGCGCTGGTACGTCGGCGGGCTCGCGGCGAGCGGGGACGGCACGACGCTCTTCGTGTCGTCTGCCGTGGGCGAGGGACAGGCGCGCATTGTCGACTTGACGAGCAAAGCTCAGAAGTCAGTCGACTTGGGACCCAGTGCGAGCGAGTTGTTCGGGGCGTTTCGAGACCCATATGACAAGAGCGGCAAGAGCTATTGGATCAGCGCGCTGGACGGTCATGATCTGCTGCACATCGATGCCAGCGCGGGCGCGGTGGTCGGCAAGATCAATGCGGGCAAAAACCCGGAGGGAGTCGCCTTTCTCGGCGGGACGCATCTCGCGGCCGTGTTCAGCGACGAGGACGCGATTGGTGTCTTCGAGGCCGTGAGTGGCAAGCTCGTTCAGACTCTGAAGCTCGCGCAAGACGCGCTCAATGGCGCTCAACCGGGAGCGCTCGCGTATGACGAGCCCAACAAGCGACTGTACTGCACGCTCTCGGGCGTCAACGCGATTGGTGTCTATGCGTTCGACGCGTCGTCTAGTGCGCCACTCACACCTTTGGGCAAGGTCCCGACTGCGTGGTTTCCGACTGGCGTGCGCGTGCGACCGGACGGCA
>JAYVYD010000437.1:0-6328 GCA_043784605.1 Myxococcales bacterium | reverse complement strand
CGAGGCGTGACGCCCGAGGTCGCCGAGCGAGTCGGCGCAGCGCTGGCGCGGGTTCACGTGGCTGGCGTGGACGAGCTCGCGGGCGCGTCGCGGTTCGGTCCGCGGGAGTTGTTCGAGCGCCTCGACACCATCGAAGCCGACGCCCGATTCGGTGAGGTGGGCGTGCGCTTCCGCGAGGCGCTTTCAGCGTGTCTCCTCGCGCGAACGTCCGAGCTGCCTGCGGGTCTGGTGCATGGCGACCTCTTTCGCGACAACGTGCTTTGGCAGAGAGGAGAGCTCAGCGCGCTCCTCGATTTCGAGAGCGCATCGCGCGGAGCGTTCGTGTTTGATCTCGCGGTCACTGTGCTCGCGTGGTGCTACGGCGACGCCCTCGATCACACGCTCGTGCGCGCGATGTCACGCGGCTACCACAGCGTTCGCGCGCTCGACGAACGCGAGCGATCCGGCGGCTTCGAGGAGGCCAGGTTCGCGGCGGTCAGATTCTCGATCACACGTGTGACGGACTACGCGATGCGCGGCGGCGTGGATCGCGTGATCAAGGACTACAAACGCTTCGAAGCCCGACTCGCAGCGTTGGACGCGCTGGGACGAGCGGGCTTCGAGGCGTTGCTCTGAGTTAGAGGTTGTCGTGAGTCAGGGCGGCGGCGCCGCGGAGACCTCGGTGGCCGCGATGCGTACGCGCTCCGCTGGCGGAGACCACAGCGCTTGTCGCATCGAGTCGAGTCGCTTTTGCGCGGCGACGAGCTGCGACGCTTGCGCCTCGACCTCGGCCTTGACCTCGGCCTCGTCGCGACCGCCGAGGTTGCGTGCTTCCTGCGCTGCTCGGAGTACTTCGAGCACCTCGCGATAGAGCTCTACGCTCGCGGACACGACCCACGCGTCGAGCTTGTTCGCGAAGTCGTCGATGATCTCGTCGAGCTTCGGACCGACCTTCGCTGCGGCTTGGCGAACGACGTCGGGCGCGAGCTCTTTCGCCCTCTTCTTGTACTCACCCTCGATACGACCGCGGAGCATGTACGCGACCACGGGCGCTGCCGCGAGCAGGATGCCGCCGAGCATCAGGTTCACAAACACTGTGCCGAGCCCGAGCACGAACAGCGCGGTCACGCCGGCGTCGTAGTTGAACGTGTCGATCTGAACGTCGAGACGCTTCACGTCAGTGCCGAGCGCCTCACCGACGCGCTTGGTGGTGTCGTGCGCGTCCTCGCGGACGAGCGCGATCGTCTTTTCGGCGAGACCCTCGAGCTGCCCCGCGATCTCCTTCGTCTCCGACTCCGCCCATTTCTTGAATGTGTCCTCCAAGAACGCAGGCAGGTACTTCTTGAGCTCGTCCCCCTTGGCCGCGTCGATCACGTTCGGCAGTTGGCGAATGACCTCGTCGACGAACCGATCGAGATCCTTCCGCGCGCCGACCTTGATGCCCATGACCTCTTCGCGGATTTGTGTTCTGCGTTGCTCGAGCGTGCCCGAGGCGCCTTCGAGATCTCTCTCGAGCATGGCAATGCGCCGCTCGAGCTCGTCGCCCTTCATCGAGAGCGCGCGGCGGCGGGCGTCGATGCCCTTGCCGAGCAACGTGGAGACACTGATGCCTTCACCGAGCGCGTTGTCGAGCATGATGCGCCCACGCTCTTCCGCCAAGAAGCGCGTGAGGTGGCTGAGCAGCTCGGGCAGGCCGCTCTGCGCGACGTTGCCAGCGAGCGCCGTCTCCGCGCTGACCGGAAAGACGATCGGATCCTTCACCATGCGCGAGAGCTGAACCTTCGCGTACGCCAGCGCCTCGGCGCGCTCGGACTCGTCGAGCAGGTCCCACTTGGTGATCACGAAGACGATCTTGTCGCGCGAAGCCTTGAGGAGCTTGTCCTCGAGGAACACGCGCTCGGACTCCTTCAGGATCTGTCCCGCATCGAGCAAGAAGAGCACGGCGTCGGCGCGTGGAATGTAGCTGTACGTGATGTCCGCGCGTTGCAGCGACAGATCGTTCACGCCTGGTGTGTCGACGAGCAGGATGCGCTCCTTCAACAGCGCCGCGGGATACCCGATCTCGAGGTAGTCGACGGCGTCTTCGCTCTCACGACCTCCGCCGACCGCGAACTTGCGCACGTCTTCGAACGGGAGCGCGTCACGCTTACCCGAGGTGTACACGACGGTCGCTTCGGGCTTGTCCGCGTACCTTATGTGATGAATCGCGGCGGTAGTTGGCGTGACGCCGACGGGCAGGGCGGTCTCGCCGAGCAGCGCATTCACGAAGCTGCTCTTGCCGTGGTTGAACTCGCCGACGACGACCAAGTGAAAGCGGTCCTCCTCCAGCTTTCTCACCAGGTCTTTGCCGATGCGCTCACGGAGCGTCTTTGCGCCTACCTTGTCGGCGAGATCGGCGAGCTCTTGCAGCGCGACGGTGACGTCGAGCTTCTTCTCGCGAAAGCCAGCAAGACCCGTCGTCGTCGGCTCAGTCATCACGCGTCTCCCTTCAAGAGCGCCGCCACTCGGTCATCCACTTCTTTCATCGAGAGACCTCCGAGCGGTTGGCCCGTCGCCTTTTTGTACATCTCGGACTCGGCGAACACGCGCATTGCGAGCACGCGCTTGGGCAGGTAGGGGTGCGTGGCGAACGCCTCGAGGTACTTGCCCACGCCCTCCTTGCCCTCCTCGTACTGCTCGAGGAACGCGTCGAGGTTGAACTCCTCGTAGAGCTTGCGTGAGCCGAGCGCGAGCTTGGTGAGTGCGCGCGCGCTTGTCATGTCGCTACCGCTGCAGAGCATGCCTGCACGATCGCAAGTGATCTCCGCGCGCCGCGACCATGCCTTCAGCGCGAGCACTGCGGGCTGCGCGATCAATTGCGTGAAGGCGCCGAGGACCTGCGAGAGGATGTGCAGCGTCGTGAGGTAGACGACGTGCGAGTTGTGAATGTGCCCGCACTCGTGCCCGATGACGGTGAGCAGCTCTTCGTCCGAGTAGTGATCGACGAGCGCCGAGTGCACCATGATGAACGACTCTTCGTTCGTGCCGTACGTCATCGCATTGAGCGTCGGGTGGTTCACGATGTAGACCGTGGGCGTCGGGATGTGCAGCGTGTCGGCGCACTGCTGAGCGATCCGCTGGATGCGCGGGAACTGCCGGTCTGAGACCTTCACGCCGCTGCCGAGGAGCTGTCCGCGATACACGTTCTTGTACGTTCGCACTGCGCTCGAGACAGCCATCTCGACCGGTTTCATGTTCTCGAACGTCGCGCGCGTCTTTTTGTCCCAGATGTATGCGTACGCGGGGCCCGCCTCGGCTTCATCGCCGCCTGCGCGCTCGGTCTTTTTGCGGGCTACGTATGCGGAAAAATCGAGGTCGGGGGCGTTCGCCATGGGAGTCCTTTGGGGTGCGCGCAGGGTAGACCTGCGCGTCGAGTACGGAGAGATCCTAACTACGGTGGAGGTGCGCCGCAACGGCACCGCCCGCAACGAGACGAGCGTTAGGTTCTCTTGCGGCGCACAAAGCCCTCCGACAAGTGGCGTCCGCAGGCCAACGGCAACAGCTGAGCGGATTGGCGTCGCCAGCAACGATTGCCGTCGCCTTCGGCGAACGACAGCAGCTGGGCGGATCGGCGTCGCCAGCAACGATTGTCATCGCCTTCGGCGAACGACAACAGCTGAGGGGATTGGCTTCGCCAGCAAGTTTACCCTTCTTCATACACGCGGGGTTGGTTCGATCTTCCTGTTCTACGGGACGCGGTGCGATTGGATCTTGGTCGGGCCGAGAACGAAGGTCGTGGTTGAGCTCGGAGAAGAGAAGACTCCCGCGGCTCCGAGCGCCACTCCGACTGCCGCGAGCACGCCGACCGTGACGAGCGTCCACGTGCCCCACACGGGCCACGCGAAGTGGTGCGCAACGGGCACAGGTGACGATGAGCGCGCGAGACGATGCCACGCGACGGGCGGGTCGCAACTCTCGCCGCTGCACGTCGAGACCGCGATCGAACCATCGGCGAGCGCGCGCGCGGCGACCCACGACGCGCACCCAACGCGCGGAGCGGCGATCGTTTCACCGCTCGCTTGAAGCGAAGACAAATCCAGGACGGAGCATGCGCGCGCGCCGCTCACGGACACGTGCACAACCGAGCCGGCGGAAATCGAGATCCAGCTCGCGAACAGCGCTCGACCACCCACTTCGACCCGCAACTGATGGGTACCTTCGAAAGCGCTGTGTTCGCCGTTCGTCGTCTCTACGCCATCCCAGACGATCTTCGCGCTCGCTGGAGCGTCGACAGACACCGAGTAAGTTACAGGTTGATATCTCGTTTCGAACGAAATTTCGGCGACACTCGCAGCCCTGCCTCCGTCGAGCGCGCGCGCCTGCTCCCACGCGGCGATGGCGCGCTCCTCACTCCTCGGGTCGAGGCGCGACCAGCGCGATGACCATGCGCGTTGCACCTCCGCCATCAGCCAAGCTCCCTGCACCAAAGCTGGGTGGTCGTGGAGCGTGCGCTCCGCGAGAGAAAGGGCGAGCTCGGCACTGGCCACGTCGAGCTTGGCGATCGCGTCCTTTGCTCGCTGGAGGTCGAGCTCGATCTGCGAGGCCAGCGTCGGGTCCACGTCGATGGTGGGCAAGCCGTCGTCGGACGGCACCACGAGCGTCAATCCACGCGCGCGCGCCCAGTCGCTGAGCGTCTCGCGAGCCTCGGGCGCGGGAGCTTCCAGCCAGACGACCGTCGCGGCGTCGGTCACCGTCTGGCCTTGGCAGCCTTCTTTTTGGCGGAAGTCTTCTTCGCCGGGGCAGTCTTCTTCGCCGGGGCAGTCTTCTTCGCTGGGGCAGCCTTCTTCGCCGGGGCAGTCTTCTTCGCTGGGGCAGTCTTCTTCGCTGGGGCAGTCTTCTTGGCGGCGTTCGCGACCTCGCCCGCGAGTGCCGCGAGCACTTGCTCGTCGTGGCCATCCACCTTCACGCTCTTCCACGCCTTCACGATGAGGCCGTCGCGAATCAAGAACGTGCTGCGGATCACCCCGAGCACCTTCTTGCCGTACATGACCTTCTCGCCATACGCGCCGTACGCTTTGTGTGTGGCCAGATCAGGATCGGAGAGCAGCGGGATCGTGAGCGCGTACTTGTCGCGGAAGCGGCCGTGGCTCTCGATCGAGTCCTTCGAGACGCCGACCACTGTCGCCCCGGCCTTCGCGAGCGCGGCGGCGCGCTTGGTGAACGCGATAGCCTCGCGCGTGCAGCCCGGAGTGTCGTCCTTCGGATAGAAGTACAAAACGAGCGTTTTTCCGGCAAAATCGGACAGAGAGACGGTCTTCTTCGCGTCTGAATCTAGCTTGAAGCTCGGGGCTTTGGTCTGGGCGGTAGGCTGGGCGGTAGGCTGGGCGGTAGGCTTGGCAATAGGCTGGGGCATTGGGGCTCTCGAAAGCTGTTGCGTGGACTGTTGAGGTGTCAAACACGGATTGTTGTCCGTACGAAGCCTGAAAATAGATATCCTGTTCGAAGCGTCCTCCTAAGACTTTTCCAACTGGCGGCCATCGAGTGGCCCCAGGCTACGCGCCAACCCAGAGGCCCCCGCTCGTGCAGCTCAATTTCGCCGGTAGAGAAGTCACGATCAAGCTCGTCTATTACGGGCCTGCTCTCAGCGGGAAGACGACCAACCTCCGCGCGCTTCACCAGCTCACGAGCGATGAGAGCCGCGGGCGATTGATGACCCTGGAGACGCGCGACGACCGCACGCTCTTCTTCGACATGCTGCCGCTCTTGTTTCGCGCCGAGGGGCCGGTCCAGAAGAGCGGGGAGCGAAGCTACACACCCAGCGAGGCCAGCGCGGGGATGAGCGTTCGCGTGAAGGTGTTCACCGTGCCCGGTCAGGTGCTGCACGGGGCGACGCGGCGGCTGGTTCTTCAGGGCGCGGATGGCGTCGCGTTCGTCGCCGACTCTCAGCTCTCCGAGACCGAGAACAACGCAACGTCGTTCCTCGACCTGCGCTCGAACCTCAAAGAGATGGGGATGAGCCTGCGCGAGATGCCGCTCGTCATCCAGTTCAACAAACGCGATCTGCCCAACGTTCGGCTGGACGCCGAGGTCCTCGAGCTGGCAAAACGCGGACGCGAGCCCGTGTTCAAGGCGAGCGCGTTGAAGGGCGAAGGCGTCCTCGAGACGTTCTTTGGTTTGCTCCACCTCACGTGGACGCGCCTCGAGACCGAGCACCAGCTCTCGCGCTCGCTCGGCCTCGAGTCCGACGAGTTCTTACCCGTCGCCGCGCGCAAGCTCGGTATCAAGCGTGACGTCCAATCGCTGCTCGCGTCGTGCTTGGGCAATGGACTGAAGCCTCCGCCTCGGGAGGTGAAGTGATGCAGGACATCGG
>JAYVYD010000436.1:0-5808 GCA_043784605.1 Myxococcales bacterium | reverse complement strand
TCGGGCTCGTTGTCTACGATCGCGTCCGCGGAAACTTGATCGGCGTGACGAACGCCGGTGGCAAATGGAACGCGGCGATCCTGGACGGCCAAATCGGCGCCAACCCCGATCCCATGCGCAAGAACACAGGCGACGACGGCATCGCGTGCACGCTCACCATCGCGCCGAACAAGGACTGGCACATCGCCTACGTCAACGGCATCCAGGAGCAGCTGCAGTACATGCTCGTCCCCGGAGGCGCGTTCGCGCAGGCGTTCAAGCCGGAGGTCATCGACGACGGCACCGACAGCGGCAAGCCGTACAAAGACGGCATCCACATCATCGGCGACGACGCATCGCTCCAGCTAGACGGCAGCGGCAACGTCATCGTCGTCTACCAGGACTCGACCGCGGGCGCGCTTCGCTACGCGAACGGCGTCGCAAACGGCGGTACGCACAAATGGACCGCGCACACCGTCGCCCAGCAGAACGGCTTCGCGGGGTTCTTCCCGCGCTTCGTCCCGAACCAGCCGACGTTGACGAACTTCTATCGCAAGACCGATCACACGAACAGGACGGTCTCGGGCGACGTCGCGTTCGTCTCTCCCTGAGAAATCGGTTCCGGTAAGAGGTTGCCGTGACGATCTCCGTGGAGCGCGAGTCCGGTACTGAAGAGCCCGTCCGCGCGCACGGCGACGTCCTCGGGCGTGGGGCTCGCGTGCGCTACGTCGAGGTCGGTCGTGGACCGGTGCTCGTGTTGTTGCACGACATGCTCTCGAGCTCGGTCGAATGGGACGACGTGGTCACGCAGCTCGCGCGCAAGTTTCGGGTCGTCACCATCGATCTTCCAGGACACGGGGAGAGCGAGAAGCTCCCACCTTCGCATTTCGCCTACGGTTTCGATGCATTCGCGGACGCGACCATCGACGTCATCGCTGCGCTCGGCACCGCGCGTGTTCACCTCTGCGGCCGTGCGCTCGGTGCGCTCGTCGCGATCACGATCGCCGCGAAGTATCCCGCGGTGGTCGATCGACTCGCGCTGCTCGCCCCGGACGTCTACGAGCGGCGGCGTCCGTGGACCGAGAGAGCCGCGGCGTGGCCCGTGCTTGGTGGAGTATTTTACAAACAATTGTTCGGACACGCCTTGTTCTCGCAGTATTTCCGCGCACAGCTCGCGGACCGCTCGCGCCTGAACGAGGCGCGCGTCGACACACTCTTCGCGAGCTTCGACGAGCCCGCTGCGCGACAGGCATCGCACGCGACCCTCTTGGCGCTGCAAGACACGCGCAGTGTGGTCGCCCGCCTGGCGCGAGTCTCTGCGCCCGCACTCGTCATCAGCGGCCGCCACGATCGCTTCGCCTCCGTGAGCGCCGGGCGCAAGCTTGCGCGTGAGCTCGAGCGCGGTCGCTTCGAGGTCCTCGAGTGCGCGCACTCTCCTGCAGAGGAGATCCCGGACGAATTCGTCAGCCTCCTCGGCGACTTCCTGCTCACCGCGCGGACGAGCGAGCGCGACGTCTCGAGGGCGCGTTGATCGACGCGAGAGCACGCAGGCGCTTCACCAAGAACCGCGGCGCGCTCGCAGGCGCCGTGTTCGTCGCGCTCCTGCTCGCCTTCGCGATCGCGGCGCCTATGCTCGCGGGTCACGACCCTTTCGCGAGCGACTTCGATCACGGCGCGACGAAGCTCGGCCTACCCGTGGGTCCGTCTCACGAGTACTGGCTCGGCACGGACCGCCTCTTTCGAGACGAGCTGGTGCGCCTCGCGTTCGGCGCGCGCATCTCGCTCGTCATCGCGTTCGCGGCGACGTTCCTGGCGACGGTGATCGGCGCGCTGGTTGGCGTCGTCGCCGGCTATTACGAGGGCTCGCGAGGCCTTGCCGTCCCGCTCGTCGCGGTGGCCGGCTTCGTTGGTGCGCTGGCCTTGATCATCGCAGGGGCACCGCCGTTCCTTGCCTACGTGGCGATCCTCGCCGGCGTGTTGCTAGGCGTAGCCGGCGTCGCGACCAAGACGGCTTGGCTCGCTATGGGGCCTCGACTCAACGCGGACACTGCGCTCATGCGGCTCGTGGACGTCGGTCTCTCCTTCCCCTTCCTGCTGCTCGTCATGGCGCTCGCGGCCGCGCTCGACAAGACGAGCATGGGCGCCATCTTGCTCACGCTCGGGTTGACTGGGTGGCTCGGCACCGCGCGCGTGGTCCGCGCCAAGACGCTGCAGGTGCGCGCGCTCGACTTCGTCCTCGCGTCTCGGGCGCTCGGTCAACCGACTTGGCGCATCATGCTCCTGCACGTCCTGCCCAACGTCGCAGGCCCGCTCATCGTCATCGCAACGAGCTCTGTCGCGCAAATGATCATCGCGGAGAGCGTGCTCTCGTATCTGGGCGCGGGGCTCTCGCCACCCACGCCGACGTGGGGTCGCATGTTGTTCGAGGGTCAAGACAGCTACCTGAGCGCGCCGTGGCTGCTCGCCGCGCCAGCGACGGCGATCCTGATGGCGGTACTCGGCTTCAACCTCGTGGGCGAAGGCCTGCGCGACGCCCTGGATCCTCGCGATGCGTAGCCTCCTCGCCCTCGCCGGCCTCGTTCTTTTGAGTGGATGCAATTCACCGCTCGCCGCGCCAATCGAACGCGCGAGTCCCGAGGACGCAACGCCGACTCGCGGCGGCGTTCTTCGCCTCGCGTCGATCGCGGACGTACGCGGCCTGGACCCCGCCGTCACCGCAGACGCCGCCGGCGCAATGGCGATGGAAGGGATCTTCGCCGGCCTTGTCGACTTCGACGCCAATGGTCATATCGTGACTGATTTGGCGGAGCATTTCGAGATGACGCCGGACGGACGTGAGTACACCTTCACGCTGCGCCAGGGCCTCCGCTTTCACGATGGCGACGAGGTCACCGCCGACGACGTGCGCCGATCGATCGAGCGCGCCCTGCACCCGGACACGCCGAGCGCGTTCGCGAGCTTCTACGATCGGATCACGGGTTTCAAGGAATATACTGAAAGGAAGTCCGAGCACCTGGAAGGTGTGAGGGTACTGGGCCGCTACGTCGTCTCCATTCGCCTCTCCTCGCCAGACGCGACGTTCCTACCCGCGTTCGCGATCTCGATGTTGCGCCCAGTCTGCAAGAGCGCGGGAGAGCGCTACGACGACACGTGGACGCCGTGCGGCGCCGGCCCTTTCAAGATCGCGCCCAACGGCTGGGACCACGGTCGATCACTCACGCTCGTGCGCCACGACGGCTGGTACAAGCCTGGGCAGCCGTACCTCGACGGCGTGGTGTTCACCTACGGGATGAACAGCACGACTCAGCGCTTCAAGCTCGAGGACGGCGACCTCGACGTCACACAAGACCTCTCGCAGACGGACACGCTGCGCTTCTTCGCGGACACGCGATGGCTTCCCTACGGCTTCAAAGAAGGTGCGCGCAACATCTACGGCGAGAGCATGAACGTGGAGATGGCGCCCTTCGACAACATCGAGGTGCGCCGCGCCGTCGCCTGCGCCATCGACCGTGAGCACATGCGCTTGCTTCGCGCCGCGAACATGAGCGTGCAGACCCGCGCGTTGCCGCCAGTCCTCGCGCCCGCGGAGCCTGGCTTTCCGGGACAACACTTCGATCTCGCGGAGGCGCTGCAGCACATGAAGAACGCCGGCTACCCCTTCGATCCGGCGACGGGAAAGGGCGGTTGGCCTCATCCGATCATTTACGTTGCCGCGAAGGCGGGCCTGCTGGAGTTCACGAGCCAGCTGCTCCAACAGGATCTCGCGCGCATCGGGATTCGCATCGAGCTCAAGATCGTCAACTGGGCGACCTACCTCGCGATGTCGCAGCGGCGCAATACGGTCGCACTCGCACCCGCGGGCTGGCAGAGCGACTTCCCCGACGCCGCCGACTTCTTCGAGCCCATCTTCTCGACCGCCTCGATCGCCAACGAGAACTCCAACAACTCCGCGTTCTACTCGAACGGCAAGCTCGACGCCCTGCTCGACGTCGCGCGCAAAGAGACCAACCAGGCGGCGCGCGCACGCATGTACCGTGAGGCCGATCGTGTCGTTTGCGACGACGCGCCGTGGGCGTTCGAGTACGTCGTGCAGCGACTCGTCGTCCACCAGCCGTACGTGAGAGGCTTCCACGACCACTTCGTCTGGGACCTGTACGCGCGCGACACTTGGATCGACCGAGGCAAGCGCGAGCTCACCTCGCGGAGCGGCGTGTTCGGGCACCTCGGATCCGTGCTCGGAAGCAACAGATGATGCGTCATCTTTTACGCCGACTCGCTTGGGCTGTCTTCATCGTCTGGGCGGTGGTGACGCTGACGTTCGTGGTGAACACGGTGATCCCGAGCGATCCGGCGCGCATGGTCGCGGGCCAGCAGGCGCGACCGAAGGACGTGGAGCGAATCAGATCCCAGCTCGGGCTCGACCGTCCGCTCGTCGTTCAATACGGCAGCTTCATGCGGCGTCTCTTGCATTTCGGCCCGCGCAACCCAGACGCGAAGGATCCCTCTCACGGAACGTGCGGCACGGTCTTGTGGCTGCACGTCGACTTCGGCAAGAGCTACCAGCAGCACCGGCCGGTTACGACCATCCTCGCGGAGCGCATGGGCCGCACTGTCTTTTTGGCGCTCGCCGCGGTGTTCGTACAAGTGCTGCTGGGCGTCGGCTTCGGCGTGTTCGCGGCCGCCAAGCGCGGCTCGATATTCGACCACGCGTCCGTCGGGGTGAGCCTGCTCGGCATCAGCATGCCCACGTTCGTGCTCGGCTTGCTGCTCCAGTTCGTGCTCGCCCATCAGCTTCGACTGTTGCCGCTCGACGGCTACGGCAAGACCTTCGGCGAGCACATCGCGTCCGTGATCCTGCCCGCGCTCACACTCGGGCTCTCGGGCGCGGCCTACTACACACGCTTCGTTCGCGACGAGCTGATCAACCTCATCAAGCAAGACCACGTGCGTACGGCGCGCGCGAAGGGTCTTGGACCCGTCGCTGTCTGGCTTCGCCACGCGCTACGGAACGCCCTCGTCCCGCTCGTCACGCTCGTCGGCTTGGACCTCGGCGCGCTCGTCGGTGGCGCCATCGTCACCGAGACGCTCTTCCGCTGGCCCGGCCTCGGCGCGCTCAGCGTGAGCTCGCTCCTCGATCGCGACGGCCCCGTGATCCTCGCCACGGTCGTCGTTACCTCGACGGCGATCGTCCTCTCGAACGTGCTCGTCGATCTCTCCTATCGGCTGCTCGACCCTCGCGTCAGGCAGACCTGACTCTCTCTCACTCGCCCAGCAGCGCCTTGCACTCGCTCACTTGCGAGCCCTGCGCCTTCTGCACACACGATCGATACGCTTGTTTGGCAGCACCAGAGTTGCCCTGCGCGTCGAGAGCGCCGCCGAGCGTGAGCCACGCCTCTGCGCTGGATGGATTCTGCTGCGTCGCCTGGCGCGCGTACCCCACGGCAGCGCCGAGATTCCCCGCGCCCAGCGCGTTCTGCGCCTTCTGTAGCGGGTTGCCGGTTGGGGGTGGGTTGTTGGTGGGCGGAGCAGTCGCAGAGGTCGCCGCGCTCGTGGTGGCGGAGGGTTTCGGCGCAGGTGCCGAGTCGGGCTCGTCCATTTCGACGACGGCTGCGTCCGCGGGAGACGCCGATGCGCTCGGAGCCGCGCTCGGAGGCGGCGGAATGTCGAGGGTCGGCGCAGTCACCGTGGTCGTCGTGCGTGTCGGAAGGGTTGGGTCGTTGCCGCGCAGCTTGTAGAGGAGGATACCCGCACCGATCACCACGGCGAAGCCGATCGCGAAGGCCGTGACGCGCGGCATGAGCGAACTTGCGCCCGGGATTTGCGCGAGCT
>JAYVYD010000435.1:0-10013 GCA_043784605.1 Myxococcales bacterium | reverse complement strand
TTCCCTTCGTCTTCTTTTTCTTGTCGTCGCCATCTTCCGGCGGTGGCGCGCCATCGAGTTTTTCGAGCCGTCATCGCGACGAGTGCCGATTCGAGAGCCACGATTCGCGCATCCGGTGAATCGCTCACGTGAGGGTGGTGACCGACGGCATCGCGTGCGCTTCCGATAAGTCCGCTGGCGCACGGCATGAGCGGCAGGGCAATGCGTAAAGGTCGCCGTGGGCGTCGAAGGGGAGGGGAGCGGTGTCGAGTTCCGGGTGTTCGAGTCCTAACCTCGAATCGTCAGCAGGCTGACAATCCGGCGGGGGCTTCGAGCGTCTTGTTCTCGACGCGGAGTCGGTTCAATCCCAAGATCACTGTTCGTACGTCTCAGTCTGCGCACATGATCGAGACGTAGGTCTGGATCTCGCCGAGCGCGTCGCTGGGCAGGGTCGTGAACTCGAAACCCGCTGCGCACATGCCGCGGGCCGCGCGGCGCCAACGGAGGGCTGCGACGGCTTCGGAGATGCGACCGCTCACAGGTCGGGCGAAACGCACCGCGAACGTGCCGGTGCTGGGGAGCTCCCGCTCGGAGACGAACTGGAATCCGCTCTCGGAGATCTCTTCGATGCGACCTTCGACCGTGATGGTTTCGCCGTTGATGAGCGCGAGCGTGACGTAGGGGGCGCGTGCGTGCCGTCGCCGCGTGACCTCGGCGGGCTTTTGCTTCGCGACGGGGGTGTCTGCCGTGGTGGGCGGGTTCCGCTCGGGTTTGGGCGCGCGCAATGCGAATACGTTGTCGTCGACGGACACCCGCTGACTCGCACGAATCGCGTCGCGCATCTCCGCGACGCTCGCAAAGCGATGTTCCGCTTCGCGACTGAGTGCCCGCGTCAGCACCTGCGCGAGCGCAACAGGCACGTCTTTGGGGAGGTCTTTCAGCGGCGGCGCCGTCGTGGTCATCGAGACCTTCGCGAGCACCTCTCGCAACGTGCCCGGGAACGGAACCACGCCCGTGAGGCACTCGTAGAGCGTCACGGCGAGCGCGTATTGATCGACGGTATGGTCTACGTTCGGCGCCATGAAGAGGGCTTCAGGAGCCATGTATTCGGGAGTTCCGAGCAAAGTATTTTCTTGCGTGAGTTTCTCGATCACCTGCTCTTCGTCGATCAATTTCGCGATTCCGAAGTCGATGAGCTGCGCGGAGTTCTCGGTGGTGACGAATATGTTCGCAGGCTTGATGTCTCGGTGAACGACCCCGCGCTCGTGGCAGTGCGCCAAGGCGTCAGCCAGTTCGATGCCGAGCTTCACCGTCTGCTCGACGGACAGCTTCCCCTTCGCCGCGAGCAACCCGCTCAGCGTCCTGCCTTCGAAGAGCTCGAGCGCGATGTAGATGCGTCCATCGATCTCGCCGCCGTCTCGAAACTCGACGATGCCCGGGCCCTGCGCCCGCGCGAGCGCGTCCATCTCGCGTGCGGCGCGATGGCGGACTCGTTCACTCGCGTCCTTCGCGAGGATCTTCAGGGCGCAAGTACGGCGCGTTCGCACATGCTCGGCCGCCCAGACGCAGCCTCCACTCGTCACTTTGGCGAGAGCGCGGACGAGACGGTATCGTCCGGCGAAGACCGTGTGCTCCTCTCCCAAGTACTCGCGGAGCTCGCGGCTCACCGACTCGTTCACATACTGACCGCTCAAAGTCGAGTTCACGGCGCCTCCTTCTAGATGTCACTGCCCACGAGAGTTGAACGGACAGTCCGTGCGAAACTGTTGCCCACAGCTCAACGTTGGCGTGGATCGAGTCCGAGGCAAGTGGCGCGCGCAGCTCGCATGGTCCTCACGGACTCGCGCTCGTTGTCAGTTTCGGCCATCGTCTCATCGAGCCGTAGGGCGCCGCACTGCTCGCAAGCTGCGGCCGGACATTGTCCGATTGGGCTCTTGTACTCCTGGCGCACGAGTCGATCGGCTCCGCACACGAGGCATCCCGGCGGAGGCTCCAAGCACCGTAGCGTGTCGGTCCGCTCTCGCGCGACGCTCTGCTCTGCAGGGGTCATGCTACCGCCCCGATGTCTGCCGTGCGGAGCAGTGCTGCGAGCTTGGCCAGGGCTTCGCGCTCCATCTGGCAGGCTCTCGATTCGCTGACGTTGAGTTGCACGCCGACCTCTCGCAGAGTCACGTCGTGAACGTAACGCTGGACGAGGACGAACCGCAGTCTCTCGGGCAGCTTGTCCGCCGCGGCATGAAGCATCGCGAAGGTCTGCTTCTCGTCGACCAGCTGCTCGGGTGAGGAGCCTGGATCGCGCACGGACTCGGACTCGTGATCCGTCGTGTTTGCAGCTCCCTTGCAGAGTTGCAGCGCGCGGTAGCGGGCGGGCTCGATTCCCAGCTTCTCCGCGACTGCCTCTCCATCGACCTTCACGCCCATCGTCGCGGTCGCGGCCGACGCGTCGTCGATGCTCCGCGCCATCGATCGCAGGCGTCGCGACAGCGGATCGTTGCGGCGCAGATCGTCGAGAATGGCTCCTCGAACCCGGCAGGCCGCGAACGTCTCGAACATCTCGCCGTTCATGTCGCCCCGTCGTTTGTAGGCCTCCGCGAGCCCCACGGACCCTGCACCCATCAAATCGTCAGTATCGATGTGCTTGGGTAGGCGACGCGCGATCGAGCCCGCAATGCGTTTGACGATCCCTAACATTCGCATCGCGCGCACCGGCGGAGGAAGCGTCGGTTGCACTGGATTGGTCTGGCCTACCTGCTCGTTGCTCATGCATCACCCTTTGGGTGGTGACATTGCGAAGAGTGGTCCATCGCGAAAAGGCCGATGAACGCGACGAGCTATGCGGGCACATGAGTCAAGCTCACCCTGGGATCTGCGAAACACTGTAATTTGGGGGTGGGCGCGAAAAACCCCGGGAGGGGTCTGCCAGACCCCTGCACACAGCGCGCTGAGGTCGGCTACCCCCGTACGCACGCTGCCAATCATTGTCTTGGACCCCCGAAACCCTTTCCATCGCCGAAAGCGATTCGCTCGCTGAAAGCCCCTAAGGCAGAACGATTCGCGAGGCAGGCCGGTCGAGACCGACCGACAGGAGGACGCCCTCGCGGTGAGTCGTGGTGCCACCGCTCCCGACGGCCCCTGCGCCGCCGTATTTCGCGACGCTCGCTGCGTGGACGAAGACGCCTGCGGTCTGCTCGTGGAGGCGCCACGGAGTGAGCGGCGAAGCAGCCGCGGCAACACCCCACGCACTGCCGTTCGCCGCTTCGAGAGAGTCGGATCCATGCGACGCGAGCATGAGTCCGAGACCGTTGGCGAGCCCTGCGCCGCCCGAGAGCACGGGAGCGTGCACCACATCATCGCCGTCGACATCGACGAGCACACCGACCGACACGTCGTGTCCGAGCCCGAGCATCGCGGCAGCCGCGGGGAACCTCGTGTCGTACCGATCGTTCCCGCTCGAGTCGATCATCACGGCGGAGGACAGATGAAGCGCGGCGCCTTGCGCGTAGTAGAGCGCGTCGTACGAGTCGTCGCCTGACGCGTCGAGCAGCGCGCCCATCCCCATCGCGAAGCCGCAGCCCTGCGCGAAGACGCTCGCCGTATAGACGTCATCGCCGGCGCGATCTCGCAGTACGCCGAGGCCGCCGGGAAATGGGAATCCGACGTCGGGCCCGTCTGGGCGGCGACCCGCACCGCACCCTTGCGCGAACGACTCGTTCGAGGCCTGCGGGAGCTGCGCGGACGGATACATGGGATCACCGCCAAGCGAAGGGACACCGGAGTCGGCGGCGTAGTGATCGTTGCCGCCGCCGTCGACGAGGGCGCCAGCGCCGCGCACACCGCCGAAGCCTTGCGCCTGCGAATATGTGACATCGCGATCGTTGCCGCGTCGAACAACAGCCCGACGCCCCATGCGCCCGCGCCTTGCGAGAAGACCTCGGACTCGTACACGTCGTCACCGCCGCCTACGAGACACCGACGCCGAGCACGGCGCTGCCCTGTGAGAGCGCGAGAGAGCTCCGATGATCTTTGCCGCTGCCGAGGTCGAACAGCATTCCAATGCCGAGGACCGCCGAGCCTTGTCGCGGCACGCGTGAGCGCGTCTGACCATTGACGCGTCCTTCTCCGTCGCTCGGCAATCGGTGACCGACGTCTCCGTCTGCCGTCACCGTGTCGTATCCGTACGTGTCGTCACCGCCGAGATCGATCGCGACTGCCACGCCTTGATTGAGGCTCGCGCCGCCAGCGGGTGGGACCCCAAGCAATGACAGCGCGAGACGCATTCAATCCATAGAACGACCCCGCGCCGATAACCTTGAATGCCCTCCGTGAGCTCAGTCGTTCCGTCGGCCGAGATCGATGCCGTAACGCCTTGCGAGTCGCCGAAAATTCGCTCGGTCGATGCCACCGCGGCGCGCGGCGCGTGTGATGTTGCCCTTGTCCAACTCGAGGAGCTCCGCGATGTAGCGCTTCTCGAACTCGGCGATCACGAGCGCGCGGGACTCGCTGAACGAGAGGTCGCCCACAGTCGACGTTTGGATGGGCTGGGGAAGGTCGCGAAGCGCAGGCGGAAGGACGTCCGCGGTCACGGCGCCTCCAGGCACCATCACGGCGACCGCGCGTTGCATGGCGTTCTCGAGCTCCCGTACGTTGCCAGGCCACCGATGGGAGGTGAGCAAGCGCATCGCTTCCGGCTGAATCGGCGGCACTGGCCGGTCGAATCGCGCGCAGTACTTGGCCAGAAAATGCGCGATGAGCAGCGGGATGTCACCTGCCCGATCGCGGAGCGCAGGCAGATCGACGGAGACGACGTTGAGGCGGTAGTAGAGGTCCTCGCGAAACTCGCTCTCGCGTACGTCGGCGGCGAGATCACGATTGGTCGCCGCGATGATACGGACGTCGACCTTGCGGACGTCACTGCTGCCTACGGGCTTGATCTCTCCCTCTTGTAGCGCGCGCAGCAGTCGCACTTGCACGCTCGCGTCGATGTCGCCGATCTCGTCCAAAAAGAGCGTCCCACCCGAGGCCTCCTCGAACAGCCCGCGTCGCGAGGAGGTCGCGCCCGAGAAGGCTCCTTTCACGTGACCGAACAGCTCGCTGTCCAAGAGCGTCTCTGAAAGCGCCGAGCAATTGACCGCGAGAAACGGCTTGGCCGCGCGTCGGCTGCGAGCGTGGATCGCACGTGCGACGAGCTCCTTGCCCGTCCCGCTCTCGCCCAGCACGAGCGTCGTCGCGTCCGTGGTCGCCACGCGCTCGACGAGCGTGAAGACTGCACGCATCGCCGCCGAGGTCCCAACGATACCCTCGAAACGCGCCTCAACGTCGCGCTGCCTCTCCAGCTCTCGCGTGCGGCGAAGCAAGCGGTGGCGCTCCACCGCGCGAAACAAGTGGAACCGGAGCTGCTCGTCGGGTGCGAGCGGCTTCGTCAAATGATCATATGCACCTTGTCGCAACGCCTCGATCGCAGGCTCGCTGCTCGAATCGGCGGTCAACATGACGAACGGCAGGTCTGGCCAGCAACGTCGGGTCTCCGCGAGAAACGCGAGGCCATCCATCACGGGCATGTGCAGGTCGGACACGATCACGTCGATCTCGTGCTCGTGCTCCGATAGGAAGCCGAGGGCCGGATCCGCGGACGAGAAGTCGTGCACTTCGAAGTCGAGACCCTTCAGCGTTCGGGCGGTCGCCGCACGCATCAGATCGTCGTCGTCAACGAGCACGATGCGCGGAGCGAGGGAGTCCATGTTTGCCCATCATCCGCCCATGGGCGTGAACGTCAAGTTTGGCTGAAACGGGTCCGGCGAGCCTTCCCGTTGCTCACTTCGATGGCCTTCGCTGGGTCGATCGGCGACGCCGAGTTCGGCCTCGAGCGACCGATTCTCCCAGCGCTGCCGCTCAGCGAACACGTGGAGTGGGCCACCCCGCCGATTGGCGAGCCCTCCGACTGCGCGTCCTTTGTCGAGCTCAGTCACCGAGGACGCTCTCCGCACGCAGCGCACGCGCACACGACGACCCGCCTCCGACCACGCGAGGGGTCATGTTTGCGGGAGTGGGGCGGTCTCCGGAAGAAAGCGCGCACGACGCTCCGGCGTCGGCACACTGCAGACTTCACGCTTGCCGAGGACGCGCGTCCGATTGCGCGAGACGAATCCATAGACCGCGTCACGGATGGGCGACGGCACCACCGAGAACGCGTGCAGTACGCGCCATCCGCCACGGAGCCGTCGCGCGATGCGGAGGCTCGCGGTCGAGTGCGTGTGCACGATGCCGTCTTCGACTAGCACGATGCTCCCGACGCCGCCTTCGGGGAGCCCATGAGACAACAGCAGGCGTTTGCCCGCCGCCGACTGTCGCGAAGCGAACCGAAACACACCGGCCGGATCGTGCTCGAGAATGAAGTCGACCGTCGCGTCGCAGAACCCGCACTCGCCGTCGAAGATGACGACGGGGTGCTCCAAATCAAAAGCATTCATGCCGATGGGGTAGGGCGTACCGCGCCTGGCGTCGAGCGGTACGACGCGAAATCGCAGCAGGCGGCAGGTGAGCGCAACAAGCGCCAATGGGTCGGCGTCTAGCGGAGGCGTGGGGAATCGAAAACACAAAAGGCCCTGAGAACAAGGGCGATCAACGACCTTCTCACGACTTGGGAGGGTCGGAGAGGGGAGATACCTCGACACTGACCCCTCGAAACGGCGTGTTTGGCCCAACCATTGGCCCAGTGTCGCGAGTGCTCCACGGGGTGGTCTTCGACGCGCTCGACGACGCGCCCGACGAGCTCGCAATGCGTGCCGAAGCAGTGCGCGGGATGCTCGAAGCGCGGACGGCGTTCTTGGCGTCTGGCTGTCCATTGGACGCGTCGACGGCTCTTGCTGCGGTGTCGGACTGTCCGGACGACGAAAGATCGTCAGCGGGGCTTGTGTCGCTTACGTTGGAGCGATGAAGCGCCTTGCCTCCGCTGTTCTCGCTCTCGCCGCGTGTGGCAGGACGTAAACGATTTACAGCGACGCCGGTGGTGCGCCCGCGACTACGGCGACAAATCAACCTCCACAGAGTCTTCGTACAAACTATCCGTGGCCGATCGCAGCGTCCCTCCGCTGTGTGTTCGCCAAGGGTTATGGGACTGCGGATATTCGTGCCGATCTGACTGACTAAGCCGTTCGCGCCGACGTCATAAACGCCAGAAAAGCGCAGCTAGCGTTTGACGACCCCACTTCTCGCGAGGTCTGGTTTCCATTCGAGACCCACCACTTATCATTGATTTTCGACAACGGACTAAAGTCCCGCCCGCAGGGGTCGTATACAAAAACGTACCGACGAGTCACCGGCGGTGCGAGAGAATCGACCATTCGGCAGCATCACCACGTGCGTCATCAGCCACAGGAGTTCACAATGACATACTCATTGTCGGGTCTAATTCTGGCCATTGGCGCCCTCATTTCCGCCGGCTGCGGTAACTCCGCTGTCAGTACGATCGACTCGTCCGGCGATGGCGGCGCGCTAGACGATGCGAACGCCGCGACCGATGCAGACGCCGCGACCGAAGCGGACGATGCGAACGCCGCGACCGATGCGAACGTCGCGACCGATGCGGACGCCGCGGACGACGCGAGCGACGGGAACGGCGTGAAGTATGTGAACATGAAGACGGCGGCGTCCTTCGTGGTGCTCGCGGGCCAGACAGTCACGAACACGGGCCCCACCGTGATCGACGGCGATGTCGGCATCAGCCCAGGAACTGCCATCACCGGGTTTCCGCCTGGCATCGTGAAAGGCAAAATCCACTCTGCGGATGCCGCAGCCGCCCAGGCCAAGCTAGACCTCAACGACGCCCGCGACGAGGCTATCGCGATGAGCGGCCTGCCGAATCCCCTCGTCGGCGATCTCGGCGGGATGACCCTCAAGGGGGGGCTCTACCAGTCGAGCTCGGGCATGCTCGTCTCCTCCGGAGATCTCACGCTCGATGCCCAGGGCGATCAGAACACGATCTGGGTTTTCCAGATTCAAACGACCTTCATCATCATGGTGAATCGAAAGGTCGTCCTCACCAACAACGCAAAAGCCGACAATGTTTTCTGGAACGTCGGCTCGTCGGCGACGATCGGCGTCGGAGCGTTCATGGTCGGCAACTTCCTGACGCAAACATCCATCACGGTGCAGACCGGCGCCACGATGGACGGCCGGTTCCTCACGCAGACCGGAGCCGTGACGTTCGACTCCAACAACGTCAATAAGCCCCCGGCCATCATCCATTGAATCAAGCAAGTAATCGGAGGGGCCTATTGCGATTCAATTCTGCGTTAGCCGTCGCGTTACTTGTCGGAGTTCCGCTCTCGATCCTTGGTATGGGCGCTGCCAGCTGTGGTAGCAGCAATCCCTCCTCCGATGTCGACAGCGGCACGATCGAGAGCGGACCGCCGGTCTTCAACGTGGATGGTGGGCCGGAGTGCATCGGGCTCTGCCCAAAGCAGGTGAAGTGCCCGGGCGGCGGCAAGACGACGATTAGCGGCACCGTCTGGGACCCCGGCGGAAACGTCAAACTCTACAACGTCGTCGTCTACGTTCCGAACGCCCCCGTGCTCGCGATCACGAACGGAGCGACCTGCGACAAGTGCGCAGGCGGCACTCTCTCGGGCGATCCGCTGGTCGCCACGTTGACGGATGCGAGCGGCCAGTTTTCGCTCGAAAACGTGCCGGTCGTCGACGACATGCCGCTCGTCATTCAAGTCGGAAAATGGCGTCGGCAGATCGTGGTCCCCAAGATCACCGCGTGCGCTGACACTCCGCTGCTGGACAAGAATCAGACGCGCCTGCCGAAGAACGCGACGGAGGGTGACATTCCGCTCATCGCGCTCACGACCGGCGGCGCCGACACGCTCGAGTGCTTGCTCGGGAAGAACAAGATTGGTCTCGACGACAGCGTCTTCTCGAAGGCGGGCGGACCGGGTCGCGTTCATCTCTACCAAGGCAAGGGGAGCGGCGGCAATCCGACGACCAAGTTCGCCGGAGCGCTCGCCGACGGCGGCGCGGACGGTGGCAGTAGCCTCGCACTCGCCGAGACGCTCTGGAGTACTCCCGCGAACCTCCAGAAATACGACATCGTCCTTCTCTCGTGCGAGGGCGACACCTTCGCGGCCGAGAAGCCTGCGGCGGCGCTCGACGCGATGAAGAGCTACACGACGAACGGCGGGCGCGTGTTCGCGTCCCACTGGCACAACTACTGGTTCACGCAACGCTTCGCCTCGACGGGCCCTTGGATCGACCGACTAAGTCCGCCCAACCCCAGTGTGGCCACGATCGACACGTCGTTCCCGAAAGGCGTCGCCCTCCGCGATTGGCTCGTAAGCAACGGCTCCAAGACTCCAGGCACGGTGAGCATCAGCGAGCCGCGTCACAACCTCGACGCCCCGGTCACCGCGGGACAAGCGCAGGGATGGCTCACGATGCCGAACCCCCTGGACGCTGGCACCATCATCGCGACCGAATATATGAGTTTCAACACGCCGCTGGGAGTCCCCGAGAAGCAGCAGTGCGGCCGCGCGGTGTTCAGCGATCTGCACGTGGGCTCCGACACGCCTGGCTTGGACTACCCGCTGGGATGCACCAGCGTAGGCCTCACCGAGCAGGAGAAGATCCTGGAGTTCATGCTCTTCGATCTCTCGGCCTGCATCTCGGACGACCGCACGCCCCCGCCGCCCCCAAAGTGAGCTGGCGCTGGTCACGTTCCGTGATCGATGACTCCCGCGGCGAGCCACTTGCGCAGCAGCCGAAGGAGTCGACCATCCGAAATCCTACGCGACTCACTAGGGTGTAGACGGGCGCCTGGGAGCGCTGAAATCCGAGCAGCCCGCCATGGACGCGTAGTTGGTCGCAGGTCGCGGGGCTGGCGACGATCGCCACGAGCGCCACCAAGAGAAAGGGCCCGGAGGAGAAACTCCGAGCCCTCGGAGCATAGGAAGCCCAACGCCGATCGCCGATGCCCAAGCCGGAGACCGGGGAAGATCGCCGAAAGGCAGGGTCGGGCGTAGGGGACGAACTACATC
>JAYVYD010000434.1:0-15133 GCA_043784605.1 Myxococcales bacterium | reverse complement strand
TGGTGGCGGGTCAAGGATTCGAACCTTGGAAGGCGTAAGCCGGCGGATTTACAGTCCGCTCCCATTGGCCGCTCGGGCAACCCGCCTGAATTGGCCCTTGTACGCGCCGAACTGGCCGCCGACGTACAACGCGCCATTGACGACAATCAGTGCGTCGGCGGGAGCGTCGAATCCATTCGTCTTCGCGCCAGGCGGGCTGAAGGTCGTGTCGATCGCTCCGCTCGTGAGATCGAGCTTGGCGAGGTTATTCGAGGAGTTCGCGACGCCTTTGTACGCGCCGAACGATCCGGCGACGTAGAGCGAGGTCCCGGACGTCGCCAAAGCTGTCACGCCGGCGTCGAAGCCGTTGAGGTTTGCAGGGCTGAAGGTGGTGTCGAGTGCGCAGGTCGTCGCGTCGAGCTTGGCGATACGATCGACCACGGCGCCTTGGTAGTGCCTGAAGTTTCCGCCGAGATAGACCGAGCCGCCCGCTTGGAGCGCCGTGTCGACCGCTCCGTCGAAGCCGCCGTTCAGCGCGCACGCGGTGATGGGTGCGCCCTTCGTATCGAGCGCGAGCAGATGCGGCGCTGCGGCGACGTTCGCGGCGTAAAAGCGTCCGCCAAGATACCAAGACGTGCCGTCGTGCCGGATGCTCTCGACCGCGCCATTGAAGAGATGGCTGTAGATCGTCGGCGGAACGGCGCTGTCACTACTATCCACGTTGACGTCGCCGCCGCCGCCAGAGTCTCCCGAGTCGCCGCCGGTGCTCCCGTCGGGAAGGACGTTGCCGTCGCTTCCGCCGTCGAGGGTGATGGGTGCGGTGGTGTCGTCACCGCCACAGGCGGCGGCGAGTATGGCAAGGGTTGACACAGCAACGATACGGAGCGGAAGCTTTCTCATGGCAAGTCCTCGGGTATGGCGAAAATGTCTTAGGCGCGACGGGTACCGCGCCCAATGGAGAACAGGTACCTCCACCCCGCGAAAGGCAGGCTGCAAACGTGGCCCCTATCGTGACCAGAATCTACGTAAGCTCCACGGATGCCTCAGTACAAAGGACACGCCCTCGTGATCGTGCGGCGTTGGATCCGAGCTGCAGGGCCCGATGCGGAACGGCGTCTGCTCGCTGGGCTGACTGAAGACCATCGCAACCGATACCTCGAGCTCGTCGCGACGGCTTGGGTGCCGGTGGACTTCGCGAACGAGTTCTACACGGCGGCCGCGCCCATCCTCTACCCGACCGACCCTCGTCCACTACGAAGGATCGGCGCGGAGCTCGCGCGCGAGAACCTTGGCGGCGTGCTTCGTTTCGTTCTTCGCGTGCTCGCCGTCGAAACCCTGGTCGAGAAAACCGCTGCGCTCTGGGGGCGATTTCACGACACGGGGACCGCCGTCACCCTACGCCGCGATCGTTCCATCGAGCTCCAAGTCACGGGGTATCCAGAGCTGCCAGAGCGCATCCGGGAGACCATCGTGGGTTGGCTCGCGCAAGCGGTGGAGCTCTCCGGCGCGAAGCATGTGGCGGTGATCAAGAACGATGACCCGAAGCGATGGACCTGGACCTTGACCTGGCGGTGAGCCCGGCAGTGCTCAGTCGCAGACCGCGTTGGGACAGAACGCCGTGAAGCTGACATCGAACGAACATCCCGGCGTGGGCTTGGCGCCGGACCTCGCGAGCGCGCCCTCGAGGGCGGTCTTCAGGCAAGGGAAGATGGGAGCAAATCGACGGTCGGATCCCTGGGCAGAAATGTGGTCGATCCGCCCTTCCGCTTCGATGTAGACCCTAACGTCCACTATCTGGTGTTCTGGCGGAACGTGTTGAAACGCGACGAAGCAAGCCGACGGCTTCATCGAACGTAGCTCGTCGGCGTAGCGGTCGCTCGCGCCGGGAACGCGCTCATCGTCGGCGTGGACGAATGTCGGGGGGCATCGACGGTCGCGGGCCCTTCGGCCATCGCCTCCGCGATCGCGCGATGCATGGCCTGCGCGGACTCGAAGCGTTGTGCTGGAGACTTCGACAGCGCCCGATGGACCACGCGTCCGAGTGCTCCCACGTCTGGGCGCAGCGTGGACAGTGGCTCGGGCTCGAGCTGCATCAGCGCGTAGGCGATCTCTCCTTGCGACTTCGCTTCGAACGGCTTGCGCCCGGCGAGCGCGAAGTAGAGGCAAGCGCCGACCGAATAGAGATCGGACGCGAACCCAACGTGCTCACCGAGGAGCTGCTCGGGCGCCATGTAGCTCAGCGTCCCGACGACATTGCCTGGGGAGGTCAACGCGCGCGACCCAAGTCCTTCGCCACGCCGAAGTCGAGGAGGTTCACGAAGTCTCCCTGCAGCGTCTCGGTGCAAAAGACGTTTGCCGGTTTCACATCGCGATGCACGATGCCGTTCGAGTGAGCGGCGTCCAGCGCGTCCAAGAGTTGAAGACCGATCCGAGCGACCCGCGCGACGTCCAGTCTGCCATTGGCGCGCACGAGCTCGCCGAGCGTGCGGCCCTGCAAGAGCTCCATGACGGCGAACGGCGGCGTGTCCGCATCGCCGCGCGAGAAGTCCAAGAGCCCCACGATGTTCGGGTGCGCGGGTGAGTGAGTATCTGAATTTCACGCTGACATCTGGCTAAAACCAGGGTGTCGGCTCCCGCAGTCATGAAGACCTTGATCGCGACGCGCCGGTCTAGATCGGACTGATGGGCTTCGAAACACGACGCCCAAGCCGCCCCGGCCCAGCTCGCTCACGAGCGTATATTTTCCGGCGAGTTCGTCGCCAATGGCGGGCAAGCTCATGCCGCAGCGCGGGCTCGAATCCGAGCACCCCCCATAGTGAGCTGTCGAAGAATGGACGGCAACTCACGAGCGAAGACGTCGAGGAGCGAGCGAGCTTCGACGACATCCGACTCCGCGAGCGACGCCCCTGCGAAGGTAACGCTGACGAACTCACCGTCGAACGACAGAAGCTGCAAATTCGCCAACTGCGAGCGAAGGAGCGCGGTGCGCAGCTCGGCGGACAGCGCGAACGCTCCCTGCATCGAGACGACCGCTGTGAGCAAGCTCGAATCGATCGTTGCGTAGACATCGAAGGTCGCGTCGAACCTCGCGTCACCCGTGGTCTGCGGGTTAGGGGTGAACATGGAGCGCTTCCCATGCGGTATGACGCTAAGCCAAGGTAGCGTCACCCCGTTGATAGGCATCACGAGGCGCTCGCACGCATTGACGAAGAGCGAGACACACGTGGAGCCGACGCGACTGCCCGAAACATCGAGCAACTCCAGCGTCGTCAGCGAGCCGTGCGCGTGCCCGGAGACGATCGGAGTCTTGCCACTACGCGGCGGTGGGCGCGCAGGACCACGTGCCGGTTCAACGCGGGTTAGCCCGCTCCGCACGGCCCAGTCGTCCAAAGCGCGCTGCCCTCGCTCACGGCTCTTGGATTGAGCCCGCACGAGGAGCACCATCGCGACTACGAGCGCCGAAGAGGCGGCCACGATCAACAGCAGTGGCAGAATTGATGGCTCGGGTGCGGTGGGTCGCGGCGCAGCAGCTTTCGGCGGGACGAGTACGTAGTTCGAGCGCATGATGCATCGATTGATCGGTCAACTGACCCGACAGTGTCAATCGGCAATCGCCAGCTTCAAATTCTTGGCCAGCGTGGTCATGGGGTAGACTGGCGACGATGCGTAACCTTTTGTGGGTCTTTGTTTGTGCCGCGTGCGGGTCGAGTGACGAGGTCACCGCCGGCGCCGGCGACGCCTCCACGCCACTCGTTGACGTAGGCGTCGACAGCTCCCCGCCCCCGCCGAAATGTGGCGCGAGCGATTGGTTGACGTACGGGCACGATGCGCGACGCACGTCTGCGAGCGATGCGTGCATCGATGGGCAGCTCGCTCCCGCATGGACTTATGTGCCCATGGGCGCGTTGACGTCGATGCACCACGTGATTGCTTCCACCGATGCGGTTTATGTCCAATGGGCCGCACCGACCGGTCCGTATGTCGGAACCACTGCGGCCGACCGCGTCTCACCCCAAGGCAAGCGCGTGTGGACCTATGACACGGGGAGCGACGCGAACCTCGGCAACTGGGCTTCTGTGAGCGGAGGCAATCTGGTGCTCCAAGATGATGGCCTCTACTTCGTCGACCTCGTGACGGGCAAGGTGGGTCCGAACACCGGGGTCGACTGGTGGGGACAAACCATTCCCGCAGCGAACGGCGGCGTTTGGTTCGCCAATACGTCGAAGTCGGATGGTCCAGGGCTCTTTGTGGGTCTGATGGATATGACAGCAAAGACGACGTGGAAAGGGAACGAGCAAGGCACTATGTGCGGCGACGGATTCTCCGATGTGATGGGTGGTATCGCCGTCGACGGCTCGGTGCTTTTTTATGCGCCCGTGTACAAGACGGGATCTGCGAAGCAGCCTCTCCCGTCGGGTGTATACGCATTCGACGCGCTGACCGGGTCGCCCAAGTGGAACGTCATGACCACGCCCGCGAGCGCCATCAGCGTTGGGGACGGCTTCGTCTACCTGATAGAGGGCGGCGAGCTGGTCGCGCGCAAACAAGCGGACGGAACGAAAGCCTGGTCCGTGCCCGCAGCCAACGCGGGTGCGCAATCGCCAGTGCTCGCCAATCATCTAGTGATCATCGCGACGCAAGCCAACGTCGTCGCGGTCGATGCAACGACGGGGACTGCTGCCTGGACATCGCCCGTCGTTGGGGCGGCTGCGCAGCCGTACCAGCGCCAGATCTCGAACGGATGCAGCGGACTCCAGACTCTCGGCGCCGCGACCATCACCACTCTCGCCGCTGCTCTACCGAGTGGAACGCTCGTCGTTACCGCGAGCGATGGCATTCACGTTCTCGCGCTCAAAGACGGGAGCGCAAAGTGGTCTGGCAAGATCCCCGGCGCAAAGTTCGCAGTGCATGATCCGGTGCTCGTCGGAAAGATGGTCTACGTCATCGACTCGGCCGCGAGCTTCGCCCCGGGATCGGTCATTGCCCTTACTGCAATGTAATCGAGTTATATTTTATGAATTCCATTTGGTTTGGGGGAACCCATTACACATGTCCGTTCGAGGATTGCTTGGTATCGGATGCGCCGCACTCGTCGGCTGCAGTTCACTGATCGCACTCGACAACTACAGACCCTGCACTGCCGCCGCAGAGTGCGCCAACGCGAACGATGCCGGCGACTCGAGTACGCAGCCAGACACATCGAGCACCGCATGCGCTTCGAGCGACGACTGCGCGCTGCCGAACCCCGTCTGCAGCGCCAATGTTTGTGTCGGTGTTTCGTCTCTCGTTTCGGGCACCGCGGCGACCGCCTGCGTGTTGCTCAAGGACGGAACGCTCTGGTGCTGGGGCAGCAACGATTCGGGACAACTCGGCCGTGGAACGAAGGGCGGCAATGACTACCGGCCCGCGCCGGTCTCCGTCATTCCGAGCAACCTGCGCGTCGTCGGCGCAAGTCTAGGGCTCCATTTTGGGTGCGCTCTCACGAACACCAAGCATGTCTATTGTTGGGGCACCGTCGCGGCTGGCGGCGGGAAGATCTCGGCTACCTCGGCGGGGCTGCAGGACGACACGATCGAGCTGAGCGCCAACGGCACTGGCGCCTGCGCGCGACAGCAAGACGGCGTCTATTGCTGGGGAGAGAACACCTCCGGAGACCTCGGATGCGACGCAGACGCGGGATTAGTGCCAATTGATATTGGCTCGCCGCGCTTGCTCTACGTGTCCAAGCAAGTTGCCCATGTCGCGGTCGGGCTATACGCCACATGTTTGCTCTTGAACGACGACAACATTCGCTGCTACGGCAGCAACGAGTTCGGTGGGCTCGGCGACGGAAACCCTGTGGCCAAAGAGTGCAATACGTCCGTGACCCGCGGCTCTCCTTCGAACCATCAAACCAGTCTAGTCATGGCGGACTTTGCGAGCTGTGTGCAAGACGAGAACTTGAGATTCTTTTGTTGGGGAGCGAACCGCGCTCAAAGCGGATTGCTCTGGCCCACGGATCCCGGTCAACTCTGGGCGACACCGCAAGAGCTGCCGATCGCTACGTACTCCAGCGCGGTGGCGATCGGGTGGAGACACTCGTGCGCGCTCACTCAAAAGGGTGAGGTCACATGTTGGGGCCAATCGGATCACGCTCAAACGGGCATCTTGTCCTCGACCCCGGTCGGGGCGCGAGCGATTGCGGGTTTGAGCACTGTCGTACAAATCGCCGCATACCGGCATTTCAGCTGCGCATTGCAGAAGGACGGCCAAGTGATGTGCTGGGGATCGAACGAGACCGGCGCCGTCGGCCCCGGCGCGCCCAAGAACGACAGCGCCACGCCTATTGCCGTGTCCTGGTGACAGCGCCTTGGTAAACTCCTATTGCTGCGTGAGGCGGCGGCGAAATAGCTCCACGACCTTCGCATAATGCCATAGCGCTAGCGCCGGATCGTAGCGCGGTCCCTCGTCGCGCATGAACGCATGCTGGGCGTCGTGCTCGTGCCAAGTGAAGGTGCAGCCCGCATCGGTGAGCCGTCGGTGAATGAGCGCTCGACCCTCGATCGGAATGTGCGGATCTTGGCGTCCCCAGCTCATGAGGATCTCGCCTCGGATGTCACGCGCGCGCGAGAGTGAGTCGTCGCCGCCGAGTCCCAATGAGTGCTTGTGCAGATCGGTCGCGTACAGACACGCGGTCGCAGTCACGTCGGGCTGCAGCGCCGCGCGAAACGCGAGGTGTCCTCCAATGCAGACTCCCATCGCGCCGAGCGTGCCCGAGCACTGAGGCATAGAGAGCAAGTGATCGAGCGCCGCGCGCGTGTCCGAGTCGTAAGCCGCGATGGGCTTGTTCACCTTGTGGTGATTGCCGCGATCCGCCCCCGCGGTGTCATAAGCGAGCACTGTCCCCGGGGCCTCGAGCTCGTGGAAGACCTCGGGGACCGCCACGATGAGCCCGTGTCCCGCTAGGATTTGCGCCATGCGGTGAATAGGAGCCGTGCGCTGGAAGATCTCCGAATAGAGCACGATGCCAGGAAACCTCTCGGCGCCTAGCGGCCGGTAGACGTAGGTCCGCATGGCGCCGGTCGGCGTCACGAGGTCGACGAAGGGGTCTTCGATCAACAGCATTGTCCATTGATCATCACTTGAACAAGATCTCCAAGGATACCGAGCCCCCATAGACCCAGCCCGCGCTCGCGAAGCCGGGCCAGCCGGGATTGTTGGTCTGTAGCCCCAGAGCACCGGGAACCGGGTTGCGTGTTGCCGCGAACGTCGCGCCGTCTGGCAGCTCGTCGACGATGCGAGTGTCGTCTTTGGTGTTGTGTGTGCGTATGAGGCGCGAGCCCGTCAATGATAGTCCAGGGCGCAGCTTGGTGCCCGCTATGTCGAGCGTCAGATCGCCGCCAATGGCCATTCCTACACGATCATTGTCCACATAGTTGGAGCGGCCTACCTGCTCTGGCACAGGCGACGGCACCCATTGCATGTCAATCCAGGTGCGCAATGACTTGTAGCGCGGGCGCACACCGCCAGACCAAGCGAGCGTGTCTTTCCAGGTGAGGTCTGCGCCGTAGTTACCGGGCACGGAGCCGTGTCGATCTTGGTAGTCGGACCAGATGCCATAACGGATGCTCGTGGCGACGCCGAGCGACCAGCGCGCGCGCTTCAGGACGTCCGCCTGCACACCGAACGAAGCGCGCCAAGGTAAGTAGTCGTGGACCTCTCGGAACGTACCACCGGACTGCAAGCCAGACGGGAGCGTCGCGGCGATGGAGGTGTCCAGCACGAACGACTGCGGCGCATGCAGGGATCCGGCGATTCCGAGCCACGGAAAGGGTCGGTAGACCACTCCGAGGTGAGGCGCGACCGCGACCGTCACGCCGATCTGATTGTTCACCAATAGCGTGTTGTAGTCTGCAGTGTCTCGCACATAGGTCGCGCTCGTGGCGGCGTTGGTGAGGCCAATCGCGACGCCCACTCCGACGCTCAGGTTCTTGAGGACCTTGAACGCGGCGCCGCCCGAGATCGACAGCGCGGTCATGCGGTCGCCATACAGCTCCGGGTGCAAGCTGTTGGAGAACACTGCCTCGCGCTCGTCTACATAGAACGTGCTCGTCGTGGTCAAGCGAGACATGGGCAGCATGGCGTAGAGCCCAATCGTCAATCGGTCTGGCACTAGGTGTTTGACGAGGCCGAGACTGAGGTACGTGCGGGTCTTGCTGCTGTCTCCGGCCGATTGACGCGGGCGCGCGCGAAACGCAGGCGCCGGGCACTGCCCTGGGCGAGAGCCTGGATCGCAGCCTTGTGCGACCCACTGCGTCGGCACCGTGCCGTTGGGAATGGGCAGTCCGTCACTGCCCAGAATGTCGCGGCCGCCGACCGACAGTGGCACATCCGCGCCGTTGCGGCGACCATCCAGCGTAAGGCCGATTTGCTCGCTATAGACACTAAAGCCTATGAGCGCGTTCTCGTCCGCCTCAGTGAGTAGCGCGGGGTTGAAGTAGGTAGACCCGGCCGACGCGCCCATGATGACGGGATTGAAGCCGCTGTCTCCGCCGACGGGGCCGATGAGCTCCACGATGGGCGAGGCGTGTGCGCGCGTGGCCAAGAGGGACCCCAGGCAGACTAGAGGGAAAAGCTTCATGCTCTTCATGGCGGCGCCTGCGAGATATCTTGTTGGAGCGTGGCGCGTGCGTTCGCGCAGGAGGCCAAGTCGATCTTTTGATCGCCGCGCGTCGTCCCCTTCACCACCGCCTGGACGCGCGTAGACCCGAGCGTATGACCCAGAAAATGCAGCGTGAGGCGCGACGGGATGTCTTGTGCGGCGTACGCGCCTGCGGCGACGAGCGAGCACAAATCGCCGCATTCTGTGGCGCTCAGTACGTTCGCCTGCAAGTCCCACGAGCCCGGCGCGGTGAACTCCAGGGCGCTCGGCGCAATCACCTTGACGCTCGTGTGTTGCTTCCACTCGCGCTCGGCCGAATGACGAATACCCGACGCGAGGCCAGAGACGCGCACGGAGATTCCCAACAGTCCGTCCCCCGCCGCGTCAATCGCGCCCGTGACGTTCTGGCCCGTGGGGTGAACGGGGTCTATCTCGAATGGCAACTTCTGCAATTGACCAAGATCGGGATGTAGCGAGAAGTCGACGGGCAAGAAGCTGTCCTCCACGACACCACGTACGGCGTAGAAGCGCTCGTACGTGAACGCGCAACCGCTGCCGTTCGCTTTGAAGGTGCCCTTGCGCGGTCCGTGCTTGCCGTTCGCGTCCATTCGATTCTCGTACATCACCGCGCGCAGCCCTCCTGGCGTGTAGTCCACGCTCGCGGAGCCCGTGACGTGCGTGCCGCAGTTGAGCTCCTCTTCGACACGGAATGATTCGCCACTCTGAGCGAAGCGATAGAGCACCCACGTCGTCGTCGTCTGCACAGCGCCGATGACGATGTCCCGCGTGAAGTCGGTCTCACGGCCCACCCACCATCCGTTGAGATCACACGCGGGCGCGTCTTTTCTGGGGTTCGCGCACGTGGCGCCGTCGCCTATCACTCCGTCGCCGCAGATCACGCTGCACGTGGACGCGTTGCAAGTCCACGTGGGGACGATGCGGCAGTCGATGCAACCGGCGCTCTGTACGTCGCACTCTTCGCCGGGCTCCCGGATCAGGTTTCCGCACTCGCTGCCCACCTGCACGTTGGGCAACACCGTGTCGTGCGCGCAAGCCACGGAGGCGAGCGTGACGGATAGAGCGAGGAACTGCCAGCGCATGGGAGCGAAGCTACTTGAGCCGCGCCGAGGGCTCAAGTCGGGTCTGTCCGATGCGCGGCCCGCCCGTTCTATTCCTCTAGCTTGCGGCGCCGTACCACGCATGACGCCGACGGCGATCACGAGGAGGCTGCTAGCCGGTCACGACTCTTCAGCCACCTACCCGCTGCCTGCGAGTTGGCAAACCACACGTGCATGCCCGGACCTGCTCATCGAAGGTGCCGGTGACGACTTCTGGTTCCACTTGGCCGGCGTTGACGACAAGGTCGGACGATTCTGGGACGGCAAAGTCGCCGAATATCCGATGAACCCCGAAAGTCGACCCGCGAAGTTCGTCGTCGGGGCTGACTCGAATCTGTGGTTCATCGATGAAAACCGCAACGTGATTGGACGCCTCTCGAAGGACGGAACGATCTCCGAGTTTGCTCCATCGATCTCGGAGTCTCGGCTTTACTCGCTGACTATGGGCTCGGATTGCAATCTATGGATCGAGCAGTCGGCAAGGCGCTTCGAATTCATTCGTCCCTAAAAGGTGCGCTGATTGAGCCCATACTCTAGGAAGCGTGCAGAACGAACTCTTCTCGCACGGTTTGAGTCACGTCACCGTTCGCGGCGAACGTTCGCTCCTCGAAAGTGACGTGGTCTTTGCGCACTACGATGACCGTCGAGGAGCGAGTGCCGTACGAAGGCGTCACGATATGGGCCGCAGAGAGCACGCGCTCGACCTCGAGCGGAACACCCGTCTTCGGGAGCGCGTCGTCGGGCGCGATGGAGCGGTCATTCAGCATCGAGAACAACTCTTCAATGTCCGTGGCCCCACGATCGATCCATTGACTCAACAGTCGCTTGCCTCGCTCGACCTTCGGCCAACGGTCGTCCAATCTGGCGTTCGAGAGGCCGTGCACTCCCGAGTGGATCGGCGTCGCCTCTACGCGACCATCGCGTACGAATGCCAGTGAGTGAACGTCTCCGCAGACGAGATTGAACGCGGGCAGCTCTTCGCGCACGAGTGAGCGCGAGAAGCTCGTAGCGTCCAAGCTGCCGACGAGATAGTCGCGAACGACGGCGCCTCTTGATCGCGGGGCCTCCCGACGCGCTGCCGGCTCGCGCACGTTGGTGAGCGCCGCGAATCTGCCCGCGCGAGTAATGCCCATCCACGTCCCGCGCTTCTCCAGATCGAGGCCCGCGAGAACGTGCGGAGCTTCGGCCCAAAACGAAGCCGGAGACGTCATCCGATCAAAGCGCTCATCGCGATTGGCAGCGACGATCAGCGGCAGCTCGGGCGCGTGCTGCGCGAACAATACGAGGCACATCGTCGGCAATCGCTCCTAATCAGGGACACGCGGCAACGGAGCCACTGCACGCCTTCGCCCCGCACACGAGGACGTCACCCGGGAGCTGACCTTGCTGAAAGAACTGAAGATTACAATTGAGTGTCCCGCCGTCCGATCTGCATTGCTCGTAAATGCTCCAGCCGCTCGCACAAGGAGGGTCCGCGAGGCACACCGCCAGCGTCTTGGGACAACGCAATAGAATGCAGTCGGTGCAAGGGTCGACTCCAGGATGCGCGTCCGAAGAGTCCTCTTCTTGGGAAGCGTCTCTCGGCGACGACGTGTCCGCAGTCGCGTCGAATGTAGCGTCGATTGACTCGTGTCGCGGAGCGCCCATCTCGTTGGACGCACGGGCCGCGAGGACCAAAATGAAGGAGGATCGGTGCACCCGCCGATCCTACGCGTGCGTGGGCGGCTTTGTCGGGATTAGCGGCTCACGCGGCGTGACTCCACACGGTGTCGCGCAAAGTCGCATGCAATTGAAGTGCAATCGACGCGGTGGGGATGCCCGCCTCGCGGACCAATGAGGCCTCGGCCTTCTTAGCCAGCTCGCGCGCGAGACCTTCAATTGCTCGTTCACGTGCGGCCAGGAGGCGCGCTCTTTGTGCGTTAGTGAGCTTGGGCTCGATCCAAGCGGCCACCGTCATTGCGAGCGCAGCGTGGCGGCGCTCGTCCTCTGCGATCACCTTCATCGCGCGGCGCAGCGACGAGTCGCCCGCATGGTTGGCTTGCCACATCGCGAGGATCGCGCCGTAGGTCTCACGCACACACCCTTCGACGGCGTTTTCTCGCGCTATTGCGTAGAGCGATCGGAGTGCACGCTTGCGTACCCGCGGCTTCGGAGGGCTCACTCCATGACGCTTCGAGAGGCGCGTCATCGTGTTCGTGTGGCGAACCTCGTCTGCCGCCGCTCGACGCGCAGACGCGATCAAGCGTGCGGGCGCGCCATGCGCCTCGAGCTCACGCGCCATTCGTTCGAACGCAGTAACGGAAGCCGCTTCCATCCACGCAGAGAGCGCCAAGTGTTTGGCCAGGATCGAGCCGTCGTTCGCGCTCGCGGACTCGAGCCCTGCGGGGCGCCGGCCGCATGGGTGGAAGAAGTGACAGGTCGCGACCATGGTGCCCGCGTCTCCAGGCACCTCCTCGCAGCTCCCCAGAATCCCCATCGTGAGCTGCTGGCACGCTTGGGTGCACGTCGCGAAGCATCGATTCGGAGGCGCCGCGTCTCCCCCGTCGCCAGAGTCGGCCGATGCATCGGTCGAAGCCTCGGCGCTCGCGTCGAGGCAGAGCGTGTAGGACTGCTTGACGTCCTGCTGTCCGCCGCAGTTCCTGTAAGTGTCGGGGCCTGCGTCACCTCCGTTTCCGCCGACGTCACCACCGCACGCGATGACCGTGGGAGCGGCCACGGCGAGCGCGGCCATGAAGCGTCGGAGGAGAAGACGTGAGGTCGTCGCTTGGCTCGTCATGGTGGTCACCCTTGCAAACGGCAAGCCGGTACGATCACGGCCAAAACACGCCTCGTGCTGGCGTTCGCGACACACGATGGCACGAACGATTGCGCGCAGTGTCGCGGCACCGCGCAATCCACGTTGACCGATATTTGACTAGCGATCATCGAAGTACACAATCGATTCGACGGCTATGTGGACAGAGGCCCTGGCTCACGGGCGGGCTTGCTGGGTTCGAGCCTGCGGACGATCCGTAATCGTGCGAGTATCCGCCGATGCGCTGGTTTTGGCTCGTCGCGCTGCTCGCGTGCAAACCGGCGGCGTCTGTCCCGGGCGCGCCGGCGCGGCTCGTGGTGAGCTTCGGATCGATCTGCTGCGGCACTGACTCTGCGGCGGAGACGAGGCTCCGCGCGGTGCCGCTTCCGAGCGGCGTGACGCTTCAGCACGCTTCGTGGGGCAGAGAGGGCGAGTCGGACGAGTGCTTCGATCTCTCGCCATTGAGCACGTCGGAGCGCGCAGCGTTCGTCAAGCGCGTCAGCGCCGCCATCGCGGGAGGCGAGAACGTCAGCGTCGTAGAGGACGGCGCGTGCCACAAAGAGCGCTAGTGCTGATGAATCAAGGAACGAAGCCCGACACGCGCGTCGGCTCGAATCGAGGAAGGGTCGTTCCGTCTCCCACTTCGCCTTTGGTATTGCGCGCGATGCACTGCACACCGCCGCTCACCATTCGAGCGCACATATGCTCGACGCTGACGGCCACCTCGGCGACGGGGCCCGAGAATCCAGTCATGGTGACAGGCGTTGATTGTGTGACGAAGCCGCCCGCGTCGTCGGTCGGAAACCCTCCCCAACGAACGACTCCACCCGCCAACGTGACTGCGACGTTTCCACAATAGCCCATGGCCATTTGTCGAGCCTTGAGACCGGACACCGATACGGGCGTGACACTCCAGTCCACGGTGGAGCCGTTTCCGAGTTCGCCACACGAGTTGTCCCCCCAGCATTGCACGGAGCCACCGACGAGCAGCGCGCACGTGGAGTTCCAGCCCGCGTGCGGTGCGCTGATGCTCCCCGCGAGGCCTGCGACGACGTGAGGCGTGTTGGTGGATTGCGGAGTCTGATTTCCGCCTCCTAAATCGCCATACAGATCATCTCCCCAACATTGCATCGTGCCACCCGCAAATCGCGCGCACGTGTGTTCTGCGCCGCAGCTCACGTCGTAGGCGTGGCTCGCCGTCTTGACGGCAGCGGGCGTAGACCTGATGTCCGTGGTGCCGTCGCCGAGCTGGCCGCTCGCGTTGAGCCCCCAACACACGAGGCGACCGTCGCCGAGCGTCGCACACGAATGCCACGACGAAGTCGATACTCGCGTGGCGTTCGAGATGCCCACGACCCGTGTGGGGATCGAGACGAAACCACCGACCCTGCCCGTGCCGGTTTGTCCACTGTCGTTGTCGCCCCAACACAAGAGCTCTCCCGCTGCCCGAACCGCGCATACGCCTATCTCGCTTGCCGCGATCTGAACGACGCCACTCTCCAAGCCCGTGACCACGCCCGGCGTCGCTCGAAACGGCTCTTGCTGACCGTCGCCAAGCTCGCCGTGGTCATTGGCTCCCCAGCATTGCACCGCGCCAGTGTCCAACAAGGCACAAGAAAACAAATTGCCGATCGCGATCTGAACGGCGCGCGCCTCCCGCTCGCCTTGGGGCGGCGCATCCAGACCCGATCGACTGCATGCCAAGAACGCCACGATGAAGACGCCTAGAACGCGCATCTGTACATAGAACATTCGCAGCTGCTCGGTGTCGAGCGGCACGGACAATTCTTCAATTAGCGTGAAGCGCGAACGAGCGCGTCGACCGCTTTCAGTAACGTCGGCAATCTGTGCGCGCCGGGCATGTGTTGCATGTGCGAGGCGGCGACCGCGACCTCGATGCCAGCAGAGGTGACGAACAGCGGCAGCCTGCTCTTGCCTCGCGTGATTGCGATGGTGCGCTTGTCGGCTTCGACGGGTAGCGCGAACGGGAGGCCGGTATTCGTTCTTGGCGACGCCGACGACAGCGACGCTCGAGCCGAGCGCCTCGAACAAGTGCGCGCCGAGTCCTTTTCCATGGGCCGCGAGCTACACATAGCCGTCGACGATGACGAGCTCGAGTGGGTCGGTCACGGTGGCGAGCACGCTCAGCAACGGCGGAAGCTCGCGCCGGTAGAGCTCACCCGGGCGGACGTGCGCGTGACGAGCTCGCTTCGCGGAAGGTCGCTCGATCAAGCGTCGAACACGAGACAGCCGGCGATGGCCTCGGTGTCCGTGTGTTCTACATCGACGCACGCGAGCGCGCCTACGACACCAGCTCGTCGAGCTTCGCGTCAATCGTGTTTCATCAGCCGCAAGCCTCGTTGCCCCAATGCAGCCAGCGATCGTTGACGGTCGTGTAGAGCTGCATCCCGAACACGACGCCGACGAGCGGCGCACCCGCGCCCAGGTGTCCCTCGCCAAACATCGCGATTGCGGCGCCAGGGCACGCGCCCGAGAGCGCCCAGCCGACTCCGAAGATCAGGCCGCCGATGACGGTCGCTCGATCGATCGCGCGAGGTGCGATCGCGCGCGAGGCAGGAACGAGCCTAAAGCCGACCATCG
>JAYVYD010000433.1:0-14848 GCA_043784605.1 Myxococcales bacterium | reverse complement strand
ACAAGGCGAAGGTCCCCGCGTTCGCGGAGCCGAGCTACTCGTTCCCCGTCACCATCCGCGGCACCAACTAGTACCTCGACACGGAGAATTCGACGGGTCGAATTCCGTAGCTTCGCTGCGCGGAGGCTCCGCCGCCTTCGCCCCAGAATCGGTTCCCGCCGATTCTCGAGTACCCCGCGCCGCCTGCATCCAACCGGTCCACTCCCCGTGGCGAGGTACTAGCTGCTTCGCTAGCCCGCACGCGGCGAGTGTGCTTGTGTTTGCGCGATGCAAACGCACGTGGTTGCTCGCTCTACGGAAGTCCTTGGGGACGCTTCGCTCGCGATCGCGCGTGCGCTAGCGAACCTCGAGAAGCGGCAAGATGCAGGCGGATCGTGGCGCGGTGACTACGGCGGGCCGATGTTCCTGTTGCCGATGTTCGTCGCTCTCTCGTACTCGAGCAAGCGCCCCATCGGCGAGCCTCAGCGCGCTCGGATCATCACGTATCTCTACCGAGCGCAGCGCGTGGATGGCTCGATAGGTCTACACGCGGAGGCGACCGTGGGCAGCATGTTCACGACCAGCCTCGTCTACGTCGCGCTCCGCATGCTCGGCGAGAGCCAAGACGACGATCGCGTCGCGCGCATGCGCACGTGGATCGCGCGAAACGGCTCGCCGCTTGGCGCAGCGTCGTGGGGCAAGTTCGTGCTGTGTACGCTCGGGCTCTACGACTGGCGCGGCATCCATCCGACGCCTCCCGAGTCTTGGCTCTTGCCGTACTCCGTACCGTTTCATCCGGGTCGACTCTGGTGCCATTGCCGCCAGGTGTACCTGCCGATGGCTTGGCTCTACGGCACGCGCTCCACCATGCGCGAGGACGACCTCGTTCGGCAGCTCCGAGACGAGCTCTATTCGGGACAGTGGCATCGCGTCGACTGGTCGCGCGAGAAGGACACGGTCGCCGAGGTAGACAACTACCGGCCGCTCTCGCGGGCGTTCAAGTCCGTGAGCCGCGCGCTGTCGCGCTATGAAAATAGGCCGATCAAGCGCCTGCGAGAGAGAGCGCTCGCTTCGTGCCTCGAGCACATTCGCTACGAGGATCGGGTCACGCACGACATCGACATAGGCCCCGTGAACGCGGTGCTCAACACCGTCGTGCACTCCTTTCGTGGCACCGAAGGCGCGGACGACTTCGAGCGCGGGTGGAAGAGGTTGCAAGACTATCTATGGGACGACGAGCTCGGCGCGACCAAGATGCAGGGCTACAACTCGAGCCAGCTCTGGGACACCACCTTCGCCGTGCAAGCGATCTTGGCGACACGCACGCGCACGTACGACGGCGTACTGCAGCGCGCGCACCACTTCATTCGCGACAATCAAATCACGGAAGATGTCCCGGACGCAGACGCGCACTATCGACACGCGAGTCGTGGCGGCTGGCCTTTCTCCACGCGCGCTCACGGCTGGCCGATCACCGACTGCACCGCAGAGGGCTTCAAGTGTGCACTGGCCCTCGAGGCGCGTTTCACGCCTGAAATACCGACCGATTTGCTGCGCGAGTCCGTGTCGCTGATGCTCTCTTGGCAGAACCGAGACGGCGGCTGGGCGACGTACGAGCGCACCCGCGCGGGCGCCTGGATGGAGGCGCTCAACCCGTCGCAGGTCTTCGGCGACATCATGATCGACTATTCGCACGTCGAGTGCACGAGCGCGTGCGTGCAGGCGTTGAGTGAAGCTCGGGCGCGCTTCCCGGAGCTCTCCGACAGGATCGAGCGTGCGATCGATCGAGGCGTCGCCTTCCTCCGCCAGCGCCAGCGCGCAGACGGAAGCTGGGAGGGCGCGTGGGCCGTGTGCTTCACGTACGGCACGTGGTTTGCGATTCATGGGCTCATGGCCGCAGGCGTCACGCCGCGTGATCCGGCGATCGAGCGCGCCTGCGCGTTCTTGGCCGGCAAGCAGCGAGCGGACGGCTCATGGAGCGAGCACGGCGACACCTGCAAGCGTCGTCAGTGGACGGACGGCGAGCGCGGTCACGTCGTGCAGACCTCGTGGGCGATGCTCGCGCTCATGCGTGCAGAGTACAAAGATGGCGAGATCCTGCGGCGCGCTGCCTCTTTCTTGACGCGTCGCCAAGAGGCGGACGGGAGCTGGGCGCGTGAGTCGCTCGTCGGCGTCTTCAACCGCACGTGCCTCATCGACTACGACAACTACCGGCACATCTTCCCGATGTGGGCGCTCGCCGAGTGGGAGCGCTCTCGCTAAAAGACGAGCTGCCGAACGCTCTCGCCCTTGTCGAGCGTGGCCTCTAGCGTGTTGAACATCGCGAACACGTCGTCGCGAGAGATCTTCGAGCCGGCGCCTGCGCGCTCGATGCGATCGAGCGCGGCGCGGGCGAGCATCACGCTGATCGACGTGAACGCGACGAAGCCACGCGGCGCCTTGCCCGTCTCGAGCGCGGTGATGTAGCGCGCTGCCCCATCGAGATCTCGGCGCGCGAGCTCCAACACCTGCGCGCGCGGGACCGAGGCAGGTAGGTAGGTGCGTCCGTCGCCCGCGTCGTCGCTCGAGTCCTTCAAGATGTTGACGAGCTGCAAACCCTCGCCGAACGCGCGCGCGTTCGCTTCGAGCTCGCTACGGACAATCTCGAGCTGGGGTGCGTCGTTGAGGAACAGCTCGGTGAGCAGCTCGCCGACGATCCCGGCGACGACGTAGCAATACTCTTGCAGTTCGCCGAGCGACGACAGCGCCAAGCGGCCGCGCTCGTCCGACGAGAGCACCACGCGCGCCATCCCGTCCGCGGTGCGCTGTGCGTGACGAATTAGGATGAGGCGCGCCGCGGCGCCGAGCGCGCTCACTTCGGCGAGCACCTCCGGCGTCTTCTCCACGAGCTCCAGGTAGGCCGCGTTTGCACATGGCGGCAAGGCGAGCCATCCGCTGACGAGTTCTCTTGCGCGCTTGGGGTCCAGCGACGGAAGAACTCGAGAGAATGCTTGCAGCGCGACCACTCGGTCGGCTCGCGGCCATTCCGTCGCGTCCTCGAACGTGTCCGCGATGCGAAACAACAGGTACGCGAGCCCCACCTCGAGCCTCGTTGGCTCCGGAAGCAGCGGAATCGCGAGCGCGAACGTGCGGCTCGTCTTTTGGAGGAGGTCGTTCGTGTCGAGCATGGAGAGCCCTAGTTTGCAGCGGTTGCGTAGCACAGTTCGCGGCGCAGCATGTCGAGTCGCGCGACGTCGGACTTTACCCGCGAACGCAAACTCGGATAGCACTGGATGCGTGGAGAGAACAGATGTCGTCGTGTGCGGGGGAGGCTTCGCCGGGTTGACGACCGCCCTCGCCCTCGCGACTCGTGGTGCCAGCGTCGTCGTCCTCGAAGCGCACCCGCGTGGCAACAACCCGCAGTTCCGCGGTGAGCTCATCCACCCGCGCGGCGCACGCGATCTCGATCGCCTCGGCATACTGACGCCGCTCGAGCAGGCGGGCAGCGTAGAGATCGCCGGCTTCAGCGCGTGGGCCAACGGTGAAGACGAAGACGTTGTCTTGCCCTATCAGCGCGGTCGAGGCGCCGGAGTCGGCGTAGATCATCACGCGATGCTCGATGCGATGCGCGAGGTCGCGCGCGCGCGCGGCGTCACGATCCTCTTGGGGCAGCGCGCCAGCGAGATCCTCCGTTCGGGCGATCGCGTCATCGGAGTGCGCACCGAGTGCGGCAAGGGCTTTCGCGCGGAGCTCACCGTAGCGGCAGACGGGCGTCAGTCGCGCGTGCGCAAAATGCTGGGCATCGAGGCCTTCGTCGAGCGGCTCTCGCACACGGTGACCGCCTCGATTCCGAGGAGTGCGCTGCCTCGCGCCGCGTACGGCCACGTGTTCCTCGGCGGCGTGGGCCCTGTGCTCGCGTACCCATTCGCGCGCGAGTCTGCGCGTATGTGCATCGATTTGCCGCTCAACGCGGCCAAAGGCGCCGACGCGATCGCCGAGTACGTACGCGTGCATCAAGCGCCTCAGCTCACGCCGTCCGTTCGCGAGGCGCTCCTCGAGTCGCTCGCGAAAGGCGAGTTCGGTGGCTGCGCGACGCACGCGGTGACGACGACGACCTGCGCCGTGCCTGGCGCCGTGCTCGTGGGCGACGCCGGCGGCTGTGCTCACCCGCTCACCGCCACGGGGATGACGGCCGCGATGAACGACGCGCAAACTCTCCTCGAGTGCACCAGTCTCCTCGGCCTCTCGGACGCGGCGCTCGTTCGCTACCAGCGGCTGCGCTACCGCTTCGTGCGCGCCCGCGACTCCTTCACCGAGGCGCTTTACGAGGTCTTCCGCGCGCAAGACCAAGGCTCGCGAGCGCTTCAGCGCGGAGTGTTCAGCTATTGGCGAGGCAGCGCACGAGCGCGCGCGACGTCCATGGGGATCTTGAGCGGCGACGACGCGCGCATGAGCGTCTTCATGGCCGAGTACGCACGGGTGATGGGCATCAGTACGCTCGACGTGTGGCGCGGCCTCTTGCCCGTTCGACCCCGCGCGGCGGCGACCACGCGCATGCTCAAGACCAGCCTGGGCCGCCTCGAGCGCGCGGTGGACTTCGCGGTCCAAGCCATGATCGACGAGCGCCGCGTTCGCCTCAGCGACCTGCCGACACGTGCGCTAGAGGCCGTCGCCTGAGCGAGCGAACAAAGTCGCTTTGACAGAGCGACCGCTTTTCTGCATATTGCGCGGCCCCGATGCCCTCATTGGGCCGCCAAGAGGATTCACCATGGTCTCGTCGTCGCAGCAGTTCGAACGCATCCGCAAGCGCAAGATGTCCACCAGCGGCAAGCGCAACAAGCGCGAGCGCCGCGCCCTCGGCACGCCGAAGTTCCCGATTCACATCGAGGGCTACGACGTCAAAGCCGCCGACGCCAAGCCCGTCGAAGCCAAAAAGGCGTAGTTCCCGCTCGACCAAGCGAGGGTCTCTGAGCTGCGCTCAGAGACCTATATTGAGGCCCTGCGCTGAGAGGCGGTCGCGCGCGTTGGTCGCGCGGTCGCATGCGGAGAGGCTTGCGGCGCATAGGCCTATCGCAAGAAGCGCGGCCATGGGCGTCCAGATCGCGTAGAGCGCGATGAACCCGTTGGTCACCGCGAAGTAGAGCCACGCCGCCGACGTCACCGTGAGGATCGCCGCGGCGACGAGGGCACCAAGGGCGCCCCACCGCCGCGCGGTGAACGTGTTCTTGGCGAAGTACACCAGCGTCGCGCCGATCACGATCAGCGCATAGGGGACCATCGACCAGAACGATGACCGGATGTGTATGCTCACGAGCGTCTGGATCGCGTTGAGCGCAGAGAGCACTCCCGCGAGGAACGTGAACGCAGCGGCGACCTTCGGGAACGTCGGGTTCACGTGCCGCAGATCGTCGTCGCCGTCAGGCTCGGGCGCAGTGTTTCTCGGAGCGCTGTAGGGATGCATCGCGCTCATCCTACTAGAACTTCGCGATGCCCAGCGCGATGACGTAGACCGCGAGCGACACCAGCCACACGATCGCTCGCACGCGCATGTGCGCACGTGTCGCCCACCAAACGCCGAGAGGCGGCACCACCAGAGCGACCGCGGCGTGCCACTTCGGCTCGTGCTTCGCCAGGCCCCCGACGATCGCGAGATACGCGCCGAAATGCGTCAGCGCCGCGAGCAAGAGCACCCAGCTCACTCAAGCCTCCGTCTTGCTGCGGCTGACGGACAAGACGACGATGTCGTTCTCGACGAGCGCGGAACTGCGGCCGCGCATCCAGATCGCGGCGTCGTCGACGGGCACGAGCTTGCCTGGCTCGTGGGTGCGCGCCACGTACGTCGCAAGCGCATCGGCCTCGAGCTTGTGCTCCTTCTTGGCCATCCCCCCGCACAAAACCACGAGCGACTCACCCGGCTCGAGCTTGCCCTGCGCGCGGGACAGCGGTCCGACCACGCCCTCGGGGAGCGCGCTCTCCATCGACTCGGCGATGGGCGCTTTCACGCGTGTACCACGCAGCGTTCGAAGCGCCGCGAACGATCCGAAGAGCGCCTCCCAGTCTCCGGCTTTATGCGCGCGCAGCACGAACACGCCGATGGGGCGAGTGAGCGGGATGTCGGTCGCGGCTTGTGCGAGGGCACGCACCTCGTCGTCGAGCGAGCGAAGGGTCGCAGGCCTCGCCCTAAAAGCCTTGGCCACCTGCAAGCCCACCGCCGCCGCGTCGATGCCATCGCCGTCCGGATCGATCGCCAAGACGATCACCGAGTCGTCCTCGAGGACAGCTCCCCAAATCATTCCGTCCACGGGTCCCTTCGATTGCGAGAGCGCGCCGCAGACGACGAGGCTCCCGAGCTTCAGGTCTTTGTCGGGGAGCGCTTTGACGAGCGCTCTCTTCGCGGTGGCGTAGCGCGTCTCGAGGTCCAAGAGCCGCAGCTTGTCGCGGCGAGACAGCGTGCTCTGCACCAAGATGAGCGCGACGAAGAACGTCACCATTCCGGCAAATTTCAGGTACTTCATGCGTACCCCGGCGTTCGTGCGCTCCATGTCGAACGCGACGAGCGTCGTGCCCACGGTCTTGCCGTCGTCCACGACCGTCCCGAGCGCATACGTGGTGAGATCGTCGCGCTCGTGGCTGTCCGTGCGGAGGCGATCTTGATAAACGATCAAACCGTGCGACGTCGGCGCGGCCTTCGGCGGTGAGACCAAGGCCGCGACCCTCGCGGTCGTGTCCGCGTAGACTTGCGGAAAGTCTTTGTAGCGACTGCCGAGGATGCGCTGTTTGAAGCCGTCGGGGTCCGTGAGGATCGCGTGCTCGTCGCGTTCCATCAGGTGGGCGTAGTGAGTCGCGAAGTCCGCGGCGCGCGGGTGCTCGGGCGAAGCCTTCTCCTTCTCCCAAACGACCTTGCCGCTCGCGTCCGTGAAGCGCACGAACTCCGCATCCTCGTCGTCGAAGATTCCGGAGCTCAAGTGCTCGAGCCCGGCAACGTCGGACTCGGCCAGCTCGTCCTCGCTCGCCTTCGCGAGGATGCCCACGTACGCCTCGCCCTTCTGGCGAACAGCGCTGCGCAGAACGTTGATCTCGAAGAGCGTCTGGTTGAGATCCACGACGACCTCGATCCCGCACGCGACCATCAAACCCAGCAAGAACACGCGGCTCGAGCGCGCCAGGCGATCCGCGACGCGGGCGCGCCACGGCGTTCGAGAGGGAGGCGTCGTGCCGTCGGCCACAGTCACGCTCCGCACTCTATTGATACTTCGTTGCTTGTACACCGCGTACGCGCGACACTCTCGACGTGCGTATACATCTCATGGCTCTCGCCGCGCTCGGCGGCTCGGCTCTCGGCCTGTTCGCGTCTCTCCCTCTCGCGCGCGGAGACGCAAAGGGCGCGACGATCGGCGTCGACGAAATCAAAGAAGGCATGAAGGGCTACGGGCTCACCGTGTTTCACGGCTTCGTGCCCGAGAAGTTCGACGTCGAGGTCATCGGCGTCCTCCACAACTTCCGCTCGGGCCAAGACCTCGTGTTGGTGAAGACGCCTCACCCGCGCCTCAACATCACGCGCAACGTACAAGGCATGAGCGGCAGTCCCATCTACTTGGATGGCCGCCTCGCCGGCGCGTACTCGTACAGCCTGAGGCAATTCATGGTGGAGCCCGTCGCCGGCTTCACGCCGATCGCGCCGATGTTGACCGAACTCCACCGGCCCATTCCGGCCGGGTTTTGGCCTCTCCAAGGCGGACCATTGCCGAGTCAACCGTTGGCGCCGCAGCCCAAGCGCGCGGACCTGGACGGACCGACGCGCTGGGAAGGCCCGATCAACGGCTACGACCTCGCCGAGCACGGCAAGCAAGTCGCCTCCCGCATGGGCGTCACCACGGATGCGGCGCGTGGCATCGTCCCGGTCGCGACTCCGCTACTCGTAGCGGGGCTCGGCGAGCGCTCGCTCGCGATGTTGCGCGGCGCGTTCGAACCTCTCGGCTTGGAGCCGCAAGCGGGCGGGGGCGGGCAGGCGACTCCCTCCGCGGACGACCCGCAACATTTCGTGGACGGCGGCTCGCTCGGCGTGCAGCTCTCGCGCGGCGACATCTCGATGATGGGCCTCGGCACCGTCACGCACGTCGAGGGCACACGGCTGTGCGGCTTCGGCCACCCGATGATGAACGCGGGCGACAGCGCGCTCCCCGCCGCGCTGGGTCGCGTGATGTGGATCTACGCGAGCGATCAGCACAGCTTCAAGGTCGGCGAGGCCACGCGCACGCTCGGCGCGCTCGTCAACGATCGCCAGAGCGCGGTCGTCGTGGACGAGACCAAGACCGCGCCGGTGTTCCCGATCCGCGTCGAGGTGAAGGGCGTGCAAGGCGCGCCTCGGACGATCTGGAACGTCGAGGTCGCCGAAGAGCGCTTCATGAGCGGCTCGCTCGCGGCCTCCGTCTACGGCGGCGTGCTCGAGGCCACCGTCAGCGATCACCGCGACATCACGTGGAGCATGAAGTCACGCGTGAAGATCCGCGGTCACGCGCCGATCGACGTGGACGACTTCGGCCTCGCGATCGGCGGCATGCCCGAGGCGGGCGAGTGGTTCCAGTCGCGCGTGATCTCCGCGATTGGCTCCGCGCTCAACAACCCGTGGGAGAACGTGCACGTCGAGGGGATCGAGTCCGTGCTCACGGTGGACTACGCGAGAGAGCTCTTGCGGCTGCGCGGCGTGGACGTGCTCGACCCCGTCGTAGACGCGGGAAACAAGGCGCGCTTTCTGCTCCATCTCTTGCCGTTCAGCGGCGCAGAGGTCACGCGCACGATCGAGATCACGATGCCCAACGAGCTCGCCGGCAAGGACGTGGAGGTCGAGATCCTCCCAGGCTTCGAGGTCACCCCCGAAGCAGCCGCGCCCGAGAATCTCGATCAAGTCCTCGCGAACTCGAGCCGTCAGAACCTCAACCCCAAGAGCGTGGTCGCGCAGTTCAAGGTGCCGATGCAGGGCGTCACGTTCCAAGGCCATGTCGCGCCACGCCTGCCGAGCTTCGCGCTCGACGCCCTCCGACCCGCAACGAGCGACGTGTCTCCCGAGAGCTACCTCTCGTTCGTGCGCTCGGTGACGCCGATGGATCGCTTCATGGAAGGTCGCGACAAAGTGAAGGTCAAAGTGCGGGCGGTCATGCGCTGACGAATCATTTCGTCAGAGAGCAACCACTTGTGGTGTCGCAGCTCGAGCTGCAGGTTTGGGCGCCGCCACACGTGAGCGAGCAGCCCTGTTTGCAGCCAGTGAGCATGCAACTCTTGGTGCCGGCCATGCAGGTCTGGCTGCAGCTGCCGCCTGGGCAGTCGAGCGCACAAGCGGTCGAGCCGTTGCAAGTGAGGCTTCAAGAACCGCCAGGGCAAGAGAATGCGCACGTCGCTCCGGGGGCGCACGTAAACGAGCAGCTCTTTCCGTCTTGTGGGCACGTAGCCGCACAGTCCCCGCCCGCGCATTGGCAAGCCTTGCCGGTGCAGGCGAGCTGTTGGTTCGTGGTGGAGGGCGTCGACGACGAGCACGCCACAACGCTAAAAATAAGCGCAAGCAGGACTGTTCGCATAGCAGGACGGTGCCGTCAGCCGTAGGCGATCAGGCTGTGCCCGTTGACTCCATGGGTCGGGGGTCGCTAGACCAACTCATCCATGCGCGCACAAATCGCCACGTTCGCCCTCGCCCTCGGAATCTCGCTGTCTTCCACGGGGTGCATCAAAGCGATGCTCACCAACGGACAGATCTCTTCGACTCGCACAGGCTCCGCGGGAATGGACAGCGTCGGAGACTACGAGCTCGCGCGCGGCGCGATTTCGGCGGGGCTCGCGCAGTTCGAGGGGATGCACAAGCTCGCGCCGAACAACACGGACGCGCTCTTCCTGTTGACCAAGGGCTGGGTCAGCTACGGCTTCGCGTTCGTCGAGGACGACATGGAGATTGCGTCGCTCGCCAATGACGACGACGCCACGGACTATCACAAGAAGCGCGCGCGCATGGCGTACGACCGCGCCGTGTTTTACGGGCTCGAATTGCTCGGGCACACCGCGGACGGCTTCACCGAGGCGAAGAAGAACGAGGACACGATCAAGGCGTGGCTCGACAAGAACTTCGACGACGCGGACGACGCGCCGAACCTCTTCTGGACCGGCTACGCGTGGCTCGCGCGCGTCAACGTCTCGAAGGACGACCCGGCGATGATCGGCGAGCTCTTCATCGGCGTCGCCTTGCTCGAGCAGGCGTTCGAGCTGCAGCCCGACTACAACCACTACTCGGCCGAGGTCGCGCTCGCCTCGTATCACGCACGCACCGCCATGAGCGAGATGGACCAAGCGCAGAAGATGTTCGACGACGCGCTCGCCAAGACGGAGCGCAAGGCGTTGGTCGTACAGCTGAACTACGGGTCGCGCTTCGCGTGCGTGAAGGGCGACAAGCCGCTCTACCAGAAGATGCTCAACGAGGTCCTCCAGGCGGACGACCCCGATCCCGCTCAGCGCCTGACCAACACGATCGCCAAACGAAAGGCGAAGCGCGCCCTTTCCAAGGCGAAAATGGACGACTGCGGGTTCTGAGGTATAAACGTTCGCCGGGGTGGTGAATCCGACGGTACTCCGTCTCGTCCAACCCCAGCTAGATCCCCTGCGCGTGCAGGCTTTGGAGGTGACGATGTTCCGGAAGTTCGTTCTCGCTCTCGCCACGACGGCGATGCTGCTCGGGGTGTCTGGCTCGGCCAGCGCTGATCCGACGACCCTCAAGATCGGCACGTTGGCGCCGGGCGAGTCGCCCTGGGGTCAGGTGTTCAAGCTCTGGAAGAAGAGCGTCGAGGAGCGCTCGGGCGGCAACGTGCAGCTCCAGTTCTTCTGGAACGGCCAGCAAGGCGACGAGAACGCCATGGTCGGCAAGATTCGCACGGGCCAGCTGGACGGCGCGGCCGTCACCGCGGTCGGTCTCGGCCAGGTCTACAAACAGGTGCTCGTCCTGCAGATGCCCGGCCTCTTCACGGAGTGGACGAAGCTCGACAACGCGCGAAACCAGCTCAAGCCCGGCTTCGACGCGGAGTTCGACAAACAAGGCTTCAAGGTGCTCGGTTGGGGCGACGTCGGTCGCGCTCACATGATGAGCAAGGGCTTCCAGGTGAAGACGCCCGGGGACCTCAAGCACAAGAACACCTACTACCTCGCGGGTGATCCCGTCGCGCCGGTGCTGTTCTCGCTCATCGGCGACGTGACGCCACGCCAAGTGAGCGTGCCGGAGATTCTCACGGGTCTCACCAGCGGCACGATCAACGTCATCAACGCGCCGCCGCTCGCGGCCGAGCAGCTCCAGTGGGCGAGCCGCGTGGACAACCTCAACGACGCGGTCGCCGGCATCGGCATCGGCGCCCTGATATTCTCGTCGACCAAGCTCAAGGGCCTACCCGCTGACGTGCAGACGCTTCTCGTCGACACGGGTCGCGTCACGGGCGAGGCACTCACGCGCCGCATCCGCAACGAAGATGACGCCGCGCTCGTACGCCTCCAAGCACGCATGACGCACTACGCGCCGAACGCCGCCGAGATGGCCGAGTGGACTAAGCTCTTCGCCGACACGCGCGCCAAGCTCCGCGGCACTGTCTTCACCGCTCAGGTCTTCGACGACGCCGTGAAGTACGCGCAGTAAGCGTCGAAGTCACAAAAACAAAAGAGCCCTTCGTCACCGAGACGAGGGGTTCTTTGTTTTTGTCACCCGCGAACGCACGGGGCGGGATCGGGAAGATCAGCTTAGGCCGTGAGCGAGTTTCTTCACGCCCTCTTGGAAGAGCACATCCACTTTCGCTTGCTCGGACTCGGTGACGACGCCCTTGCCGAACTTGGGGTGCATCACGAGGGCGCCTTTGGCATAGCGAGCGCTCGGCGAGTACTTGGCGAATGACTCGTCGGCCTGCGCGTTCGCGTCCTTCTCCCACTCGAAAACTCGCACGGGGTCTTTGGGGAAGAAACCGTCGTCCTCTGGCTTGGAGTCCTTGGGGCCGCGACGAACTTCTTTGGCGCGCTTCATCGACATGGCGCGCTCTATAGCGCCATGTGGCCCCGCGCGCGACAGGTTCGTGATTGCGTTCGCCCGATGGGCTGACTTCTCACGTCAAGCGGCTCAAGGGCGCGGCTATCGCCTCTGGACTTGGCCCGGCATGTTCGTGATTGCGATCGCCCGATGGGCTGACTTCTCACGTCAAACGGCTCAAGTGCGCGGCTGTCGCCTTCGGACTTGGCACGGCAGGTCGAACCGAGCGAGTTTTCCCGCGCGTCACCTCCGGCTATCGTTGCTCCCGTGACGGCCCCTACCTTCCCCGAAGACCTCAACCTTGCCGACTACTACCTCTTCGATCGACTCGAGGAAGGCAAATCAGAGCGCGTCGCGCTTCGCTTCGGCGACCGGAGCTGGACCTACGGAGACGTGGCGTCTCGAACGCGGTCGTTCGCTTCGTTGTTGCTTGCAAACGGTGTGCGGCGCGGCGAGCGAGTGCTCATCGTCCTCCCCGACGTCCCACCCTTCGCGTGGGTGTTCTTCGGCACGCTCGCCGCGAGCGCGGTCGTGGCGATGGGCAACCCCGACGTGCCGATCGCGTCGATCGAGTACCTCGTCCGTTACACCGGCGCGACTGCCGTGGTCACGACGCCCAAGGTCCTCAAGGCCCTGCAGTCCGCGATGGAAGAAGGACGCATCGGCGACGAAGTACGCTGCATGTGGGCCGTGCCCGACGCCGCGACGGGTGACGATTGCGAGCACGTCCGAGAGGATCTCGGAGACGAACTCGCCGATCTCACGAACGCAATGGCGCACGCCTCCACGCGTGACGCATTCCCGTCGTGTCACCGCGATGAGCCCGCGATCTGGCTGTTTACAAGCGGATCCACGGGCGAGCCCAAGGCGAACATCCATTCGCATCGCGACTTCGCGTTCAACACGGAGGTCTACGCGAAGGCGACAGTCGGTTATCGCGAGGACGACATCACCGTCAGTGTGCCCCGCCTCTACTTCGGATATGCGACCGGAACGAACCTCATATTCCCCTTCGCGGTCGGCGCGAGCGTCGGACTCTTCAGCGAGCGTCCCACGCCCGAAGCGCTCGCTCGCGCGATCGCGATGTACAAGCCGACGATCGTCACCAACGTCCCGACGATGCTCGGCAAGCTGCTCGATTACGACGAGTCGATACGGAGCAAGGGCGAGAGCGGCCTCGACTTCTCCAGCATACGCTTCTCGCTCTCCGCGGGTGAGGCGTTGCCAGAGGCGCTGCTTCGTCGATGGACCGAGCGCTTCAAGAGCGACGTCTACGACGGCATCGGCTCGGCCGAGATGTTCCACATCTACGCGTCCAATCGTCCGGGCGACATCAAGCCAGGCTCGCTCGGCAAGGTCGTCCAAGGCTACGAGCTCGCCGTACTGCCCGAGGACGCGGAGGGCCCCGGCGCCAAAGAGTGCGAGCCCGGCGAGATCGGCGTGCTCTGGGTGAAAGGCGACAGCGTCTCGATGGGCTACTGGCTCGATCGCGACAAGAGCTGGTCCACCTTCTTCGGACATTGGTGCCGCACGGGGGACCTGTTCAAGAAGGACGCCGACGGATACTTGTACTTTGCAGGTAGAGCCGACGAGCTGCTGAAAGTCAGTGGTTTGTGGGTCTCGCCGGTCGAAGTGGAGGATTGCTTGTGCAAGCACGAGGCGGTCGCGCTCGCGGCGGTCATTGGCGTTGAAGAAGACGGGCTCCAGAAGACGAAGGCGTTCATCGTGCTGAGACAAGGTCACACGGCCTCTGCCGCTCTCTCCACCGCGCTCCAAGACTTCGCCAAAGAACGCATGGCCAAGCACAAGTACCCGCGCCTGATCGAGTTCGTGGAAGACGTGCCCAAGAACGATCGCGGCAAGGTGGATCGCAAGGCGCTGCGGGCCGCCGAGGCCGCGAAGAATTCTAGCGGGCGGAGCCAATCCGCAGAGTCGTTGTCGTTCGCCGAAGGCGGCGACAAATGATGAGGCTCGCGGACTACACGACGGACGAAGCGCGCGCGCTGCTCGCGTTGCCCAAGACGGCGGCGCTCGTGCCCGTCGGATCCGTGGAGCCGCACGGGCCTCACTTGATGCTCGCGACCGACACGCTGATCGGAGAGCGCGCTTGCGAGACGGCGATCGCGGTGCTGCGGGCGCGCGGAGTGGACGCTGTGGTCGCGCCGAGTGTGCCTTACGGAGTGACGGACTACGCGCAAGGCTTCGCGGGTGCGGTCACGCTTCCCGCGGCTGTTTTGTCGGCGTATTTGCGTGCAGTATGCACTGGACTGCTGGGCGCGGGATTCAAGCACGTGTGCCTCGTGTCCAATCATCTCGAGCCCGAACACGACGCGGCTGTGCGCGCTTCGATCGACGGCTTGCCCGATGGACACGCGTCGGTCGCCAGTCCGCTCACGCGCCGTTGGGGACGCCTGCTCAGCGATGAGTACAAACGAGGCAACTGCCACGCGGGTCGGTACGAGACGTCGCTCGTGCTCGCCGCGAAGGGCCGCGTGCTGGACGTACGCGCGAGCCTTGCGCCGATCGACACCAGCCTCGCCGCAGGCATCAAGGACGGCCACAAGACCTTCGCGGCCATGGGCCTCGACCGCGCGTACACGGGCGATCCCGCGGACGCGACCGCCGAGGAGGGCGAGGGGCTCTTCGCAACGCTCGCCGAGATGATCGCGACCGAGGTCACCGAGGCGCTCGATCGCCGCGGTGTAACGATAGTTCGCGACTTATGATCCTGGATTTCGCTCTACCCCGCGAGCGAGCGCGTGAAGGCGCGAGCTGACAAGTCGACGAAGTGGCGGGAATTTGATGCTCGACGCGCGTGCTGAAGTCGTTGATGAACCCAACAACAGGACG
>JAYVYD010000432.1:0-20121 GCA_043784605.1 Myxococcales bacterium | reverse complement strand
CACGACGGGCCGCTTGGGCCGCTTGCCGTCGAACTCGGCGTAAAAGACGCGCTGCCAGGGGCCGAGGTCCAGCTTGCCCTTGGTGATCGGCAGCGTCACCTCGTGGTGCACCAGCATGCTCTTCAGGTGCGCGTGCCCGTTGTCTTGGCCCGTGCGGTGGTGCGCGTAGTCCGGTCCTTCTGGCGCGAGGTGCTCCAACCATTTCCAGATGTCCGAGTGAAGACCGGATTCATCGTCGTTGACGAACACGCCGGCGGTGATGTGCATCGCGGAGACGAGCATGAAGCCCTCTTGGACACCGCTGCGCCCCAGGATCTCGGCGCACTTGGGCGTGAGGTGGAAAAGCTCGCGAGACGTCTTCGTGTTGAACGTGAGGTACCCGGTGTGGGCTTTCATCGACGAACAAGCTAACGCAACCCTTCCGCTTAGGTGAGCCTTCCGCTAGAGTACGTATTCCTATGGCCACGACGTCAACTTCGTTTCACCAGCCCGTCCAAGTCCCCGTGCGTCCCATCGACGAGCCTGCGAGGAAGCCTCGCGTCAGCCCCAAGCTCGCGCCAACCGGCGCCGACGATCGAGGACTAAAGGGCGTCATTCGCGTAGTGGAACGCGCTGCCGCGAAGACCGCGAGCACACTTTGGCCGCTGGTGCAGCGCTTCAATCGGCGCTTCGAGCGTCCGTCGCCGCACCCGAAGTGGGCACCCGCGCCGCTGCTGAAGCGCAAGGACAAGACGTTCCCGCAGCTCGGCTGGCCGCGTCAGACGGACTCCCTCTGTCCCAAGTGCGTCATCGAAGTGCGCGCGGACGTGCTCGACGGCGTCAAAGACGTCAGCATCCTGATCGACGGCAAGCCCGGAGAGATCCGCGCGCTCATTACGGAGAAGGACGGCGATCTCGTCATGCAGAAGGAGTGCCCCAAGCATGGGCTCTTCGAGGACGTGATGTCGATCGACCTTCCGTTCACCCAGCGCATCGAGAAGCTCTACCCGGGACGCGATTTCCTCGCGCCGCTGAGCAAGCTCCGCAACCACGGCACGTCCAGCGTGAAGTACGGGCGCGGCAGCGTGCTCACCGTGGACCTGACCAACCGCTGCAACATGATGTGCGACCCGTGCTTCATGGACGCGAACCAAGTGGGCTACGTGCACGAGCTCTCCTGGGAAGAGGTGCAGCAGATCTTGGACGACTCGCTCGCCATCAAGCCGCGACGTCAGATGAGCGTCCAGTTCTCGGGCGGCGAGCCCACGTTGAGCCCGCACTTCCTCCAAGCCGTCAAATACGCGCGCGATGTAGGATATTTTTGTGTGCAGTGTGCAACCAACGGGATCCGCTTCGCGCAAGACCGCGAGTTCTGCAAGCAGGCCAAAGAGGCCGGGCTGCGCATCGCGTACCTGCAGTTCGACGGCGTCACGAACCTGTCCAACAGCCACCGCAAGGTCGGCAACCTGTTCGACGTGAAGCAGCGCGCGATCGAGAACCTGCACGCGGTGGGCATCGACGTCGTGCTCGTCGTCACGGTCGTCAACGGCGTGAACAACGATCAAGTCGGGCCCATCTTGGATTTCGCGATCGCGAACGCCGACAAGATCACCGTCGTGTCGTTTCAGCCGGTGAGCTTCACGGGGCGCGACGAGGGCATCAGCGACGCGGACCGCCAAAAGCAGCGCTACACGCTGAGCCACCTCGCGCACGACGTGAAGGACCAAACGGGCGTCACCGAGCCCATGCGCGATTGGTTCCCCCTCTCGGCGATGGGACCGTTCAGCGATCTGGCGGACCTCTTGAACACGAACCAAGAGTTCGGCGCGCTCAACTGCGGATGTCACCCGAACTGCGGCATGGGGACCGTGCTGTTCGTGAACAAGAAGACCAAGGAGATGGTGCCGCTCAGCCGCTTCTTGGACATGGACCAGCTCCTCACGGACATCGGAGACGTCACCGACGGAAACCAGCCGCGCAACGTGCTGCTCGCGCAGGTGGCGATGGCGCTCCTCAAGAACTTCAAGCCGGATCTCGCACCCGCTGGCTACACGTTCGCCGATCTACTTCGCCAGTTCCGCAGCCAGACGGGCACGCGCGGCGGAGAGATTGGTGCGCACGAGTCCGACGCGCACGAGTTCGAGTGGCGCGCGCTCTTCGTCGCGGGGATGTGGTTCCAAGATCTCTTCAACTACGACTTTCGCCGCACGGAGATGTGCATCATCCCGTACGGTACGCAGCTGGGTGAGATCAGCTTCTGCGCCTACAACACGGGAGTTGGCTGGCGAAACGTGATCGAGAAGATGAAGGCGAACGCGTCCGTTGCCGACTGGTACCGCGACAAGGGCCGACACCCGGTCTACGCGAAGAACCAGGCGCTGCCGCTGCCCGAATCGCTCGGCACCATCGCCATGCCCGAGAGCGCGCTCGAGCTCGAGAGGCGCGACCAAGAGAACCTGAAGAAGCGTCGCGTACGTCTCAATTTGGTTTCTTAGAGTGCGCTTCGGCGGGAGCGCCGATTCCCGGCGTCTCCCTGCAGTACACCTGTACGTCATTCGTCTCGAAGACGAGAACGCACGCCGCGAGTACGTCCATCCCGAGTACGCCGTCTCGCGTGCAGGACGGGTCGAGCTTGCCCGGGAGCACGTCGACGTCGACCGTGCGGTGAACATCGCCGACCTCGACGAGCACGCCGCGAACGGTCCCCGACGTGACCAGCCCGCTCGCGGCGACGACCGGCTCGTTGTTGGGTCGCGTCTTGGGCCACAGCGCTTGACCCGCGGTGGTCACGGCGAGCAGGTCCGTGCGCGTAGACCCCGTGTCGAGCAAGAGGTCTGCCGCATTGCCGTCGATGCGACCCGCGACGACGAACGCACGGCTCGGTACGGCGCTGTCGTCGTCGATGCAGGCGCGGGCCGGTTTCGCCGTCAGCTTCGCGAGTCCGTGCGTCGCCTCCGCGATGTCCGCCGGCCCGGTGGACTCCCGCAGCTCGCGCTCTTGTAGGTCGAAGATCACCGGTGTGTCGTGAGTGGCGAGCTGCTGCGCTGAGACGAACATCCCGATGCCGAGGTTGGTGATCGCGTCGGGCACGTCGGTGACGAGCGTCTCGGCGTCGATGAGCTCACCCCAACCGTCGATGACGATGTGCGGGTGCGGTGCCCGGCGCGTCTCGAGCGAGTGGCCGACGTGGTCGACGCCCACGTCTCCCATGGAGACCGTCTTCAGCTTGGCCTTCTTCGCGAGCCAGCCGGTGACGATGTGGGAGTTCGCGCCCGTGTCGATCAGCGCGAGGGTTTGCACGCCACCGACCGTGACCTTCGCGATCGGCAGCGGGAAATTGCGGCCGCGGAGCGAGTAGCCGATCGAGATTCGACGGGGCCCGGCGTGCACGTCACGCGGCGCCGCGGCCACAATCGGGCTCTTGGGAGCCCCGCCACACGCCCCTGCACTCATCCCGAGGAAAACCAGGGCAAGGCAGGCGCGACGCAACACGGAGCGGAGCATAGCGCAACGGCGGCGGTGTGCTGAGCATCGGTCTAGTTTACACCCCTCACAAGGTGAATCATGATTCACACTGTGAACCAAACGACGAAGAAGCGCGCCTCGGTGCGTGCCCTGCCCGGTCCGCGCGACGAAGCGAAGGCCGTCTTCCGGCGCGCGATCCTCACCGCCGCCGCCGACGTGTTCGTCGAGCAAGGGTTTCACGCCGCCCGCATCCAAGACATCGCCGTGCGCGCGCGCATCGGGGTGGGCACCGTCTACAACCACTTCGAGCAGAAAGAGGACGTGCTGCAGGCGCTCCTCGAAGAGCACAGAGCCGCGATGATCGATCGCTTCGCCGCGCGCCCAGGGGACGCCGAGGACTTCGCCACCAGCCTCACGCAACGCCTCTCGCGCACGCTCGCGTACAAAGACGAACACCGCGCGTTCTTCGTCCTCGTGATGGACTACGGGCTGATGGGGCCAACCACGGCGGCCGCCGCGATGGTGCTCAAGGGTCGCAAGCTGCGCGCCGACGGCATGCAAAGGGCCGGCAGCGCGCTCTTTGCGGAGGCCCAACGCCGCGGCGATCTGCGGTCCGACTTCGATGCCATGCACCTGCTGCGCATCCTCGGAGGCATCATCCGCGCGTTCGCCGCAGACACGATCGCGGAGGGCGCGACGTTCGCGTCCCGTGCCGGCGAGATCGTCGATGTGTTCCTCGGTGGTGCGCGGAAAGCCAAGCGCAAGTGACGGCCGTCGCCAGGCCGTTCGCGAGCGCGCCCGTCGTCGCGAAGCGGAACAAGTGGGTGATCGCCGCGGCGGTTACGTTCGGAACGCTGATGGGGACCATCGACACGTCCATCGTCAACGTTGCGCTCCCCCAGCTCCGCGGGACGCTCTCGGCCACCGTGCAGGAGATCACGTGGGTCTCCACGGGCTACGTCGTCGCCTCGGTCATCGTGATGCCGATCACCGCGTGGCTCGGCTCGCGCTTCGGTCGCAAGAGGATCTACCTCGCGGGTCTCGTGCTGTTCTTGCTCGGGTCGCTCCTCTGCGGCACCGCGCGTTCGCTCGCGCCGCTCGTGATCTTCCGCATCATGCAGGGCCTCGGCGCCGGCGCGCTGCAGCCCACCGAGCAGGCGATCCTCCGCGAGACGTTCCCGCCGCACGAGCAAGGCATGGCGATGGGGCTGTACGCCTTCGCGATCATGATCGGCCCGATGATCGGGCCCACGCTCGGCGGCTACATCGTCGACAACTACTCCTGGCCTTGGATTTTCTACATCAACATGCCGGTCGGTGCGCTCGGACTGTTCATGGTTTGGCGCTTCGTGGAGGACCCGCCGTATCTGGAGCGGACCAAAGGAAACGTGGACTGGTGGGGGCTCGGATTGCTCGTCGTAGGGCTCGCGTCGTTGCAGACGCTCCTCGAGCAGGGTGAGCAAGACGACTGGTTCAACTCGCCCAAGAACGTGGCACTCGCTTGCGTAGGCGTCTCGACGATCGTCATGTTCGTGCTCCACGAGCTTTACGTCGACGAGCCAATCGTGAACCTGCGCGTGCTCTCGAACCGCTCGTTCTCCACGGGAACGGCGATCGGCGCGATCCTCGGCGTGGTTCTGTTCTCGACGCTCTTTTTACTGCCCGTCTACATGCAGGAGTTCCTCCGTTACAACGCGATGCAGACCGGGCTCGCGTTGATGCCGCGCTCCATCACGATGCTCATCACCATCCCGATCGTGGGGGCGCTGTACAACAAGCTCTCTCCGCGCTTGGTGATCGCGGCGGGCCTCACGCTCGGCGGCATCACCTGCTTGATGATGAGCCGCTTCACGCTGCAGACGAGCAAAGAGGCCATCCTCGTCCCTCAGTTGCTTCAGGGCGTGGCGCTCGCGCTCATCTTCATCCCGCTCTCGACCGTGTCGCTCGCGACGATGGACAAACGGCGCATGGGGCAGGCCACGGGCCTCAACAACCTCGTGCGTCAGCTCGGTGGCAGCTTCGGCGTCGCGATCTTCGCCGCGGCCCTAGAGCGCTACATGCACGAGGCGAAGGCGTCGCTCGTCAGCCACGTCGCGGCGACGGACCCGGTCGTGCAGCAACGGTTGATCTCGATGCGAGCGGTGATGATGAAGGACGGCGTGGACCTGCAGACGGCGTCGGCGCGCGCGCTCAACCTGCTCGACATGCAGGTGTCTGGACAGGCGGCCGTCCTCGGCTTCGAGAAGGCGTTCTACGTCGCCGGCCTTCTGTTCTTCTGCGCCATTCCCTTCGTCGCGCTCCTCGACAACCCAGACATGAGCAAGAGGCCGGACCCCGAGCACGCAGCAGTGGAGATTTGACATGTCAACGACCAGCACACTCGACAACCCCGTGACCGCAGAAGCGAAGAAAGAGGCCGCGGCGCCCGCCCCCGTTGCGAAGAGCAAGCGACCGCAGCTCATCGCGCTCGGCGTGCTCGCGGCGGGCGGCATCGTGCTCGGCGCGTATTACCTGTCGCGCGCAGGGATGGAGTCCACCGACGACGCGCAGGTAGAGGCGGACATCGTGAGCGTCCCCACGCGCGTAGGCGGCGTCGTCGCCAAGGTCGGCTTCAGCGAAAATCAGCTCCTCAAGGCCGGCGACGTGCTCGTCGAGCTGGACGACGCGCAGCTCAAGGCTCGACTCGCGCAGGCGGAAGCGGACTTGGCGAGCGCCATCGCGCAGGCGGATGCGGCCGATAACGACGTGGCCGTCACAGCGACGAACGTGAAGGGCCAGAAGTCCGTGGCCGAGGCGTCTCTCCAAGGAGCGAACGTCGGCATCACCTCGAACGCGGACGAGGTCGCGCAAGCCGAAGCGATGCTCAACGCGGCGACGACGACGCGCAACCAGGCGCAGACCGAGCTCGAGCGTACCAAGAGGCTCTTCGACTCGGGCGCGATCTCGAAGGCTGCGCTCGACGCGGCGCAGTCCACGTTCGATGGCGCGGACGCGAACCACGCGAACGCGAAGGCGCGGCTCTCTTTTGCAAAGGCGAACACCTCGCAGGCGCGAGCGAAGATCTTGGAGGCGCAGGCGCGACTGGGCCAGACCAGCGCAGTAGACGCGCAGATCGCTTCCGCCCGCGCACGAGCCGCCGTCGCGCACGCTCGGGTCGACATGTCGCGAGCCTCGCGCGATCTCGCGGCGCTCGATCTCTCCTACACGCACATCGTGGCGCCCAAGGACGGCGTCGCCTCGAAGAAGGCGGTCACCCTGGGCCAGATGCTCGCTCCTGGACAGAGCATCGTGATGGTCGTCCCGCAGTCGGGCGAATGGGTCGTCGCGAATTTCAAGGAGACGCAGGTCGCCAAGATGCACGTGGGCCAGCCCGTGGATCTCGAGATCGACGCTTACCCTGGCGCGAAGCTGCACGGCGAGATCGAGAGCATGGCGCAAGCGACTGGCGCGCGCTTCAGCCTGCTGCCCCCCCGACAACGCGACGGGCAACTTCACCAAGGTCGTGCAGCGCGTCCCCGTACGCATCAAGCTCGTAGACCCGCCAGCAGACAAACCGCTACGCGCAGGCATGAGCGTGACCGCAGACGTGCACGTGAAGTGAGCGCGAAGCTGTCATCCTGAGAAGCGCGTCACCGTTGAGGAGCGCAGCGATTGGTCACCCCTGAGGAGCGCAGCGATTGGTCATCCTCAGCGACGAAGGAGCACACCGCAAAGCGGCGTCACTTGCCGACGGCGGCGAGCTTCTCTTCGACGAGCATGTCGGCGACCTTGTACGTGGGCGCTCCGCGCTTCTGGCTCCGCTCGTAGATCTCCATCATCGTGTCGTAGATCTTCAAGGTCTTCTGTCGCGCGATCTCGGCGTCGTACCCAACCACCTCTTGCGCGACGTTGATGAGGCCGCCCGCGTTGATCGCGTAGTCCGGCGCGTAGAGGATGCCGCGCGCGTGCAGATCGTCGCCGTGTCGCGGCTCGGCGAGCTGGTTGTTGGCGGCGCCCGCGACGATGCTCGTGCGGAGGTGCCCGATGGTCTGATCGTTGAGCCCCGCGCCGAGCGCGCATGGCGCGAAGATGTCGCACTCCACCTGCGCGATGCTGTCGATCGAGCAGATTTTAGCCCCGAACTCGCGCGTCGCACGCTCGGCCTTGAGCGGATCCATGTCCGCGACCGTGAGCTTGGCGCCCGCGGCGTGGAGTTCTCGACAGAGGTAATAGCCGACGTGACCGACGCCTTGCACGGCGACGTGGATGCCCGCGAGCGAGGTCTTGCCGAGCTTGAACTTCACGGCCGCCTCGATGCCTCGACGCACGCCGAGCGCCGTGAACGGTGACGGATCACCGGACCCGCCGTGCGACGGATCGATTCCCGTCACGTTCTTGGTCACCGAGCGAATGACCTCCATGTCCTCGAGCCCGGTGCCGCTGTCCTCAGCCGTGATGTAGTGACCGCGGAGGTCCTCCAAGAAGCGTCCGAACGCGCGGAACAGCGCGACGCGATCGAAGACCTCTTTCGGGCGAATGATGACGCTCTTGCCGCCGCCATGGGCGAGACCGGCGAGCGCCGCCTTGTACGTCATCCCTCGCGCGAGCCGTAGCGCGTCGGTGACGGCTGCGTCTTCCGTGTCGTAGTGAATGAAGCGACAGCCGCCGAGCGCAGGCCCTAGCCGCGAGTCGTGGATGGCTACGATCGCGCGAAGACCCGTCGCCTTGTCGAGCTTGAGGTGAACTTCGCCGTAGTCGTAGCTCGCGAGTCTGCCGAAGAGTTCCATGGCTGAACGATTAGCTCACCCCAAAAGAAGGTAGAACAGAAAGCTTACGGATGACCCGGGGGACGACCCATGCCCGGCGGCATTTGCATGCCCGGCGGCATTCCCATGCCCATGCCATCGGGCGGGCCTTCGGGCTTCTCCGCGCCGCCGTCGAGCGGCTTCTGGAACTTGCCGACCTCGGCAGTCGCCCAGTCTGCGTTGAAGCTCCCGATCACGAACACGGTGGAGTCGGAGTCACGTAGCGCATAGCGCGATCCTCCGCTCGAGACCTTGCCGACGCGCAGCGTGTGCGTGCCGTCCTTGAGGGCGATCGTCACCGTCGCCTCGGGCGCGTTGAGGCCAGTGTCGCTCACCGGTTTGCCGTCGCCGAAGTCCTCCGCGGTGAGGTTCTTCCATGCGCCGAGCGCCGCGGTGAGCTTGCTCTCGTCGAAGCGCTCGATCGGCTTTTGGTCCTTCTTTTCAGGCTTGAACTTCGCCGTCCACTTTTCCGATTTGCTGAAGTCGAACGTGCCGTTCTTGTTCGTGATGATCACGCCGGTGATGTTCGCGTCGTCGAACTTGAACATCTCCTTGTCGCGAAAATCGCTCGGTGTGCGCGCGTACATCCAGCCGGAGTAGCCGCTCGCCGCGTAGACGTCCGGCTTGCCGGTGACCATCACCATGTTGCCGCGGCCGCCGCTCTTGCCGAACGTCGCGTCGAGCTTCTTGTCCGCGCCCTTGAAGGTCACGAGGTGCAGCGCGTGGTCGTTGTCGAGCTCGTAGTTCGCCTTGGTCGCGTCGTCCGCCTTGCGCGCGATCGTCTCGGTGAGCTTCACCTCTTTCATGTTGTCGAGGAGGCTCTTCACGTTCGCTTGGTTCGCGGGTGCGTTCACGGGCTTCGTGAGCTCCCACTTGTCGCCCTTCTTCTCGAGCACCACCTCCGTGAGCTTGCCCTCTTTGGTGGTCGTGATGGCGATCTTGTCGACGTCATCAGTGCCCTTGAAATCAGGCAGATCTTGCGCCGCGGTGATCGTGCCCTGCGCGGCGTCCTTCTTCTGCTGATAGTAGACGCCAACGCCGAGGCCGATCAGGATGACCAGGCCAACACCGATCTTTATTTCACGAGTCATGTCGGTACTCCGTTAACGCGTTCACGCGAGCCGCGCGTTGAGGCGCGCTTTCTTGCGCCACTGCCATCGGCCAAAGCCGAAGAGCGAGAAAATAATCGGCACGAAGAAGATGAGCGACCATTGGATGGTGCTCTGCTGCGTCTTGCGCGCCTCTTTGAGATCCTTCTCACGCTTCTTGACGTCGTCCTCGGACTCCTCGGGATTGAACTTGGGAGCGCGGACGTCGCCGTAGACGAGGTTGGGCTCGCCCAAGATCTTCGCGCTGACCGCGAGGAGATCCACGTCGCCGGTGAGCCAGTCGAGCGTGTTCTTGAACGAGAGGATCGTGTTGGTGAGCGCCTGCTGCGCGTAGGGGTTCGCGAGTTGCAGCAGCTTCTCGTCGCCGCCCATCGGCATGCCGCCGAACTGCGGGCCCATGTCTTGGCCGTTGCCGGCGCGCGCGAACGGGTTCGCGAGATACTGGCTCGAGCTGATGACGAAGATACGCGCCGACTTGCCATCGGGCACCTGCGCCGCCGTCTCGACGCCTTGTTTGTCGCCCGCAGGGAACGCGCTCTTGAGACGCCCCTCGACCGAGGCCGAGAGGTTGAACTGCTCCCACTTGCCCTTCGGCTTCCACGCTTGGAACGGATTCAGGTCGACGGTGTCGTCGGTCTTCTCGTACGCGAACGGCGTCGAGCGAGCGACGATCTTGAAACACGGCGGTTTGTTGTCCGCGCACTTGGTCGGCACGTCCGGCTGCTTCTCCGGGTGGAGTACGAGCGCTGAGGTGAACGGCATCGCGACCTCTTCGATGCGGAAGAAGCCGGCGAAGCTCGTGTCGAGCAACATGTCGTCGCCCTTGAACTGCGTGTCGTCGATGACGTCGATCATCTGCGGGAACTTGGCGCTCGCCATTCCGCCTTGCGTCATGATGTTCACACGGAAGCTGCGACCGAAGTCGAGGACGACGTCCTTCTTCATCTCGATGCCGTAGCCATCGAGGAGCTTGTCGAGGCCATGCGCGCTGAGTGTCGCGTTCATGGTCGCGTCGTTCGCCTTGATGTTCACGAAGCTCGCGAACATCGCCAGGCTCTTGCCCTTCATGAGGAACTGGTCGATGCGGCGCAGCTCCTTGTCCGTGAGATCCTTGCCGGGCTGCGTGATGATGATGCCGTCGAGCGAGTCGTCGATCTCTGCATCTCCGCCCTTCAGATCCACGTCCGACAGTTTGTAGAAGGGAAAGTTGCGGGTGATGATGTCCTGCATCGCGGGCTTGCCGGCCTGCGCGGGGACGAGGTTCGCCTCGGTGAGCTTGATCTCGTCATGCCCAGTGAGCACGCCGATCTTGTGCTCGACCTTGTCGCCGCGGTCCCTGATTTCTCGGATCTTGTTCGTGATCCAGAACTCGAGGCCCGTGGACTGATCGGGCGAGAGCGCCTTGATCGCGTCCTTCTCGGCGCCGTACTTGAAGACGATGCCCATGTAGCCCTGGGCGACCGCGCCCTTGTTGTCCTCGGTCTCGCTGAACTCGGGGAACGGCTGCTCCACGAGGCCGGCGTCTTTCGCGGCCTTCTTCTGATCATCGTCTTTGGCTTCGATGATCGTGTACGTGAACTTCTTCTCGCCGTTCACGACGCTCGCGTCTTCGTACTCTTGGAGCAGATCGCGCAGATCGCGCACGAAGGCGTCGATCTTCGGGAGGCCCTTGGTGACGTACGCGTCCACGTGCATCGTCTGCTTCATGGAGACGAGCAGCTTGCCGCTGCCTTTGCTGAGGGTGTAGCGCTCGCTCTTCGTGAGGTCCTTCTTCGTGTAGATGCCGAGCGCCGAGAGCGCGTTCACACCGACGAGGATGAGAGCGATGATCAACAGGAGCGCGAGGCTCTCTGTTGCTGCCTTGGTCTTGCGTTCCATTGCCATGACTAGTTCCTCAAGACCACTTCCGGCTCTCGAGAGAGCGGAAGGCTGCGACCAAGCTGATGACGGCGATTGAGACGAAGTAGACGACTGCGCGGGTATCGATGATGCCTCGCGCGAACGGCAAGAACCTCGTTTGAAGGCTCACGAAGCCGATGATGTCGCCGCCGACGCCGTGCCAAAACTCCACCACGAATCCGATCATGTACAGGACGAGCATCGTCAGCACGCTTGCGAAGAACGCGATGATTTGGCTCTCGGTGATGCTCGAGAAGAGCAGCCCAATGGCGACGCCAGCAGAGCTCATCAAGATCAAACCGAAGTAGCCGGTCCACACGGGACCCCAATCGAGAGCGCCCATGTGCCAGGGGAACACGAACATCGCGAAGGGGATCACGATCGAGCCGAGCAGCAGGATGATGCACATCCCGAGAGCGGCGAAGAACTTGGCGAGGATGACCTCGCTGTCTTTGACGGGCATCGTGATGAGCAGCTCGATGGTGCCCGAACGCTTCTCTTCGGCGAGCGAGCCCATCGTGACGAGTGGAGTCATCACGCAGATCGCGAACGGCATCACGTCGAACAGGGGACCCATGGTGGCGCGATCCACCTGCCAAAAACCGCCGTGATAGAAGAAGAAGTACAGGCCGAGCAGCAGAGCGCTCACGCCGACCACGACGTAAGCGACGAGCGAGTCGAAGTACGACCGGAACTCGCGGCGCGTGAGGGTCCAGATGTTTCGCAGCGAGTACAGGGCGCCCAGTTCGAGCGGCGCTTGGACGTTCGCCTTGAGCGCTGACTTTGCGGCCGCCTTGGGCTCGTCTTCGTCCTCTTCGTCTTCGTCTTCGTCCTCGTCTTCGTCTTCATCTTTGGACTTGGCAGCCTTGGGCGCGTCCTTCTTGGGCGCGTCTTTCTTCGCGGCTGCGGGGGCTTCCTCTTCGTCTTCAGACTCCTCGTCGTCCGACGAATCCTCGTCCTCCGAAGACTCGTCGTCGTCCGAAGACTCTTCGTCCTCGTCGTCGTCCGATTCGTCCTCGTCTTCTTCTTCGGCCAGCTTCTTCTTTCGAAGCTCTTCAGCCTCTGCGGCTTTCTTGTTGGTGGCCATGGCTCAGTCCTTCTCCTCTTCGTCTTCGTCTTCTTCGTCCTCTGCGGACTCGTCCGACTCTTCTTCGTCGGACTCCTCTTCGTCTGCGTCCTCGCCACCGTCTGCTCCGAGGTGGCGATTGCGTGACTCGTCACCGATCGTGAGGTTGCGAAACACGTCCTCGAGGGTCTGTGCGTCGCGGTGCAACTCGAGCAAGACCCAGCCCTTTTGCACGCAAAGCGAGAAGATCTCGGCGCGCAAATCGTTCTTCTCGTCTGTCGCGAGCGTGTACGAGTGGACTCGCTCGTCCGTCGGTAGCTCCGCCATGTTGGCGACGCCCGGCAGCCGGCGAAGCGCCTCTTCGACGGCCTGCTTGGTCGGCGGCGCGCCGGTGCCCTTGTATTGCATGCCGTTCGTCGACTCTTGGATCGACACGACGAAGCGTACCTTGCCACTCTTGGCGCGGATCTCGTCGAGCGGACCATCGGCGACGATGCGACCCTTGCGCACGATGATCGCTCGCGCGCACGCGGCCTCGACCTCGCTCAAGTTGTGCGTCGACAGCATGACCGTGCGGTCTTGCCCGATCTGCTTCAGGTACTCGAGGAACTCGGCCTTCTCGTTCGGATCGAGATCGCTCGTGGGCTCGTCCAGGATCAAGATCGGCGGATCGTGGATGAGCGCCTGCGCCAAGCCGACACGCTGGCGATAGCCGTGCGACAGATAGCGGATCTCCTTGCCGAGGACCTGCGCGAGGCCGCAGACCTCGACGACGTTCCTGGCGCTTTTGAGGAAGCTGTCGTGGTCGAGCTGACGCAAGTCAGCTGCGAAGCGCAGGTACTCGAGCACGCTCATGTCGAGGTACAGCGGTGCGCGTTGGGGCAAGTACCCCATGCTCCGACGCACGCTGAGCGGGTCGTCGAAGACGTCGAACCCTCGGACGCGTGCGGTACCGCTCGATGGAGCGATAAAGCACGTCAGAATGCGCATCGTCGTGGATTTGCCGGCGCCGTTGGGCCCGAGAAATCCGACGATCTCGCCTTTCTGTACGTCGAAGCTGACTTTGTCGAGAGCGCGAAACGATCCGAAATTTTTGCTGAGATCGTTGACGTGAATCATGACGTCGGTGGACATCCGACCTCCGGGAAGAACACCCGCTCGGTCGACAACCTCGAACGGGCAAGCACTTGAATTTGGGGTTGACCCATCGAAAAAAAAGGGCCTGGATTTACGGAGCGCGCATCCTAGCGACGAGGTTGCGAGTGTCAACTATCCTCATCAACGCGCGAGGTCCACAACCGTTGCCGCTGTGGGCTATTCCCGCGACTACTGCAGGCGGGAAGCGCGTACGATTCCGTCAGTGGTCGTGACGTAAATGGCGTCGTCCACGGCGATCGCGCGCGGTGACGAGAGTCCGCTCGCGATCACCACCGGACCGCCGCTCGGGAGACTCATTCCGTAAATCGATCCGTCCGAGGGGCTCGTCCAGTAGACGTGGCCCGAGTCACGCGCGAGGTGGCCGATGCTCGGCAGGCCTTGCGCGATCGCGGTGGGGACTCCCCCTTTGATCGAGATCGCGAAGATGTCCGAGGCGCCCTCGGCTTGGTGACCGACGAGTACGCGGGGGCCGTCCGGGACCGTGTCGACCCACGCCGCAGTGACCGGAGGGACGAGCCCCTCGGCGACGCCGCCGGTGGTGGGCACGGCGTACACGTTGGCGCCGGCGCCGCTGGTCGTGAAGTAGAGCGCCGAGCCAGAGACGGCGATGCCGTTCGGCGTGAAGGGTCCAGTAGCGGATGCGATCACCGATCGCCCCGCGCCGCCGACCCCGCATCGCTCGATCGACGCGCCGCCCTGCGCGCTCGGCCAGTAGGCGATGTCATTCGCGAGCGCGATCGAGCTCACTCCAACGACGCCGAGCGCGAGCGTCGCGATCGATCCGCCTTGTAAGGATGCACAATACACATTTCCGCCATCGGTCGTGAAGCAGGCCGTGGTTGCGGACGCGACGATGGCGTTGGGTGGGTCCGAGGTCGTGATGAACCCTTGCGGCACACCGCCGGCCTTCGGGATCGCGAGCACGCCCGTGCGCACAGTCACGTAGACGAACGCGCCCGACGCGGCGATTCCGCGCGGCGAAGACAAACCTGTCGCGAGCACCGTGGGAGCGCCCCCGTCGCCCTGCGGCGCTCCAGAGTCCGGGACGTACTTGCCGCCGTACGGCTGCGGCTGCCCGCCGATCGTGTCGAGCGGCGGCGGGTGATTCGGGTTGCTCGCGCACGAGACGAGCAAACACGCGAGAATGGGGCACCAGCGCATGAGGAAAGGTTAAGCGTCCAATGCAGGCGCGGCAAACTTCGAGGCCAGTTACTACCGTCTCGTGGTTGGTGCTGTCCCAAAGACCCTACGAGCACGATTGACGCTGCGGTGGCCGTGTTCTTCGGCGGGATCGGGATCGCGATCTCCTCGGTGATCATCACGATCAAGACGTTGTCATCCTGAGCCAAGCGGGATCCCGCGCCGTTTCCCACGTACTCTTCGACGAGTGGTTGCGCCCGCTTCGCTCAGGATCACACTTGGGTTCCGGAGTCGCGCTCGTTGATCTAAGCGTTGGGGTTGCGCTTGGAGGAGGCGATGTCTGCGTCCTCTTGTTTTAGGCGATCGTGGAATGTCTCGGGCGTCTCTTCCGCCGTGCGAAACCGGAACGCGCCCGAACTCACAGGCGCGACGAAGTCACTCGATGGCGGAGGCGTTTCATCCTCCATCGAAGCGCCCGCGCGTCCCATACGGAGCACGACCACGAGGCCGACTACGAGCACTGCGAGCAGCAAAAGGCTGATACCAACGACCATTTCGCCCCTCCGTTCGACCAACATCCTCGCCTAAGGCTGCCCTGTCAATCACCGGCACCCTGGAGTAACTCTTGGCTCCCCGTGACGACGCGACAGCGCAACCTCGCCGTGCTGATCGCGATCGGCGTGCTCGCGGTGGTCGGGGGCTATTTTGGCGGAGGTTCGCCTCCCGCGCCTCACCCGATGGACGCGGTGCCGGACGGCGCGTTCCTGGTCGTGTCCGTGGATCTCGGCAAGCTGCGGAGCGCCGGCGTGCTCGATGAGCTCGGCTTGTTGAACCAGCGTGGGCGGGATGACGTGACCGCGGCGTGCGGCTTCGATCCGCTGGATCGCGCGCGCGAGTTCGTGATCGCCGCGCCCGAAGAGGGTGAGCCTGGCGAGTTCGGCGTCGCCGTCACGGTGGACCTCGACCGAGACCAAGTGCTGGATTGCGCGAAGAAGGTCCTCTCGGCGCGAGGCGGCAACCCCACGGTGCACGAGGAGGACGGCTTCTCGATCGTGGAGGACACGAGCCTCGGCGTGGCGCGTCCTCGCATCGCGGTTCGAACGGGCGCGCCGCTGTTCGTAGGTCACGGACCGTGGCTGCGCGCGATGATGCACGCGTACGATCGACAAGGGCCCCGCGCTGCCGCGACGAGTGCCCACGTGCGCCTCCGCAAGGAACTCGACGGCGATCACGCGGCGATCTCGGCGACCGCGAGCCTGCCTGCGAGCCTGCGCGAGAAGCTGCGCGCCGATGTGGAGGGGGGACAAAAACAGGGTGGGCCGACGTTCAGCGCGATCTTGCAAGTGAGCGAAGCGGCCATCGCGCTGCACGTCGCGGGCGACGCCGGCGGCGCGGACGGCGTGCACGCGATCGCGCAGTGCGAGACGGCGCAAGCGTGTGTGACGCTCAGGGACTTCATCGCCAGAAAGCAGACCGCGCTCGAGAAGGATTGGGGCGTGAAGCTCATCGGTATGGCGACCTTGCTCGAGGCGATGCACCTCGAGACGCGCGGGGCTGAGCTTGAGTTGGACTTGGCTGCTCCGGCCTCGGAAATCGCTCGCGTGGCCAACCGCGCGTGGACATTTACCGCGACTTCCCCGCCTCCGCTTGCCGACGCAGGCACTGCTCCTTTGCGCCGTGCCGATGAGACGATCGTCGCCGGAGATCGGTAAAAAACGCGCGGCGGATAGATTTTCCGCTTCGTGGAGATTACCTTACTTGGGCTCCCATCGTGGAGAAGAGCTGGAGATTGGCAATGGCTGGCAAGAACGTGATCACGCTTTCCGACACCAACTTCGAACAAGAGGTCACGAAGAGTGAATCTCCTGTCTTGGTGGACTTCACCGCGACGTGGTGCGGGCCCTGCAAACAGCTCGCTCCCATCGTGGAGAAGCTCGCGGACGAGACCGTCGGCAGATTCAAGGTCGCCAAGGTCGACATCGACGAGTGCCCTGGTATCGCACGCAAGTTCGGCATCAAGAGCGTCCCCACCGTCATGGTGTTCAAGGGCGGCGAGAAGATCGGCCAACACGTAGGACTCACGGGTAAAGACACGCTGCTCAAGTTGCTCGAGGGCTGAGTGCAAAGAAATGGGGGCGGCCGCAAGGCGTGAGACCCTGGGAACGATGTTCACGACTGATCCGCGCCTGATTGCGCTGCGCGATAGTCTCGCCGGCCGCACCCTCAAGGGGAGCGGCCGCGCGCAGTACATCTTGCGCGAGCAGATCGGCGAGGGCGGTCAGGGTTGGGTCTTCACCGCGAACTGGGACGAGCCCGGCGGGTTCGTGGTGGTCGTGAAGGTCCTGCGTCCAGACGCGGTCAACGCGGACACGATGCGGAGGTTCCAGCGCGAGGCCGACGTGCTGCGCATGCTCTCGCAGCAGAGCATCCCGAACCCGCACATCGTGCGCTTCTTCGATCACGCTACGGCGAGCCTCACCTCGGCGAACGGCAGGGATACCTTCAACCTTCCGTTCACCGTGCTGGAGTACGTCAACGGCACGACGCTGGAGAAGGTCGTGGACTCGCAGCCTGGCAAGGGTCTCGGCGCCGAGCGCACGCGCCGCATCTTGCGTCAGGTCTCGCAAGCCCTCGAGCTCGTGCACCAGCAGAAGGTGACCCACCGAGATCTGAAGCCTTCGAACATCTTGCTCGCGGTCGAAGCTGGCGCCGAGATCGCCAAAGTGACGGATTTCGGCCTCGTCAAGCTCACGGACGTCTCGCTTCAACGCACGACGACGCTCGCGGGAGCTTCGCTCGGGTACGCGCCTCCGGAGCAATACGAGCAAGGCAACCAGCGCGTCGGCCCACGCACGGACGTCTTCTCGCTCGCGGCGATCACGTACGAGATGCTCGCCGGCAAGATGGCGTTCCCCTATCGCGAAGGCGAGAACCCGCTCCTGATCGTGACGCGCATTCTCAACCACGCGCGACCGTCTCTACTCGAGGACGCGGACTCGCTCTGCGTCGAGCTGCGCTCGCGGCCGGATCTCATCGCGTTGCTCGACACGCAAATCGCCAAGGCGCTCGCGCCCGATCCGGGCGATCGTCACACGTCGATCAGCGAGTTCTTCGGGGTGATCGAGCCGGTGCTTCGAATGGCGGCCGAGGCGAGGTCTTCATCGGCGCCACCGGCGAATAGGAACCTCCAGTTCTCCGAGACGATCCCCGCGAGCACCAGCGACTTCCCGCTACGACCGAGCCAGGTGCCGGTGATCCTGCCGGCGTTCGAAGGCCCGCCGAGGAGCTCGCTCGGGAGCGGTTCGTTTCAGCCGATTTCCATGCCGCAGCCGTCGGGCGCTTCCCGTCCTTCGGCTCCCATCGACAACCCATGGTCGAACCCGAGGCCCATCGGAGACACGTCGAACCCCTCGCTGTGGACGTGGCGCGTCGCGACTCAACCCGTCAAGGAGGACGTCGTCCGCGGCGTCTCGATGGGCGCGGACAACGGCGGCTGCGTCGCCATCGGGCCGGCGGGGCTCGCGCGCTGGGAGCGCGGTCAGTGGCTCGGTGTGGCGCTGCCCGGCGGCTTCGATCCGCGTCGCGCGCGCGGTGTGACTCGCATGCCGAACGGCGACTACCTGATCTTCGGGGACCTTGGGCTCGCGCTCCACCTCGCACCCAGCGGGGCGCATGCGGTGTTGACGACGGCCGACCCCGACGCGACCTATCACGGCGCGCACGTCGATCCGGACGGGACCATCACGCTCGTCGGAGATCGACCGAGCCGCAGCTCCGTCCATCGCACCACGACCACGGACCGCGTTGGCGTCGTCGTTCAATACCAACAAGGCCGCCTCGCGATGATGGCAGACGTGCCGCCCGCGGGCCGACTACGCGCGGTGACACGGACGACGAACGCGTTGATCGTCGCATGCGGCGAGAGCGGCGCGATGGTCCGCGTTCACCAAAATATGGCCGAGTTCGTGGGCACCGTGTGCACGGGAGACTTGGCCGCGATCGCGCCGCTTTTAGACGGGCAGATCGTCGCCGTGGGCTCGGGCGGTCATGCGCTCACGATGAACGCCGCGTTCGCGACGAAGCTCGAGGCCGTGCAGACGACGCGCGATCTGCTCTGCGTCGGGGTGACCACGGAAGGCACATGTTGGGCGGGTGCCCAGCAAGCGCGTCTTTTACGGCGGACCGGGGACAGTTGGGTTCGCATGAGCGGCGAGCTTGGCCTCTCGGCCTCCATCGTCGGAATCGGTTGCACCCCACGCGCCGTCAGAGCCGTGTGTACGGATGGGGGAGTGATCGAAGGCCAGCTGCCATGATCTTCATCCTCCATCATCATCCATGAGCTCGACCGAAGACGCACCCACCCCGAGCGCTCCGCCGCCGCCGAAGACTGCGACGCGCGCGATCGGCCACCGCCCGCGCATGGCGACGTTCTTGTACATGTTGCTCGGGGTCACGGCGATCGCGCACATCGCACCGACCCTCGGCGTGACGGAGCTCGCGCGAGCGCTCGGCGTACAGCGACCGTGGCTGGTGAGCGGTGCGCTCGCCACGTTTGGGATCGCACTCTTCTTGGGCCGCGCACGCACGGGCATGTCGGATCGCCCGCGCTCGCCGTGGCTCACGTCGTTGATCGACGAGCCGTATTACGTTCACTGGACGGCATGCCTGTTCTCGCTCGTGCCCTCGATCCTCGCCGCAATCGTGTGTCCCATCGCGGGGTGGTCGCTGGCCGTCGCCTTCATGTGGATCTATCTCGTGGGCCTCGTCGTGTGCGGCTATGGCGTCCTCGTGAGGCGGCGAGTCTTCGTCGTGCAGAAGGTCGAGGTGCCGATCACGGGGCTGCATCCGTCGCTCGACGGCTACCGCATCGCGCACCTCAGCGATCTGCACATCGGCGCCATGACGCCACGCTCGCGCGCCGACCGGTGGGTTCGCGCCGCCAACGCGCTCTCGCCGGATCTCGCCGTCATCACGGGCGACATGGTGACCAACGGCACCGCGTTCCACCACGATATCGCCGCGGTCGTCGGGGACCTCCGCGCCAAGGACGGCACGTTCGTCTCGATGGGCAACCACGACTACTTCGGTGAGGGCGAGCCGCTCACGACGCTCATCGCGGAGACCGGCGGTCGTGTGTTGCGCAATGAAGGCTTGGTCATCAGTCGAGACGAGGGTCGCTTCTACTTGGCGGCGATCGACGACACCTGGACGCGACGCGACGACATGGACGCCGCGTTGCGCGAGCGGCCCGACGGAATGACCGCGGTGCTGTTGGCGCACGATCCCGAGCGTTTCAGGGACGCCTACAAGCGCGACGTGGATCTGACGCTCAGCGGGCACACACATGGCGGACAAATCGCGTTGCCGTTCTTCGCCAAGCACGTGACGCTGAGCAAGCTCACGCACCACTACCACTTGGGGATCTACAAGCGCGGCAAGAGCACGCTCTACGTGCACCCCGGATTGGGCACGACCGGACCGCCCATTCGATTGGGCGTCGCGCCCGCCGTCGTGTTGATCA
>JAYVYD010000431.1:0-3907 GCA_043784605.1 Myxococcales bacterium | reverse complement strand
CTCGTCGCTTCCGACCGAATTGGATCCCAGTCTCGTGACGCGACTGACGCGAATGCAGTTGTTCTTGTCCGCGGCACAACGCAGATCATGGGAGCCTTTGTGCGCGCTGGCGTCCGTATCGACGCGCAAATCGCCTCGACGATTGTCGGGAGCAGCGCACCGGTGGCTCTGCGGACCTTCTCGGGAGCCAACCAAGCGCTCTACTCGCTCTCCAACTCGTCCGGTTGGAAGATCTCGTCGAGACTTCTGGCAGATGGTCTCGCGGGAAGAGACATCGTTGCGACAGCAAACGTCATCGGTGCACCGCTCGCGAATCCACAGGCGATCTCTTACAACCGTGCAACCGACTCTATAATGGTGCTTGATCTCGTTCCGGTGGCCGGCGGAAACGCCCTTGCGTTGGTCAGCGTAGCGCCGACGGGCACCGCGAACTTTCTTTGGATGACTGGCGGGTTTCCGGTTACGACCCAAGGTCGCTTCTTACTTTCCACAACGGTCGACGGTGACAACATCATGTCGGTTTCTGGCGTCACACCGAACCAGATTGATGTGCTCCAAACCGATCGCAATGGTCGGCCCCTTGGCGCGAATACGCAAGCGGGGGACCTTCAAACGGCGGTCGTAGGTCACGCTGCTGGCATCACCGTACCTGTTCGGGCAACGAGCGACACCCATAGCATTGGCGCGCATTTCACGTTCGTGGCAAACTCCGACCTAGGTTTCGGAGTCTGCAGTTCGACCTTCTTCAAGACTATTGCAGCTCCGTTCGTTGGTTTCGGAACCCTCAACGACGGTTCAGCATGCCCCTAGATGTACGAGTCTGGACATTGGCTTCTCTGGGGGCGGTCATCGTGGCCGTCCCCAGCTTTGGGTGCTCGCAAACTCGCGAGCAACCGGGCGATGCAGCAGCTGATCAAGTCGTAAAACTTCCAGATGCAGCACATCCCTCGGACGCGAGTTCCGATCTAGACGTTGCACCCTCTGATGGTGGTGCGATTTCTGATTGGCCGGGTTGGCGAAGACTTCAGGAAGTAGACCCAAACTGCTTTCTCGATGTCCCGATCGATGTCAAAGCGCAGATGCCAACCCTGCAATGGGTGCCATGCGCCACCGGCCAAAAAGGATGTCAGCAGATCGACACGTCTTCGTGGAATGCTCCGACCAGCATATTCGCTAACGGACGGATTTCGCGGGATGGTCAATACTTGTTCTTCATCCGCGAATTCGACGCCCAGGGCGCTGACTTTGCCAAGTATATCTATCACCTTCCCGATCTCCAGCCTCTCGCGGCGTGGAGAGCAAAGATCAGCTCCCTAGACTATTGCGATGCTCGACCCACGTTCACGGAAGATCAGACCGCGGTGCTCTATCGTTTTCCGGTGCGTTCTACGAAGCCCGCTTTTCACAAGGTGCAACTTGGGCAATCGGCCGCGCTTGTAGAGTCGCCGAACCCTACCCTGCTATTGCCGTCCTTCCCTGGGACGGAGATGTACGAATCCTTCGAGGCGTCAGACACTGCGTTTGCATTTAGCCTCACGAGCTACAGCGTCGTTCGTGGCACGTGGGGATCGTCGAACTACGTGCGAACGAGCTGGCCGCAGCGCCTTGCGTCGGTGATCGTCGCAGGCAATGACGTCTTCGCGTGGAATGAACGCGGCAGCGGGGATGGCTGGCATCGAGAGGCGCGCGTGGACTCTGACGGGAGCGTCTCTGTGTTTCGCGGAGTAGCGTCGCACCACATGTTGGGATTCGCAAGCGATGGTGTGAGGTGGTTTTGGACCGAAGCGTATGGGGGTGGTGGCCCTACAGTGCCCCAGCCAAGCGTCGACATCTATTCGGCACCATTCACGAATGACCCATCGATTCTCGATGCGACCAAAAAGAAGCTCCTCACGTTTCCGCCAGGCTCTCCCTTCTACTACGACACTCTCGCATTCAACGGTCTGTACATCTTCCAACCAAATCCTTCCGAGACGGACATCGTGCGCGCGTCTGATGGTGCCCGAAAGATTGTTACCCAGGGAGGAAACCACTGGTGTGGGACACCGCTCTACGCCACCACCAGCGAGCTGTGGTGCATCGAAAACGTCTCTCCACAAGGACCCGATGGTGTCGCACTTACGCGGCTCGCACTGGATCCTTGGTAGGAAGGTTTAGTCGTGACCCGCATCTGCCGGACACTGGCTCGCCGACGGACTCAACGGGATGGCGCCGTCCGGACACTCGTACTGCTTCACCGTCTCGTTGCAGACTCCAAAAACCTGCCCGGCGTCGGAGCACAGTTTGCAGAAAGCGGTTACTGGGGGAATACCCATTCCGCAGGCACACGTGGTCGCAGCAACGAAACCTGGAGGGCATCGCCATGCACCACTTTCACAGGTCTGGGAGGTAGGTTGGTCGTCAAAGCAATTGCGACCGCAGGTTTGCCGACCCTTGGAAGCGCAGTCACTTGTGCTGGTCGTTCCACAGGCGCTCGCAACGGAAACAGCGGAGAGCAACGCAATGGTCAGAGCAAGCAGCTGGCGCATGCCCACTTCGTTACCAGGTCTCCGGATGAGCACCATCACAAATGATGTTCGAGAAGCGCAAAGCCAAACGCAACACTGCACGACGTGGACTGTTCGTCCTTGCCTGTGCCGCTGTACTAGCATGGCTCTGGCCAATGAACGCGGGTGCGAACGGACGGTATCCTCAGTCCAATCAGATCGGCGTCGCCCCGTCCGACTCGAACCTGTTTGTCGCGCGGACGACCTATGGCCTCCTTGTCACCCATGATCACGGCAAGTATTGGGATTGGGTTTGCGAGTCAGCTTATGGTTTTAGTGTGCTGAACTTGGATCCGTCGGTTGGCCTGACGCAGGGCAATGCTCTGGTTCTTGGAAAGTACGATGGGCTCACGGTCTCCTCGGACACCGGTTGCAGCTGGTCGAACGCGCCCATGTTTGATCAGCAATATGTTTCGGATCTCGTGGTTCGACCAGATGACACTCACACGACGCTCGCCGCGACGTCGAATTCGTTTATCCCCGAAGCGGGCGGTCTCGCGTATTCCTCACAGGTCTATCAAAGCGCCGACGACGGTCGTACCTGGACCACACTCGGCCGGGCGCTCGATTCGACGTGGTTCATAGACACGCTGGAGGTCGCAGCGTCAGACCGACATCGAATCTACGCAACGGGCAGTAACACCGCTCTCAAGCAAACGGCCCTCCTGGTATCGACCAACGACGGTCAGACATGGTCTACCTATATTCTTCCCACCGACCCCGTGAACGAACCAGCCGCGTTTATTGGAGCGGTCGATCCAAACAATCCAGATCGCGTTTACATTCGGACGGGCGGAGCTGCCCTCCTCCAGGCTCCGGACGGCGGCTTCTACTACCCACCGTCTCGACTCTTGGTGACCGACAACGGTGGTAAGTCGGTCCATGCGGTGGTCAAACTTGGCGGACAGATGTTGGGGTTCGCGCTCAGCGTCGACGGTGGCCGCGTGTTCGTCGGGGGTGTCGAGGATGGATTGCTGGCCGCAAGCACCAGCGACTTTGTTTTCGCGCGGCGCTCGTCCATTCATGTGCTGTGTCTTCGGGCGACGCAGACGGAACTCTGGGCTTGCTCGGACGAAGCAAGTGGCTTCACCCTCGGTGCTTCGTCAAACGAAGGGGCCGTTCAGTTGCAAGGGACGCGGATTCTGCCCGTCGTGCATGGGCCGACGCATGGCGCAGACGGCGGCCAATTTGATAGAGGAGGTCTTGCCCAAAGTGGCATTGCGCCAATGGGTACTGACACTGCCTTATCCGATTAGGCATCGGCTCGCGTACAATGCCAAGTTGCTCGGAGAGGTGACGCGCGCGTTTCTGAAGACGGTGCTCGCGTTCTACGAGAAGCGGTTGGGCGCGAGCGGGTGCAT
>JAYVYD010000430.1:0-2610 GCA_043784605.1 Myxococcales bacterium | reverse complement strand
CGGAACTGGACTCCGGTCGGAAACGTCACCCTCAACCCACAAAGAATCTCTCAAGTCGCGTAATCGAGTTTATCCGACAACAACCTTGACGCGTCCCGGTGCTGGGGATCGGGAAAGCATGCTTGCACGGTGAAATTCTTGTTGTCGAATTGCGTATCGACAAGCGCTCGACGACCGAGATCGATTAGGCTTCCGTCCGGGAGCGTAAGTAAATCAAGTCGGCTTCTCATGATCTGCGGTTGAACGGGAGACGACTCCGTGACGCCGTTGGCGATGGAGATCGCCAGGGGTCGGGGAGTGGGCGACGACACTTCGGTTTGATTTTGGGCCGATTGTCGGTCGAGGGCAAGACGCGGTTCGAACGCGAGGTGTCGCGCTTCTAAGCAGCCTGGTCGCCGAGCGTGGCTCGTCGCAGGACTCGACTGCGCCAATGAGGAGGACCTATGGCGGGCTCGGGAGCGCTGGTGGGCTCTGCGAGCGAACGGAGGTAGCGCGCGACCTGATAGAGCGTCGGCTGCTCGGGTCTCCTCCGCTCGTACGTGACCGTCGGCACATCGCGCCATCAGCAACTCCGCGGGCCGCGGGCGAAGTGATGGGCGCGATAGGCGGTCCAGTAGGGGCAGTCATTGGCGCCATCGCCGGTGGTGCGGTCGGCGCGCTTGCCACAGAGTGCGTCGCCGCAGGCGATGCGGTGAAGAGTCGCAACGACCGCAAACTCGACAAGGAGATAGGCGTATCGGAGGGGGAGCTCGGCGCTCCCAACCTCGAGCATCCGCCTGCCACAAGGGGACTATACTCCGCAGGCGCTGCGGGGGTGTCCAGCGAAGGAGGGGAAGTCGCCGAAGGACCGATCCTCGTCCCGCCCGTATAGCCGCGAGGCACGCGATGAGCTGACAACGTGGTGTTGCTGCTTCGCCTCTATTCACGCAGCGCGGCACGTTGCGTGCTCTATGAGTCTGACATGGACTCCCTCATCGAAACCCAGCCGACCCGTGCGGTGGTTCTCACTCGCATCGCTCGCGTCATGGACTACCTCTTCGGCGTGCTCTACGCGCTGCTGGTCGTGCGCTTCGCCCTCGATCTTTTCGGAGCTCGAAGCGGAGCTGGCTTCTTCCAGATGATCCGCGGATTGACGGACGTCTTCTATGCGCCGTTCAGGGGCCTCTTCCCGACGACGACCATCGACGGCGGGCACTTCGTATGGCCGCTCATCGTGGCGATCCTCGGCTACATGCTCCTCCACGCGGGCCTCCGCGGGCTCCTGCGCCTGCTCGCCAGGTAGGACCTGTCTGGCGATTCAATACCGTCGCTGTGGCGTTTGCGCATGTCGCAGCCCTGCGCTTATGTCCATGCCGAGCGTCGGCGTTGATGTTCACTTCCTTGATGATATTTGGGTCGCAGCGCCTAGGACTACAAGAACGCTCGAAAGAGGGCCGCCAGCCATGCGACGGCGCGCAGCGACCAAGGGCGCGCGCGCCACTCGGCGAGATCGAGCCGCCGTGCCTCGCGCAGGTCGCGCTCGAATGAATCACGCGCGACTGCCCCGAACTCGATCGAATCGACGATGACGTTGCACTCGAGATTGAATCGCCACGAAAGGGCGTGGAGGTTGTGACTCCCGATGGTCGTGAAGCGATCGTCGAACACGGCCGTCTTGGAATGAAGCACGCGCGGCGTGAACGCATAGACCTCCACACCATCCGCGAGGAGTCGCCCATAGAGAGAATTCATCGCCAGCGCCATGATGAACACGTCCGAGTGATCGGGCACGAGCAGCCGAACCCGAACGCCGCGTCGAACTGCCCTGCGGAGCGCGTGTAGAAAGATAGGCCCTGGGAGAAAGTATGCGTTGGTGATGTCGATGGACCGTCGCGCGTTGCGAATTCGCGAGACGTAACCGCGGCGAATTGCGGGGTTGGGCTCTCCTTCGATTCTGTTGGCGATCACTCGAACCGCTCGATCTTCCTGCACCCCCGCCGATCCGAGAGGCAGATTGGGCGGCGCCGCCCGCTGCGCTTCCACACGCCATAGAACGTTTCGCGCAAGCGCTCGACGACCGGTCCCCGGATCTCGATCGCGTCATCTCACTAGGCCGACGTGGGCGCATCCGGCGGATCCCAGAGCTCACCGAGGTTGATCCCACCAGTGAATCCGATCTCGGCGTCGAGCACGAGGATCTTTCGGTGATCTCTGTTGGCGATTCTCGCGAGTCGAAAGCGGCGCTTGAACGAAGATATCGGCGGAAATTCCTGCACCTCGGCCCGAGCGAGGATGAGCGGACGCCAGAACGAGTCGCGAGTTTCGAGGCTATCAATGGTGTCGAACAACACGCGAACACGGACACCCGCGAGCGCTCTCTCGACCAAGGCGTCGCGAAACATCTCGAGGAGCACCTCCGACTTCGCGTGCGAGATCGCCTGAAACGCGACGGCGCCGTCGCGAAGCAGACGTACGCGATTGTCACCGAGTCACCGAGTCACAACGGTGCGCTTCGAGCTGTGAGTCGAGCAAGCTCGCGTACAATGCCAAGTTGCTCGGAGAGGTGACGCGCGCGTTTCTGAAGACGGTGCTCGCGTTCTACGAGAAGCGGTTGGGCGCGAGCGGGTGCAT
>JAYVYD010000429.1:0-6177 GCA_043784605.1 Myxococcales bacterium | reverse complement strand
GCAGACAAGTTCGACCCGACGAGCAAGCTCGTGACGGTCGAGGCGCGCAAGGACTCGCAGGTCGATTTCGCGCTCGCAGGTGGCAAAGCGACGGGCCTGAAGGTCGCGGGACCGCAGCCCGGAGTGAAGCTCCTCGTCGATGGCAGCGAGGTCGGCGCTCTCCCACAAGAGCTCCACGATCTCACGCCCGGCGATCACAAGCTCAAGTTCGTCGGCACCGCCAAGACTGCGCCGAGCAAGGCGAACCCCACGGGCGAAGATCGATACGCTCCGCTCGAGCAGAACGTGACGCTCGCGGCGAACGAGACGAAAGACCTCGGCAACATCACGCTGCAGGTCGTCAAGGGCAAGGTCACCATCACGCTCGGTACTCCGGGCGCGAGGGTGTCGATGGTGTCGTCGACCGGCGACCGCCGCGACCTGCCGTCATTCCCGATCTCGATCGAGATCGAGCCCGCGAAGGCGACGTGGAGCGTGGAGGCGACGAAGTTCGGCTTCATCGAGTTCAAGCAGCCAGTCAACTTCGACGACGGACAGGCCGAGAAGGTCCTCAACATCACGCTCGAGCCGAAGGGCAGCGCGCCTGCGACGAACTACGTGGCGCCTTCGATCAACACCGGCGCGACGGCCGTACACAACCCGGTCGTCGTCCCCACGGGAAACGGCGGCGCGTCGACGTTCGCGCTCATCACCGCCCTGCCCCCCGGCGGCTCGGTCTGCCTGCTCGACAACAAGCCGCTCGGCGGAGTGCCGAAGACGGACGTCGCGACGACGGCGGGCTCACACAAGATCCGTTGCCTCAACAAGGAGGAGGGTCTCGACAAGACCATCGACGTCACGGTCGGCGCGGGCGAAGCCAAGAAGGTCGTCGTCAAGCTCCGAGACTGAGGACTAGCCCGAGGACTGCGGCGGGTATCCGCCGTCCACCACTCCCTGATACACTGGCGGGTCGATGTCGGGCGAGTCCACGCAGAGAGCCAAGTACAGAGTGCTGGTCGTCGATGACGAGCAGGGGCTGCGAGACATGCTCGCCATCCTGCTCAAGCGCGAGGGCTACGAAGTTACGCTCGCGGGCTCCTTTTCGGGGGGCCTCGAGGCGTTGACCAGCACACCCTCTCCGTTCGATCTGATCATCACGGACCTCATGATGCCGGACGGCTCCGGGCTCGACATCCTCACGGCCTCTCGCCAGCGCACCTCACACACGGAGGTGATCGTGATGACCGCGCACGGTGGAGTCGAGACCGCGATCGACGCGATGAAGCGCGGTGCGTACGACTTCGTCCAAAAGCCGTTCTCGACGTCCGAGCTGCGTGAGCTCGTCGGCAAGGCGCTCGAGAAGCGCCAGCTCCGCGCCGAAAACGACCGCCTGCGCGCGCAGGTGTCGCGCGAAAAAGCCCGCGACCTGCTCGGTGGCTCCGAGCCGATGAAGCGAATCGTCGATCTCGTCCGGCGCATCGCAGACTCGCGCGGCACCGTGCTCGTCACCGGTGAGAGCGGCACCGGCAAGGAGCGAATCTCGCGGGCCATTCACGATCTCTCAGAGCGTCGCCAGAAGCCGTTCTTGGTCGTGAACTGCGGAGCGATCCCCGAAGACCTGATGGAGAGTGAGCTCTTCGGCCACGAAAAGGGCTCGTTTACAGGGGCGATCGCGCGGCACCTCGGCATCTTCCGCGAGGCAGACGGCGGCACGGTGCTGCTCGACGAGGTGGGTGAGCTCCCTCCGCAGTTGCAGGTGAAGCTGCTGCGCGTGCTGCAAGAGCGGAAGGTTCGCGGCGTTGGCCAGTCCGTCGAGACCAGCGTCGACGTGCGCATCATCGCCGCCACCAACCGCAACGTCGAAGAGGACGTGAAGTCCGGCAAGTTCCGCCAAGACCTCTATTACCGGCTCAACGTGATCCGCGTGGAGGTGCCGCCTCTCCGTGAGCGACGCGTCGACATCCGCGAGCTCGCGCAGTTCTTCCTCAGCCGCTGCGCCGCCGAGCACGACAAGCAGATCTCTGGCTTCTCCCCCGAGGCGCTCCGCGCTCTCGACGCATACACCTACCCCGGCAACGTGCGTGAGCTCGAGAACCTCGTGGAGCGGGCTGTAGCGCTTGCCTCCGCGCCTATCATCGGACTTGGCGATCTACCGCGCGAGGTGAGCGGATTGAGCGCCGAGGCCATGCCGTCCCTCGTAGGTCTGCCCGAGGAAGGGTGCGACCTCGATCAGGTGCTCGGCGAGGTCGAGCGACGCTTGATAGTGCAAGCGCTGGAGCGTTCGGGGGGAGCGCGTGCGGGCGCGGCCAAGCTCCTCGACGTCACGATGCGGAGCCTGAGGTATCGCTTACAGAAGCTCAGCCTCATCTCGGCAGAAGAGGACGACGAGCCGCCTTCCTCTGACAAGTAGGGCTTCGATGTGAAGGGCCGCTTTTCGGTCGAGAGCCGCAGGCTGAGCGACAAAAATTGTCCGGATCGACAGCTTCACCTCGAAATTGGGCGCAAAAATCGGATGGCATGCCCCCTGCTTAGAGTCATTGCAGATGCGAGTCTGGGCTCTACGAAGAAAGCAGACGTCCGGCTTTACGCTCATCGAGTTGATGGTCGTGGTCGCGATCATCGGGATTCTCGCCATCCTCGCGGTGGCGGGTTACTCGAAGATGGTCAGAAGCTCGCACACCACAGAAGCGACTCAGATGGTGAACGGCATCAAGGTCGCGCAGGAGACTTTTCACGCGGAGACCGGGCAATACGCGAACGTCTCGAAGAGCCTCAACCCCGGTGACCTCTACCCGCAAGGCACACCCAACACCGTGGAAGTGGTGTGGGGTGCAGACTGCAGCACGTGCGTGGACACGAGCGCATGGCGCAAGCTTCCGGTGCACGCGAGCGGAGCCATGCTGTTCGACTACGCGACCGTGGCCGGTGTATCGGGGTCTGCCCCCACCGTGCCCAACACGACCAAGAGCGTGACCTTCCCGACCGCAAAAGACATCACGGGTGACTGGTACGTCGCAGACGGTGTCGGCGACCAAGACAACAACTCGATTTATTGCACCGTGATCGGCACCTCTTGGGATAGCAAAATCTACGTCGAGAACGACGGCGAATAACCGCCCGAAGCTCACTGAATCAGCAACAGAAGGAGAATCATATGAAGTGGAAGACCAGGAAGGGCCAGCAGGGCTTTACGCTCATCGAGCTCATGATCGTCGTCGCGATCATCGGCATCTTGGCGGTGCTCGCCATCGTCGGCGTCACGCGCTACTTGCGTAACGCAAAAGAGGCAGAAGCCCGAAACACCATCGGTACGGTCTCCAAGAATGCTGCTGAAGCGCTCGAGCGCGAGAAGATGAAGGGGACTTGGGTTGCCCCAGGAACTAGCGTCGCTGCGTCGCGCGGCTTCTGCACCACTGCCACGATGGTGCCTCCTGCGGTCACCCCGGCGGGTAAGTACACGTCATCGGCATTGGATTGGGACGCGGCGAAAGATCCGCTCGTGGGTTGGTTCTGCCTGAAGTTCCAGATGTCCGAGCCGCAATACTTCTCCTACATGTATACGAACACGGGTCCGGGCACCATCAACGGCAATTCGATTGACATCGACGCGTTCGGCGACCTTGACGGCAACACCGTCACCTCGCGCTTCCGCATGACGGGCAAGATCGACCTCGGCCAATTGAAGTATGCGCCGGCGATCGACGAGATCGCCCCGGACGAATGAGACCGGCTACGTAGAAGAACGCACCGAGCGCCGCACATCCTCTCCAGGATGTCGGCGCTTTGTGCTTTTGTATCGTCGGCGTGGCAGTGATGGCCGTTAGCACGGCCCCCGTCACGCGCCCGGCAGCTCGGAATCGATCGCTGGGCGTCCCGTGGGCGAGCGGCGCGCCAGGGCCGGTCGATGCAAATCGGCGAGAACGGGAGAGGAGGAACCCCGAATGCGGCGCGGAACCCCTCGAAATCGTCCTGCCCGACTTTCGACGAAGCGCGACAATTGTCCGCCATGACTTCGCTTTGAAAGTGCGCGAAGAGCGCGAGTGGCATACAACGTACTTAGCTCAGATGTCGGGTCGGCGAGTCGATGCACAATCAGCAGCGAGCAAGCACGGGGGAGCCTTCAGATGAAGTGGAAGACCAGAAAGGGCCAGCAGGGCTTTACGCTCATCGAGCTCATGATCGTCGTCGCGATCATCGGTATCTTGGCGGTGCTCGCCATCGTCGGCGTCACGCGCTACTTGCGTAACGCGAAAGAGGCAGAGGCCCGAAACACCATCGGTACGGTCTCGAAAAACGCAGGTGAAGCGCTCGAGCGCGAGAAGATGAACGGAACTTGGGTTACCCCAGGAACCAGCGTCGGGGGATCACGTGGTTTCTGCACCACTGCCACCATGGTGCCTCCTGCGGTCACCCCGGCGGGTAAGTACACGTCATCGGCATTGGATTGGGACGCGGGCAAAGATGCGCTCGTCGGTTGGTTTTGCCTGAAGTTCCAGATGTCCGAGCCGCAATACTTCTCCTACATGTACACGAACACGGGTCCCGGCACTGTCGACGGCAATCAGATTGACATCGATGCGTTCGGTGACCTGGATGGGAATACCGTCACCTCGAGCTTCCGCATGACGGGCAAGATCGACCTCGGCCAATTGAAGTATGCGCCGGCGATCGACGAGGTCGCTCCGGACGAGTGAAAACACTCGCGAAGAAGAAGAAGGTAGGAGCGCGGCACATCCTCCCGAGGGTGTCGGGGTTGGGCGCTTTTGTGTCGGCAGGCCAGCAATGACGGCCGCCTGGGGTCGCAAGCGTCGAAGGAAAGACGAAATCGTACGCCACCACAGAATTCATCTTGAAGTGCGCGAACAACGCGAGCGGCATGAGCCCTTCTTCGACGGAGATGTCGCTTCGTGCGGTTCTGCGTCGGGGCCACTGCACGGCAACGCAATCGTGAGCCGCGTACGCAGCTCGCCCTAGCCAACGGAGAACTCCCATGAAGTGGAATACCAGAAAGAGCCAGCAGGGCTTTACGCTCATCGAGCTCATGGTCGTCGTTGCGATCATTGGCATCTTGGCGGTGCTCGCCATCGTCGGCGTCACGCGCTACTTGCGTAACGCGAAAGAGGCAGAGGCCCGGAACACCATCGGTACGATCTCCAAGAACGCCGGTGAAGCTCTCGAGCGCGAGAAGATGAAGGGTACTTGGCTTGCCGCAGGAACTAGCGTCGGGGCATCGCGTGGCTTCTGCACCACCGCCACAATGGTCCCTCCTGCGGTCACCCCGGCGGGTAAGTACACATCATCGGCAAAAGATTGGGACGCCGCGAAAGACCCAACGGTCGGTTGGTTCTGCCTGAAGTTCCAGATGTCTGAACCGCAGTATTTCTCTTATATGTATACGAATACGGGTCCGGGCACTGTCAACGGCAATCAGATTGACATCGACGCGTTCGGTGACCTGGATGGGAATACCGTCACATCGCGTTTCCGCATGACCGGCAAGATCGATCTCGGCCAATTGAAGTATGCGCCGGCAATCGACGAGGTCGCTCCGGACGAATGAAACTGGCTGCGAAGAAGAAGGCACGAACGCCGCAGATCCTCTCGAGAGTGTCGGCGCTTGGCGCCTTTGTGGTCATTGCGGCGATCATCATCGTCTATCACGCGGCCCCGCGTCAGGGCCTAGTCTGGGATGACATCTACCTCACGACCAAGAACCCATACCTACAATCCATATCAGGACTCCCCACCCTCCTGACGAAGGACTGGTGGACGGCCTCCGCGATGGGAGAGTCGAGCGCCTACTTTCGACCGACAGTTCTATTTTCTTTCTGGATTAATCGTCTCTTCGGAAACACTGCGGCCTCCTATCACGTCGGCAATCTCGTTCTACATTGCGCCGCCTCCGTCTTGCTCCTCGCCTGGCTGCGCCTGAACGCGAAGCTGAATACCAAGTTGCTCGTCTGCCTAGGTGTGTGGTTTGGAGTGGCCGCGCTCAACACGGAGACCGTCGTTTGGATATCGGGCCGATGTGAGTCCATCGGTGTCTGCTTCGGGGTTGGCGCGCTCTTGGTCAACCGGCTCCCGGGCCGACGGTGGATGCTCCTCACCTACGCTTTGGCGCTCTTGTCTGCGCTGAGCAAAGAGCCCTTCGTATTTGTGCCGTTGCTCGTGGTCTCGCAAGACGTGTTGCTGCAGAAG
>JAYVYD010000428.1:0-5911 GCA_043784605.1 Myxococcales bacterium | reverse complement strand
GGCTGGCCTCAACGAGAGCGCCGAGCAACATGCGCTCGCCGTGATGAACATGCTTCTACCCTACAAGCCGGCACGTGAAGCGCTTCTAGCGAGCTACTGAGTCGGCGAGCTACTGAGTCGGCGCGACAGCGCTGGTGGGTGTGACAGCAGGATCGCCGCCGTCCGGCTGCGATAGGTCCGTGTTGTCCGGAACCATCGGCGGCTTCGGGTCGCCACACGCGACGGTGGCGATCAGCAAAGAGATGGCGATTGCGAAACGCATGGTGTCATTGTCTGCGAGGAGCCGATGGCGAGACCACAAAAAAGCAACGGAGCACGCTCGTGAGAGCGCACCCCGTTTCTTCAAAGGGCCGGCGCGTGCTGCGCCGACGCCGTTTTCACTTCATGGGAGCAGCCGACGAAGCGCCCGCCGCGGGAGCCGCACTGTCCATGGGAGCAGCGCTCGACGTGGTCGTGGTAGTGGAGCTCGGATCCTTGGCCGGAGCATCGCCGCCGCCGCAAGCGACACCAGCGAGAGCACCTGCAATTGCCAGAACCGTCAGAATCGCAACCTTTTTCATTTCTCTCTCCTCGGATAAAACGAACGGCCGACGTCTTAGCCCTGACCGTCCGCTCTGGTCAACGATTTCTCGTCGGCGGGCCTTACAGAGCTCATACCTGACACACGGGAGACACGTGCGTCACGCGTGGGCCGTGTGTGATCCGTGCGCCGTCCACACGCCTGGTGGTACAAGTCGAGGCACAGATGCCGACGCTCAAATGGTACCCGCCCGAGGGCGGCCCGAAGACTTTTGCGCTCTACAAACCCGTCTCCACGGTCGGTAGGGCGCTCGGCAACGACGTCGCCATCCCCACCTCGAAGATGTCCGAGACGCACGTCCAAGTGCTCTTCGACGGCCGCGACTTCAACCTAGAGGAGGTCGACAAGCAGGGCGACATCCTCATCAACGGCAAGAAGAAGCGGCGGGCGCGCCTCGTCCACGGCGATCGGCTCACGCTCGGCGACGCGGAAATCTCGTTCAGTATGTTCGACGAGCCCTCGCGCCAGCCACGAACCCAAAACGACTCACCGGCCGCGCTTGCGCCCTCGATGAGCAATACGCAGATGCTTTCCGCGGCGAGCTCGCTGGTTGGGCTGCGCAAGCTCTTCGAGTTCAGCGAGAAGCTCATGTTGGTCAAGAGCGAGGACCAGTTGCTCGAGGCCATGCTCGACGCGGTCATCGAGATCACCGGCGCCGAGAAGGGCCTCATCCTTTTGTTCGACGAGCCATCTACGCCGTCCGAGGGCGATTCGCGCGAGAACAAGCCCAGGATCCGCGCGGCGCGCAACGTCAAGCGAGAGGCCATCACGGACTTGAGCGGAGCGATCTCTGACAGCATCGTGCAGCGCGTGCTCGAGACGGGTCGTCCCGTGATCGTCAGCGACGCCGTCACCGACAACGAGTTCGGCTCGAGCGAGAGCGTCGTCGCGCTCAAGCTCTCGAGCGTCATGTGCGCCCCGCTGGTCGCGCAGGGTCACATCACTGGCGCTCTCTACGTCGGCAACGATCGTGTGAAGGGTTTGTTCGAGCGCAGCCAGCTCGATGTGCTCGGCATCTTCGCGGGTCAAGCGAGCCTCATCCTGCAGAACACGATGCTCCTCTCCACCCTGCGGGCCGACAAAGAAAAGCTCACGCACGAGCTCAAGGACAAGCGCTTCGGCGACATCATCGGCGTCTGCGCATCCATGCAGGAGGTCTTCCGCAAGCTGCAGAAGGTCTCCACGACCGACATCAGCGTGCTCATCACCGGCGAGACCGGCACCGGCAAGGAGCTCATCGCGCGCGAGGTCCATCGGCGGAGCGGACGGGCGAACGGGCCGTTCGTGGTCGTCAACTGCGGCGCGATCCCAGAGAACCTGATCGAGAGCGAGCTCTTCGGTCACGTGAAGGGCGCGTTCACCGGCGCGATCGCGTCGAGACCCGGCAAATTCCAGGTCGCGGACAAGGGCACGCTGTTCTTGGACGAGATCGGTGAGCTGCCGCTCAACCTGCAGGTGAAGCTGCTGCGCGCGCTGCAAGAGCGCGTCGTCGTTCGCGTCGGCGACAGCAAGCCCGAGAAGGTCGACATCCGTGTCGTAGCCGCGACCAACCGCGTGCTCGAAGACGAGATCCGCGGCGGGCGCTTCCGCGAGGACCTCTACTACCGCCTCAACGTCGTCAACCTCTGGCTGCCGCCGCTGCGTGATCGCGGCGACGACGTGCTCATCATCGCCAAGGCGCTCCTCAGCAAGTACGCCGACGAGATGTCGTCCCACATCCAAGGATTCACGCCGCAGGCGCTCGCGTCGATCAAGAAGTACACGTGGCCCGGCAACATTCGGCAGCTCGAGAACCGCATCAAGAAGGGCCTCGTGCTCTGCGACCGCTCGCTGCTCGCGCCCGAAGATCTCGATCTCGGCAAAGACGCGGAGAGCCCTATTTTGCCGCTCGAGAAAGCGAAAGAAGAGTTTCAACGCAAGTACGTGCTCGAGGTGCTCGAGCGCAACAACGGCAACCGCACCCAGACCGCGCGAGACCTCGGCGTCGACCCCCGCACGATCTTCCGCTACCTCGAGCGCGAAGCGAACCCGCTCCCTCCCGGCGGATCCGGGACGCCCGAGAGCTGATGAGCGGCCTGTCCGAGGACTGTTCCACGTCAGACATCCCCGGATTGTCAGCATGCTTACAATCCGGACGATCGCGCGGGCAGCCTCACGGACGGCCCTCCCTCTAGAGCTAGTCGCGGGCTAGTCGCGGCCGAGCTTCATCGCAGCGTCTCTAGAGCCTTCGATCTGCGCGGACGCGGTCGATGCGTCTGCTTCGACCAGCGTATGGCGCTCGAACGCGACCGACGGAGCCGTCGCAGGCGATGCGGTCTCGTCTGCGCGTCCACGCGGCGCCAAGAAGAGCATCACCGAGGCGGCCATCGCGATCGCAACGCCAGCGGCGAACGACGAGCGACGCGTGATCGAACGCTCGCGGTGAGCGACGCTGCGGTCCGCGACCTCCGCGAACGCCACCTCGAGCCGAGCTTCGCCCGCGAGACGGCCCGCGCACCCAGTGCACACGGCGACGTGAGACTCCACGAGCGCCGACATTTCGGCATCGAGCTCACCTACGACGTACGCCTCGAGCGCGCTCGAGACCAAGTGTTCGCCAGTCATCGGTCGCCTCCCTCGAGTGCCGCGCGGAGTAGCTTGCGCACCTCGCACACGATCTGACGAACGCGCTGCGTGGAGAGCCCGACGCGAACCGCGACGTCCGCGTGACTCAGTCCCTCACCGCCGTACGCGAGGTCGAACACCTTGCGCGCGCTTGGAGCGCACTTCGACAGCACGCGCTCGGCAATGGCGAAGCGCTCCTCGCTCATCATGCGGAGATCCGCCCCAGGGCATGGGTCGACGACGTGCTCCGCCTCGTCGTCGTGCGTTGCCCGCTCGCGTCCGTCTCTGCGAGCCGCGTCGATCGAAAGAAAGATGGCCTGCGTCACGGCCAGCGCGGGCAGCTTCAGCTCGCGGAGATTGCCCGCACGCTGCTGTTCGATGAGCCTGATCCACGAGTCCTGGGCGACGTCCTTCGCGCGGTCGATCGCGACACCACGGGCGAGCAGCGCGACGACCACGCGGTGGTTGTACTTCGCGATCAGCGCGTTCCACGCGACCATGTCGCCGCGCAGGGCGCGATCTGTGTCCTCTTCGGACGTGGCGGCGCTTGCGAGTTCCGATGCTACCGGGGCAAGGAAGAGGGCTTGAGAGGCCATAGGTATCGTCTCAACGCGTGTCGGGCGGGAACCATATCGCGTTTTGCGCAAAACGCCCGCGTGCCGCGCTTCTGAGGGCCTTACCGCGATAAGTCACTGTCCAGGGACAGCCTCGAACTGTCCTCGGACATCTTGCGCCACCGGTAACTCACCGAGATCACTGGCGGAGGTTCACGGCATGCTCATCGCAGTGCTCCTGGTCACGAGCCCGCGTGGGTGGAGCTTCGAACGCATACGGAAACATGGCCCAACCTGATGAGAGATCCATTGTTCCGCTCCGTCGATCTTCGCCCGCGCGTCCGCTCGGATTCGCGGCCACAAAAGACGAAAGACGGAGACACCTGAGCGCCTCCGTCTCTCGTCATCGGCTCTCGCCGAGGTTTGGCTTACTTGGTCGAAGCGCTGCCGCTGCCGCTGCCGCCCGCCTTGAACTCAGCGCTCGCCTTGACGTCGACGCTGACCTTGGCGTTGGCTTGCAAGCTCGCCATCGCGTCGCCCACACCCTTGAAGGGCGCCGCCACGCACGCAACGAGCTGCGCGCCCGTCACTCCGCTGCTGCTGCCCGCCGCCTGAACGGTGCTCTCCAAGCTCACGACGATCTCCTTGATGCTGCCCGAGAGCTTGATTGCGCGCGGTCCCATCGACAACGCGATCTTCGCGATGATCGGCAGGTTCTTCTCGAGCGCCGTCTTGAGCTTCATCTGGAGCGCCGCATCCGCGCCGCCATCCAAACGTACGCCGACGTGCGCCGGCGTGCAGGTCACGTGCGCCTCGGCCTTCGCGTCGCAGTGCCCTTTGCACTCTGCGCTCATCGACGGCGGCTTCACTTCACCGGTGCACTTCGGCGCCTTCATCTCGACCGAGCAGCCGCCCGTGCAGGTCCCCTTGCACTCGGCCTTCCCCTTGAGCTTGCAGCTGCCCGAGCACGAGCCCGCGCACTGTCCGCTCATTTCGCCGTCGCACTTGCCGTCGCACTTGCCTGCGCAGCTGCCCTTCATGGCCTTGGCGTCGCAGTTGCCGTCGCAGGTGCCGTCGCAGTGGCCGGTCATCTTCGCGTCGCACTTACCCGAGCAATCGCCCTGGCACTGCGCTCCGCCGCTGACCTCACAGCTGCCTTCGCACTGAGCGGAGCACTCGCCCTGGAGCTTGCCCGGCTCGCACTCCACCTTCGCGCTCCCGGGGGAGACGGTCGCGTCGCACTTCGCGGCGCAGTCGGCGATCACGCTCATCTCCGCGCCGCACTTCGGCGGCTCGATGTCGAGGCTCGCGCTCGCATGTGCACCGAGCTTCGCGCGCACTTCGCCGATGACCTTGATCGCTGCCTTGCACGCGTCGTCACCCGTCTTGAAGTCGCCGCCGGCGCCGAGGTCGGTCGCGAGACCGCCGCAGCCCGTCTTCAGGTCCGCGTCGATCGAGTCGCTGATTTGCTTCAGCTCGATGGCCGCTGCGAGGCCGCCCTTGAGCTTGCCTGCGACCGCTGCGTCTACCTTGTAGTTGCCAGCCCAATCGAATTCGGCCATGGCGTCCGCGCTCGTCATGTCCGGACACTTCGCTCCACCGGGGATTTGGTCCGCTCCAGGAATGCCACCGGGGAGCCCTGCGCCGCACTGGGCGAGCACGGGCATCATGAGCACAATCGCGGCCGCCGGACCGACGGTCTTCTTCATCCAGGTCTTCATGTTCATTCTCTTTTCGTCAGTCGTTTGCGGTTCCGCGCTGCCGGGCGACGAGGCCGCGGGCGTCTTCAAGCAGCCGGCGAGCGCGGGAGGTCAGCGGCGTCGGGGCGGCCGCGCGGGCGTCGGGCGTCTCGGCCAGACCGCGGACGACTCGGCTCAGAACTTCCGGCTGGGCCGCGAGTTGCCGCGCCACGTCGGCCGCCTTGAAGGCGTTGCCGTCGGTCGCCTGGCCCATCGGCACCAGCGCGAACCCGGTCGTGCTGCCCGCCAGTCGCTCGCGGAACGCGGAAATCCGGTGCAACAGCGTTTGAGCTTCGGTCATCTCGGCACCCCTCGCCGCGCGTCGGGCGACGGCGGGGCCGGGCGCGACAGGCAGACACCGATCACTATCGGCAGAAGTGACACGCCGACTTGAGCGGTTGTAACGACTGTAAGGGTGGTTACGTCGGCGTACC
>JAYVYD010000427.1:0-9650 GCA_043784605.1 Myxococcales bacterium | reverse complement strand
TAAGTCGCGATGGTGGCGCCTCTCGCGCCCGCGATATGTCGATGCTCAAGCCGCCACCGCCACCGCCACCCGAAATATCCCCCCCCTCCTCGCAACGGCCGATGTCACCCGTCGGACTTCAGGCTGAGAAAGAGGCTGCTCTCGTCTTGGTCATCGAGGACGACGAAGACATGCTCGAGATGTACATCGGCGGGCTGACGGCCATGGGGTTTCGCGCGACGGGCCAGCGAGATGGCGTCTCCGGAGTCCAAGCGGCTCTTGCCCTTCGCCCCGCAGCAGTGCTCATCGACATCGGACTGCCCGTGCTCAACGGCATCGAAGCCACCCGGCTCATCAAAGAAGACCCTCGCACCCGCGACTGTCTGGTCGTCGTGATGACCGGGCACGGGATGAAGAAGTTCGAGGAAGCTCGCGCCGCGGGTTGTGATGCGTTCTTCTGCAAGCCGTTCGCTACCACGGCCCTCGCTGAGGCGCTGCGCACGCTCTCGTCTCCTGCAGAGCAGTCGAAGTTTCACGTGCTCCCCGAGTTCAGGAAATGCACCTGCGGGCGTGAGTTTTCACTCAAGCAGTGGCTCGCCCTCCCGGCCTGTGGCCGCATGCACGTCCCCCAACGCGGCGTGGTGGTGGAGCTTCGGACGTGCACGTGCGGATCGACGATGGCCGTAGAACTCGATGGCCTCGGAGTCGCGCGGATTCGAACGGTGCCGGAAGAGAGCACTCGAGAAGACGCCGTACGAAAGACAGTGCTCGTTGCCGACCGCGATCCGCACATTCGTCGGCTCGTCGCGCAGTTCCTCGCCGAACAGTATGTCGTCGAGTTCGCAGACGACGGATACTCCGCGCTAGACCGCGTGCGACTGTCACCTCCTTCGGCGATCATCTCCGAGATCTTGATCCCGCGGCTCGATGGGCTCGCCCTATGTCGGGCGATCAAGGCAGACCCCCTCACACAGCGGGTGCCTGTCCTCGTCATCAGCATGCTCATGGCGAACGAGCGCGCGATTCAGTCCGGTGCAGACGCGTTCCTCACCAAGCCTCTCGAGCGAGCGAGTCTCGTCGCCTCGGTCGACGCACTCACCGACACGCAAGGGCGAAGGGGCGCGCTTCCGCCTCTCGAAAAGAGCGCTTCATGAATCGGGTCAGCACGGGCAACCCACAGGCCGATGAGATCCTGAGCGGAGGCTTTCCCAGTAATTCGATCAATATCGTGATGGGGCAGCCGGGCACCGGAAAAAGTATCTTCGCCGAACAGCTCGTCTTCGAGAACGCCAGCGAAGATAGGCCGATCCTCTACCTCACGACGCTCTCGGAACCGCTCGCCAAGATGGTGTCGTACCTCCAGCGTTTTGCGTTCTTCGACGAGAACAGGATCGGGAAATCCGTCATCTATGAGGACATCGGACCTCAGCTCGTCGCGGGCGGGATCCGCGCGTTGCTCACCTGCGTGGAGAAGTCGATCGAGACCTCCTCACCCAAGATCATCGTCATCGATTCGTTCAAGGCGTTGCACGATCTCTCACCGTCCACGACCGAGCTGCGTCACGTCCTGTACGAGCTCACGGGCCTACTCACCGCCTATCAAACTACGGTCTTCCTCGTCGGCGAATATACGGACGACGATGCGCAGCGCCTGCCTGAATTCGCGGTCGCGGACGGCATTCTGCAGTTCATGCGAAACCCGCTGAGCACCCGCGACGAGCGTTTCCTCCGCGTCCTCAAGCTGCGAGGCAGCGCGTACCTCGAGGGACTCCATGCGTTCCGCATCGGGGCTGACGGTCTCGAGATCTTCCCGCGCCTCGTGAGTCCGGAGATACCGGAGAGCTACACCATTCTCGAGGAGCGGACTCCGAGCGGCATCGGTGGGCTCGATCCTCTCATCGGAGGAGGGCTCTGGCGTGGGAGCACGACGGTGCTCGCCGGGCCGACCGGCGCGGGCAAGACGACCGCGAGCCTCCAGTTCGTCCTCGAGGGAGCTCGGCGCGGAGAGCCCTGCCTCTACGCCAACTTCCAAGAGAATCCGATGCAGCTCGCTCGATGCCTGCGAAGTCTCGGTGCCGACGTGGAGGACGTTCGACGTCGCGGGCTGCACTTGCTCTACACGTCGCCGGTGGAGCTCCAGGTGGACCGAATCATCGTCAGCCTGTTCCGCAACATCCAGGAGACTGGGATCCGGCGCGTGGTGATCGACGCCGTGGGCGATCTCATCTCTGCGGCGAGCGACGAGCAGCGACTACACGACTATCTCTACGCGCTCGTCCAGCATTTCACCGTCAAAGGCGTCACCAGTATCTTGACGTTCGAGACCGTCGGCAACGCCCCCGAGGCTTGGTTCGGCGGCGGGCGATTCTCCTACATGTCCGACAACATTCTTTTCCTAGGGACGAACATCAAGGACAAGACGCGAAGAAGCATTGCCGTGGTGAAATCGCGCGCGAGCCGGCACGACCTCGCGATTCACGACGTGGAGATCACCGAGCGAGGCCTCCGCGTGCTGTAAGAAGCGCTCCTGCGGCTGAGCCACGGCCCCCGTTGCGAGAGATACGGTCTGGCGATACCGTTCTATCCTGGTCTTGTTTCCATATCGAACTCCATCGAGCTCTCGCAGTGTGGCGATCGCAGGCGGCGTTGTCGCGTGCACTGCGGGCGCCGCGATCATCGCGTGGGTGTCATCATCACCATGATATTGGTCAAGCGGTCGCATGATAACCAGCGCGCGAGCATGCCTTGGGTGATTCGTTTCTAATGCGACTCATTCTAGGTGCAGGGTTCACCGGGGCACGTGTCGCGGAACTGGCGCGCGAGCGCGGGGAAGACGTACTCGCCGTCGTGCGGAGCGAGGCACGCGCGCAGGCGTTACGGGCGCGGGGCATCCCGGTGACACGTGAGCCCGTCGCCAACGTAGCGCGCGAACTCGCCGCGCCCGACGTCCACGCGATCGTGTGCTTTCCGCCGGACGGCGAGACGGACAGCGTCCTCGCGCCTCTCCTGGCTGCTGCGGGCGCCGTGTCTTATGTTTCGACGACGGGCGTTTATGGGGAGCTAGAAGGAACGATCGACGACACCACCAACGTGCCCGCGGGGGACAGTCTGCGGCTCCGCGCCGAGAGCGCCTACCTGGCAGTCGGCGGGACTGTGCTTCGCCCACCGGGGATTTACGGACCCGACCGCGGCCTCCACATTCGCGTCAAGTCAGGCCTGCATTCCATCCCTGGCGATGGCGCGAACATCACCTCGCGTATCCACGTCCACGATCTCGCGATGCTGCTACTCGCGAGCCGCGCCGTCCACGGAGACACCTTCGTGGTCGCAGACCTCGACCCCATGCCCCAGCGTGAGATCATAGAATGGATATGCGCAGAGTATGGCTACCCCATGCCCCCGTCCGTCCCGCCCGCGGAGGTACACGAGACGCTGAGGCGGAACCGCCGCATCGACCCAAGACGCGCGCTATCGGTGCTCGGCGTGACGTTGCAATACCCGTCCTACAAAGACGGGATGAGGCCGCTCCCCAGTCGACACATCTGAGGATCCACCTACTCAGTTGATCGTGAGTGTGATGCTTGCCTTGTATGTGTTGGATACCGCATCGGTAGCGGTCAAGGTGATGGTACGAGAGCCCGTCACAGTGAAGACCGGGTCCAACGGCGAGCCTGCCCCGAATTGTGCGGTGAGACTATCGACCCAAACCAGATTCCCGTCGACGATGGGCGTGCACTTCGCGTCGCGTGCGCTGCCGATGAACGGAACCGTCGAGCACGCGGCGCCTCAGTTGTTTTCGTTCGCCGAAGGCGATGTCAAGTTCTCGTGAGTACCTGTAACCGCAGCGCGGAAAGGCAGGCAGGCAGGCAGGCAGGCAGGCCGCCGAGACGAAGCGCATTGGCCGCAACTAGCTTTTTCGTGTCGCGCGCCTGTCTCACGAGCTGCGGAAGCGGTTCCCGATTGTCGACTGCATTTCGATAGAGCGCGGTACTCTTCCTTCCATACGGGCTCGTGCACTCGCGGCTCCGTACTCCACGTCTTGCCAAGGACTTTGCATGAAAAAGCTTCGTTTCTCCCTCTCTCGCGTGGCTGCAGCCACCACAGTTGCTCTCGTCGCCGCTTGCGGCGGTGATGACACCAATACGATTCCCCTCGGAGACAGTGGAGGCGACGTCTCGCTGCCCGATGGCAACGGAGGCGGCGACGCCGGCTTGGACTCGGGCACCGACACGAACACCGCGGCGGACACCAGCGACTCGAGCCTGCCTCCGACGATCTACAGCCACCTCTTCAACGGGCCCGTGAAAGCGCTCCTGCATGACGGAACGTCTTGGTACGTGGGGGGAGGCTTCTATGGCGCGAACGTCGCCGCGGCGCCGCACCTGTTGCCGATCGACTCGAAGGGCGCGCAGGTGACCAGCTGCGCATTGAAGGGCGGCTTCGACGGGAACGTCATCGCCGCGCTCGCCGTCGGCGGCTCGGTCTACGTCGGAGGAAGCTTCAGGCACTACCAAGGCGCTGTCGCGAATCGCGTCGCGAAGCTCGACGCGACGACGTGCGCGCTCGACACCACGTTCAGCCCAGCCAACAACGGCTTCGACGGCAATGTCACCGCTCTCGCCACTTCCGGTACATCCCTCTACCTCGGTGGTCAGTTCAACGCGTACAAAGGTGTAGCGGGCTCTGCCAACAGGCTCGCCAAGCTAGACCTCACGAGCGGCGCACTCGACACCACGTTCAGCCCTGCCAACGTCAACGGCTTCAACAACATCGTGTTGGCACTGCACGTCAATGGGACCTCGCTGTACGTCGGAGGTCAGTTCAATATGTACAAGGGAGTGGGCGGCAGCGCCCTCCGCCTTGCAAAGCTCGACCTCACGAGCGGCGCGATCGACACGACCTTCAGCACCATGGGTCTCAATGGTTTCCAGCAAGGTTTTGTCCGTGCACTCACGAGCTCAGGCACTTCGCTCTATGTCGGCGGTCAGTTCAACGCGTACAGGGCCGTGCCCAACTCGGCCAATGAACTCGCGAAGCTCGATTTGACCACGGGCGTGCTCGACACGACCTTCAGCCCCATCGGAGCGACCGCCAACGGCTTCAACGGCGGCGTGTACGGGTTGGCCGCCAATGGCGCGTCGCTCTACGTCGGAGGGAGCTTCACCGCATACAAGGGAGTCGCCACCTCGGCCAACCACCTCGCCAAGCTCGACCTCACGAGCGGCGCCATCGACACGACCTTCAGCCCCGTCGGCGCGACCACGAACGGCACGGACGGGCTCGTCGTGGCGCTCGCGAACTCCGGCACGTCGCTCATCGTGGGCGGACAGTTCGCCAACTATCGCGGAGCGAGCGGCTCGGCGCACAACATCGCCAAGCTCGATCTCACCAGCGGTGCGCAAGACGCCACGTTCGTCGCGCCCAACAACACAGTGAACGGGTTCGAGGCCAGGGTGATCTCACTCAACGTGGCCGGCAATACGATATGGGCCGGCGGCACCTTCTCTACGTATGGCGGGTACGCGGCGAACTCGATTGCCAAGTTGGATGACACCACTTGGGCGTTGGACACCGTGTTCAGCCCCGCGAACGCCAACGGCTTCGAGACGGACGTCAACGCGCTCTTGGTCGCCAACAAATCGCTCTTCGTGGCGGGCGGCTTCACCGCGTATCGCGGAGCGGCAGACTCGGCATCGCGCATCGCCAAGCTCGACCTCGCCTCGGGCGCGCTCGACACGACGTTCAGCCCGCCGGGAGCCAACGCGAACGGCTTCGATGTGACAGCACACGCGCTCGCGACCGCGGGCACTTCGGTGTACGTGGGCGGCATTTTCACGAGCTACAAGGGCGTCGCCAACAGCGCGAACTTCGTCGCGAAGCTCGACTTCACCTCAGGCGCGATCGACACGACGTTCAGCCCAGCCGGAGCCGCCACGAACGGCTTCGACTTGGACGTGTTCGCGCTCGCGGCCTCGAGCACGTCGCTCTATGTGGGCGGCGACTTCAATGGCTACAAGGGTGTGGCAAACTCTGCCATTCGGCTCGCAAAGCTCGACCTGACGACCGGCGCGCTCGACGCCACGTTCAGCCCCCCGAACGCCAACGGCTTTGACGCGGCTGTCGAGGCACTCACGCTCGCCGGTAACGTGTTGTATGTCGGCGGTGCGTTCAACGGCTACCAGAACGTCCCCAACTCAGCGAACATGTTGGCGAAGCTAGACGCGACCACCGGTGCACTCGACGCGACGTTCAGCCCGCTTGGCGCCAGCGCGAACGGCTTTGACAATGACGTGTTCTCCATCGCCGTCGTGGGCAATAACGTCTATTGCGTCGGAGCGTTCGTCAGCTACCGCGGCGTCGTCGCGTCCGCGAATTATATCGCGAAGCTCGACGCGATGAACGGCGCGATCGACACCACGTTCAGCCCCGTAGGTGCTCTCACCAACGGCTTCGAGAATGACATGAGCGTCGTCACTACCCTAGGACCCTCGCTCTTCGTGGGCGGCCGCAGCTACCGGTATCGCGACGGCTCCAACGGCTTTGGTGGGGCGATGGCCATCCTCGACCCGACGAGCGGCGCACTGAAGTAATCACACACGACAATCGACGAGTCCCTCGCGCCACACCGGCGCGGGGGACTTTTTTTTCCTCGAACCCGGTATGGCCGCGGTGTACTTGGCGGTTGGCCATAAGGCAGGATTCGCCTCACTTCATGGTCAAGGTCCTGCATGCGCACGTCGAGAGCCTCTGAGTGCGCTCGCTCTGGCTGTACCTCGTCTTCTTGGTCAGCGGCTTTGCGGCGCTGCTGTATCAAATAGTCTGGCAGCGCGCGTTGTTCGTCATCTTCGGGATCAACGTCGAGGCGGTGACCATCGTCGTCACTGCGTTCATGCTCGGGCTCGCCCTCGGAAGCCTCGTCGGCGGCGCCTCTCCAAGGACCCCAAGCGGCCAGCGCTGCTCATGTTCGGGTTCGTCGAGATCGGCATCGGCGCGTTTGGGGTGGTGTCGATCCCGCTGTTTCACGCCGTCGGCGCGCTCACGCTCGGCGCGTCTCCGTTCGTCACGGCGATCGTCACCTTCTTGCTCACGCTATGTCCCACCGTGCTGATGGGCGGCACGCTACCGCTGCTCGTCGCGCACACGGTCCGAACGTCCGGCAACGTTGGCAAGTCCGTGGGCCTCCTCTACTACGTGAACACGCTCGGCCCTCGCCTCGTGCGCGTCGATCGCGTTCGTGCTGCACGGCTTCGGTGAGATCGGCACCACGCGACTCGCGGCGGCGATCAACTTCAGCATCGGCGCGGCAGTCCTCGTATTGCACTTTCGCTCGCGCGGGCCCGCGCCGGAGGTGGCGTGATGCTCAGGCTCGCGATCGCCATTGCGTCGCTCACCGGCTTCGTCGCGCTGTCGTACGAGATCGTCTGGTCCCGCGTGGTGAGCTACGCGACGTGGGGAAGACCCGCGGCATTCGGCGCGCTGCTCGGGGCATATTTATTGGCAATCGCGATCGACTCGCGCGAGAGCCGCAGGTTCTGCAATGACGACGAGCGCGGCGATCGACGCAGCCTTCGCGCGCTCGGCTCGTCCATCATCGCGGCGAACGTCGCGAGCTTCATGGTCGCCCCCGCGATGGCGCGGGGCGCGGCGGCGGCGGTCTCGCGTTCGCGTTCATACTCGTCGTCGTCTCGGCGGCGATGATGGGAGCCGTCCTGCCACTCCTCTGCCACTTCGCGATCGCGCCCGATGACGCCGCTGGGCAGCGCCTGTCCTACGTGTACTTTGCAAACATCATCGGGTCGACGCTCGGCAGCCTGCTCACTGGCTTCGTCTTCATGGACTCGATGAGCCTCGCACGCACGTGCCTCGTGCTTGCGGTGCTCGGCGCCCTCGTCGGCTCGGCGTTGTTCATCGCAGGCTCGGTCGGCCCACAACGACTTCGCGCCGTCGGCACGTCGGCGCTCGTGCTCGTGGGCATCATCCTCGTTGCACCGCACGCATACGATGAACTCTATGAACGCCTGCAATTCATGGACACCTGGGACGGCAAGCCCTTCGCGCAGATCATCGAGAACAAGAGCGGCGTCATGACCGTAACGAACGCCGGAACGGTCTTCGGCGGTGGTGCATACGACGGTCGTCTCAACACCTCGATCATGCACGATCGCAACGGCATCGTCCGAGCCTTCGCCATCGGCGCGATGCATGAGGCTCCCAAGGAGCTCTTGATGATCGGCCTCGCGTCCGGCTCGTGGGCCGAGGTGATCGCCAACGACGCGCAAGTCCAGCACCTGACGGTCATCGAGATCAACCCCGGCTACCTCGATCTCATCGCCCGGCACCCCGATGTCGCCCCCGTCTTGAAGAGCCCAAAGGTCACGATCGAGATCGACGACGGCCGACGTTGGTTGATGCGGCACCCCGATCGGAGGTTCGGCGTGATCGTCATGAACACGACCTGCCACTGGCGCGCGCACCTGACCAACCTGCTGAGCGTCGAGTTCATGAAAATGGCGCGCGCGCACCTATCGTCTGGCGGGCTCTTCTACTTCAACGCCAGGTGGAGCCCAGACGTGGAGAAGACCGCGATGGTCACGTTCCCGTACGGGATGCGCTTCGTCATTTCGTCGCCGTGAGCGACTCACCGTTTTCGTTCGACAAGGCTAGATTCAGGCAGATCTTGGAGGGCTATCGCATCGAAGGCGTGCCCGCGATCGATCTCACGGTCCCCGAGGGCCCCAAGTTGGTAGACCAGCTCGTGGCGATGTCGGACCACGAGGGCGAGAACGGCGCCGAGCAGCGCGAGAGCATCCTCGCGCGCACACAGAACGCGACGGTCGTCACAGACGACAACATGGCGACCGAGTTCAGCGACCCCGCCAAACTATTCGCACCGCCCTGACCGCTCGAGCTACGCGTTAGTTTACCTGGGTGTAGACCTCGTCGGAGGACCCTGGACGCGGAACATGCGCGCTGTCAGAACCCGCAGCGCTATGACAACCCACGCAGATGCCCTTCGCGGGTCCTGCATTGCCGAACCCGTTCGCGACGATTCCATCCTTGTCATGGGGGGCCATGCTCGATAGTGGGACGCGCTCGTACCAGTACCAATTGACGCCGTCTGCGCTCGCGGCGCTCGTCTTCACGTAGGTCGCATATCCGACGATCGTCTTACCAGTGTCGTCATAGAGTTCTTTGACACCCGCACTGCCCACGGGGCGCTCGCCGGCTCCCTTGAACGAACTGGTCGCGTCATTGGAGCAAATGCGATTCATACCGTGAGGTGACGGCGTGCGGCCGGTGTGCACCGCTGCCTCGCAGTGCCATTGTTTGTAGGACCCTTGTGCAAGCCAAGCCTCGACCTCGGGACCGGACTGTGGAGGCGTCTGCGCGTTGGCGGCAAGGCTCGGCGGCGGCGCGGTGGCCATGGTGACAGGCGAGCTGCACGCCAGCAGAAACGCGCTCAACGGCAAATGTTTCGACCAGGACATCGTTCAACCTCCGGGGATCCGGGGTTGACTACGCCGCGAGGTACGGGGAGGTGTCGGGGTCGGAGCAACATTTGTTGCGGGCGATGCCAATCGGCTCAGTTGTTGTCGTTCGCCGAAGGCGGCGACAAGTTGTTGCGGGCGTTGCCAATCGGCTCAGTTGTTGTCGTTCGCCGAAGGCGGCGA
>JAYVYD010000426.1:0-3006 GCA_043784605.1 Myxococcales bacterium | reverse complement strand
GACGATCGAGGCCGAGCACGTCGCCTACGAGCCGGGACGAATGTTCGCCGATACGATGACCAAGGGGCCCTTCGCGCGCTGGCTGCACAAGCACACCGTGACGCCCCGCGGCCCCCACCAGAGCACCCTGACGGACGACATCGACTACGAGCTCCCGCTGGGCAGGCTCGGCCGGGTCTTCGGCGGCGCCTTCGCGCGGCACCAACTCGAGCGACTCTTCGCATTTCGGCACGACGTGACGCGCCGAGCGTGCGAGACCGCGGAGGCGCGTTGAACGCGAGAAGTAGATGGCCCTGTACTCTTGAGACTCGATGGCAGTAGAGACACAGTCCTTGCCGATGGCGTACCGGGTCGGGCTCGCATGCCCGCGCTGCCTTGCCACGACCGCTCAACTCCCGCCCGACGCGTCGATGAACTCATGGGTGTGTCGCCACACGCTACGGGCCCTTGAGCTGGACGTCGACGAAGCGCGCCTCAGCTCGAAGATCTCGATGAGCGTGCGCCAGTGGAGGCCGACACCGAACAGCGCGATGTCGTAGTCGATCAGCGCCCCGGCGCGCATGTCGATCGGGAGCGCGCTCGTGATCTCGAATCGCAACGAGCTTGGCGTCAGTCGCTCGGGGTTCGCGGCATCGGCGAAGATCGAGCACCCGCATCATGCGTGCACCGCATCGGGTCGGACTCCGGCGCCAGCTGGGTGGAAGATATTGCGAAGCGCCTCTTGGATAGCCTCGAAGCGAAACCGGTAGCCCGAAGCAACGGCCTTCGCCGGCATCACACGCTGGGACGCCATCACGACGTCCGCCATGTCACCCAGAGCAAGGCGCAGCGCGGCAGCGGGGACACGCATCCAAGTTGGGCGATGCATCGCTCGGCCCAGCGCGCGGGTGAAATCGCGGTTCCTTGCGGGGTGGGGCGCGGTCAAGTTGAGCGGCCCCTCGACGCTGGCTTGCTCGGCTGCGTGGAGAAAAAGGCCGACGGCGTCATCGACGTGGATGAAGCTCATCCACTGCTGCCCGGCGCCCAACGTCCCCCCCAAGCCAAGCCGGAACGCTGGGCGCATCGATGCGAGCGCGCCCCCCTCACGTGCGAGGACGATACCCAGTCGCGCGCACACGACGCGCACACCGAGCGTGCTCGCGGCGTGCGCCTCTCGTTCCCATTCTTGGCAGATCTCCGCGAGAAACCCGGGGCCCTGGCCGCTCTCCTCGGTCAACACCTCGTCTCCCCGAGAGCCGTAGAACCCGATGGCCGACGCGCACACGAGCACCTGCGGTCGCCGGCGCGCACTACGGATCGCGGCCACCATGCGTCGGGTCCCCAGGACACGACTGTCCCTGACGAGTTGTTTCCTCGCCGCGGTGAGTCGTCCTCCAGCAATCGGTTCCCCAGCGAGGTGGAAAACGGCGTCGACGCCATCGAGCGCCCCGTCGGGTACCGCTTGTGCGGCATCCCACGCGAACGCGTCCGTGATGCCAAGCGCGCGCCGCGCCCTCTCGGGATCGCGAGCGAGGACGCGAGGGTCCGTGAGTCTGGCGATGAGGTGCCCGCCGATGAGTCCGGTCGCCCCTGTGACGAGTGCTTTCATGTGGTCCTCCGCGTCAACCTAGGAACGTGCATGGTTTGCGCTTCGGCCGAAAAAATCGCCGAACGGAAGACGCCGTTGCAACTTCGGAGCCGGCGCGCCGCAGGCGGCCTCCCCACCTGCAGTTCGCCGCGCGACCAGTTCGCCGCGCGACGCAAATGTGTCTCTGCAGGCGAAAATGCCCACCATACGTGACCATCTCCCTGAGAGATCGCGAGCGCCGAGCGAATAGCTCTGCGTGGCGCTCGCTCTTTGGCCCTGCGGCGCGCGACGTGCAGAGCGAACGTGTCGCGCTCGAAGTGGAAGCAATGAAGGGTCCTTGTTGGCGCCGAGAATCACTCGAGGAGAAGCAATGAGCTGGACTCAAGTCGAAGGGCAGTGAAGTCAGATCTCGGGACATCTCAAGTCCAAGTGGGGAAAGCTCACCGACAACAATCTCAGCGCCGTCGGAGGGAAGAAGGATCAGCTGGTGGACAAGCTCCATGAGCGCCATGTCATCGTCAAGGGCGAAGCCGAGAAGCAGATCGACGAGTGCGTGCGCGATCCGTACAACTTCGATATTTGGCTGCTATTCAACACATCGTTGACAGCCAGCTCGATTGACACGAATTAGACGCAGCCTAAACAACCCAAATCATCAGCCAGGAGGCTTCCTATGAAACTCGTTCCCATGCTCTCGTCTCTTATCCTCTCTCTCGTCGTCGTTGCTTGCGGTGGCGCGGCGACGCCTGAGCCCGCAACGCCCGCAACGAGCACGGCGGCAAGCACCGAAGCGAAGTCCGACATCGTCGACACCGCGGTCGCGGCGGGCTCGTTCAAGACCTTGGCGGCCGCGCTCAAGGCCGCGGATCTCGTCGACACGTTGAAGGGACCTGGACCGTTCACGGTTTTCGCCCCGACCGACGAGGCGTTTGCCAAGCTTCCCCCCGGCACGCTCGACAGCCTGTTGAAGGCAGAGAACAAGTCGAAGCTGCAGGCCATCCTCACCTACCACGTGGTCCCAGGCCGCGTCGGGTCGGAGCAGGTCGTCAAGTTGAGCACGGCCAAGACCGTGCAGGGCACGGAGCTCAAGGTCTCGCATGACGCCGGGGGCGTCATGGTGAACAACGCGAAGGTCGTCAAGACCGACATTGCATGCTCGAACGGCGTCATCCACGTGATCGACACCGTCCTCCTCCCCAAGTGATCGCAATGAGCGCCGCGCGAACCAGTCGCCGTCGCACTGTCGCACTCGCTCTCGTCGGGGCGTGCGCACTCTCGCGCCCCGACGGCGGCAGGGGACTGTTGCCCGTCAGACCAATCGCGCCGGACGGCCGGTGACTCGTTCGCCGCCCTGCGGGCCGACTTCGTCGGAGCAGGGACCCAACAATGACGGATCTCGCATCATGAAGAAATTTATCGCCTTGGTCTGGGTACTGGCG
>JAYVYD010000425.1:0-7439 GCA_043784605.1 Myxococcales bacterium | reverse complement strand
ACTCGCCGCGACCGCTCGTCGAGGACGCCCGAGATCGCTGCGTACTTTGCAACAATGACCTCCTCACTCTCAGTATCGCGCCGCACAGATACGCTAGATCATGCGGCGATCAAGATAGCAAGATAATATTGACCGGAGGCCATAGCCCTCCTTGGACACCTCGCCCACAGCCTTCACGCCTTCGATCCCTTTCGGAAGATCAGTGATTGTCTCTAGCATCTCGCTCTACCTTTCTCGTTACCCATCATTCGTTTGAATTCATGGAGTCGAGGGAGCGGAGAACTCGGGGTGCTTTTTGAGTTTGAGAACGTTGACGACCTTCATCGCCCCGCCTTTGAGTGCATCATCGGACGCCGCTCTGACTTCCCCCCAAGAATCGAGTGTTCCGCTGAGCGTCGCGATTCCACCGGGAGCCACGGTCACCGTCACGCGATCGCGCTGCACCATCGGATCCCAGAATATGCGTGCCTCGATGCTCGCTTTGATCGCGTCGATCGGCCGACGCACCGTCAGACGATCATCGATCGCAACGACGCCGGGCAGCTTCGCGATATCGCCGGCGACCTCGAAGCGCTCCGAAGCGGAGGGAAGGGTTCCCTTGAGTGAGATTGTTCCCCGCACCGCCGAAACTTCGATCGACTTTGGATCGGACAGGAACGCGTCCTCTGCAAGCGCGCGTTTGGCGGCACGTTCGAGGTCGGCATCCGTCGGTCTTCCACCAGGCTGTACGAGCACCTCGTCACGAACATTCCACGCACCAAGTGTGTTTCGTGCGTCGGCTTCTGCCGACGTGCGTGCCTCCGGGCTGTCAACCAGACAACTTGGGTTTCCTGCTGCGACAATGCGCGCGACCAGAGTGCGGCGGCCACACCGTGTCATTCCGATACGACTCGGCCGCATCGCCGAGCCGCGTCCGTTCGTAGTCACACCTGGCCGCGTCGTATCGACGACAGACCGGTTCAACTCATGGGCGCGCGGCGCGGGCTCGCGTGCTCGAGTCACCGCGCGATCTCGGCGAGCTCACGCGCCGCATGATGCACGCGGCTGTGCTGGGCGACGAGAGCGGCGTGGAGCGCGGTGGGCAATGGCAGCTCGAGGGCCTTTGCGTAGCGAGCTTCCGTCCGGTGCTGAGAGCGCCGACATGCGGCCACGGCCTCGGTGCTGCGCCCCAGCACGCGCGCTCGGAGATTGTCGCTCAGTTCCCAGGCGAGCCCACCCCAGGATCCCAGAGTCCACGGTCGATCGGACCGGTCAGACGTTCTAACTCTTCGGAGAAGCGTCGGCGCTCATCCGCAAGGCGCGTGAGCAGTGCGCTCTTCCTCGCGTCGACATGCTTGCTTCCATGGACCAGCGTCCTCTCATCATCGAAGCGTGCTTCGATGACCTTCGCGATGGTTGTCGATAGTCGAGTCTGCGACACAGCACGAGTCATGCCCAGCCACGTCATTACTGCTGGGCACGGCATTCGTTGGCATCCTGTCTGCACGAACGTTCCGATTCAAAGGAGCACGACTGCCATGATCGTTCTAGAGCTTACAGAGGCGGAGGCGCGGATGCTCGAGCAGGCACTGACCCGCCGCGCCGGCGATATGTTGAAGGAACTCGTCCACACCGACGAGCACACAGTCCACGCCGAGCTAAGGGTGAACTATGAGCAGCTCGAGAAATTGCGGCTGCGAGTGACCGAGTTGGTGAGCCCGAAGGCGCGCTCGAGTGCAACTGATCGTCCTTTAGGTGAGTAGCGACCGAACTCTTCGCTTGGTCGCCGCGGCGGTGGCGAGCACGCTGCAGCCGCAGTGTGGCGTCCCTGCATGACGAACGTGCAACGCATTCTCTGGTGGCATGCCGAGTGCACTCCATCCAGCAAGGCACAAGGAGCCAACCATGAATCGGAAGTCTCTCGTAGTCATCCTCGCGTTCGCCGCAACGGCCGCGCGCGCGTGCGCAAAGCAGGGCGCAAGCAGCGCCGCGCAAATGGGTGGTCTCACGTCCTAGACCCCACAGCTCACTCACGCGTCGCGAACGACGCACGGCCAACAATCCGCCTCACCTGCGAGTACGAGCGACGGAGAATCGACGAACGGCGCCGGCAACAGGAGCGCCCTCATTGAGGATGTCGGCGGAGGTGGAGGTCCAAGCGACAATCACGGGTTGCAGCCGCGCTACGAAGGACCGCGCCCCGCAAACATCATCACGCGTGACCAGTGTGATCGATGAACAAGAAGCACTCGAAGGAGAAGTGATGGAAGCGCCGAAGCATGTTCTCGACGGAGCGCCCGACGCGGTAGCGACAACGGAGCGCGAGCGAAGTCAGCCAACCCTTCCATCGGGCAAGAGGAAGCGAAAGCGGACGCTCAAGACTGCCGCGGAGCAGGAAGTCGCGCGGCATCGTCGCGAACGGGAGGGCGCGGGCAGTGTTGTTGGCGCAATCGCCGGAAGCACCGTTGGTACCCTTGCAGGGCCAGCTGGGGCCGTGGCAGGTGCGTTCTTCGGCGCTGCAGTGGGCGCGGCCGTCGGCGGCTTGCTCACTCAGAACGCCTCTGATCGCGAGGCGCTGGCGGACGAGTTAGAGCGGCGGAAACCGTAGGAGGGCGGCACGACGAATGCACTGAAAGGTGCATGAAGACAATTAAATCTCGGAGCGGAATGAAGCGTGTAGAGCGCGATCTTGCAGCAGCCGCCGGTGCTGCGGCCGCTGGCGCAATGGTGGGAGCGATAGGCGGCCCAGTAGGGGCAGTCATCGGAGCGATTGCCGGTGGTGCGGTTGGCGCGCTCGCCACGGAGGGCGTCGCTGCCAGTGATGCCGCAAAGAGTCTCAACGAGCGCAGACTGGACAAGGAGATCGGCGTATCGGAGGGGGAGCTCGGTGCTCCCAACCTCGAGCATCCGACCGCCAAAAAGGGCTTGTACTCTGCAGGCGCTGCGGGCGTGTCAAACGAGACCGGTGAAGTCGCCGAAGGACCGATCCTCGTTCCGCCCGTGTAGCCGCACGGCACGCGATACTCCTCGAGCGTCATAGAGGACCGTCGATCGTCGGGATCGCCGCCTATGAACCGACTCACCATCGGCGGTTTGTGCCGACGACCTTCGGCGTCGTACTCGAACGGAAAGTGCGCGCGCACGCCATTTGTCCGCAGATGCCATCACGGCAGTGCAGAGGTTTGATTCTTGCGTAGGGGTACAACGACGAAAGCGAGACTCTGATGATGAACTCCTGGTGGTTGTGGATGGTCTTCATGCTGCTGTTTCTGGTGCCCCCGATCGGTTACGGCTGGGGCTACCGAGGCTGGGGTGCACCATACCCCCGGTATATCCAGCGACGCCGTGGGCAGCGTGCGGAGACTGCCGGACCAAGCGCAACGTTTGACCACTACGCTTGGGGTTGGGGCGGCGACTTCGTGTGGATGATTCTTTTCATCGCCGTGTTCTGGGCGTGTTTTGGGATTTGGTGGCGCTGATCTTCTGACGGGCCGCTAGCGGCGTCGAGATCATTTGCAATCGCTCGGTGTGGATGGTCACTGCGTACCAAACGAGAATGCTAAGGAATAAATGCAAGCGCACCCGCCAAACTCCAACGCGACAAAGCCGAAGACCGCGCCTCCAATCAGTGTCGAAGCCAAAGACGCTGCGCGTGACGAACCTTCGGCCAACAGAGCGTCTCCGCACGCTGCGGTGACTCCGTCACCGGCGACGGGCGAATACGTCTGTCCGATGCACGCGCAGATCGTTCGCGCCGCCGCCGGTTCCTGTCCGATATGCGGGATGACCCTCGAACGGCGTGTCGTCACAGCCGAGGAGACACCCAACACCGAGCTCGCGGATATGCGGCGACGATTCTTCTTGTGCATCGGGCCCGCGAGCATCGTGTTCTTGATGGGGATGTCCGAACTGCTTCCAGGCATGCCGCTGCATCATGCGGTTGGAGCGCGTACGATTGCCTGGGTCGAGTTCGGTCTCGCGACTCCGGTCGTGCTGTGGGGAGCGTGGCCGTTCTTCGTGCGCGCCTGGCAGTCGCTAATGAACCGCAGCCTCAACATGTTCACGCTGTTTGGTCTCGGGATAGGCGTCTCCTACGGCTACAGCGTCGTCGCGCTCTTCGTGCCCTCGATCTTCCCTGCTTCGTTTCGTGGAGAGGGTGGTGTGGCCGTCTACTTCGAGGCTGCTGCGGTGATCGTTGCGTTGGTGTTGCTCGGACAAATCCTCGAGCTCGGGGCGCGGAGCGAAACGAACGCTGCCATTCGTGCGCTCCTCCACCTTGCGCCAAAGACGGCGCGTCGCATCCGCAAGGACGGTGTTGAGGAAGACGTGGCGTTGGATTTGCTCGCCGTCGGCGATCGGGTTCGAGTGCGTCCGGGCGAGAAGGTTCCGATCGACGGCGTAGTTCTGGAGGGCACGAGCTCCGTAGACGAGTCCATGATCACCGGTGAATCCATCCCGGTCGAAAAGCAGCATGGCGACCCGCTCATCGGCGCCACCTTGAACGGCACAGGCTCGATGGTGATGCGCACCGAGCGCATCGGCTCAGGGACGCTGTTGGCTCAGATCGTTCGAATGGTGGGCGAGGCTCAACGAAGTCGCGCTCCGATTCAGAAACTCGCAGATGTGGTCGCTGGGTATTTCGTTCCGGTGGTGATCGCGCTCGCCGTACTGACGCTCATCGTGTGGGGCGTGTTCGGCCCCGAACCGCGGATGGCACACGCGATCGTCAACGCCGTCGCTGTACTGATAATCGCCTGCCCCTGCGCGCTCGGCCTCGCAACGCCGATGTCGATCATGGTGGCCACGGGCAAAGGTGCTGCGGTTGGCGTCCTCTTCAAAAACGCCGAGGCGATCGAGGTCATGCGGAAGGTCGACACGCTCGTCGTCGACAAGACTGGCACCCTGACGGAGGGCAAACCCAAGGTCGTCTCTGTCGCGACCGTCGACGGTGAAGACGAGACTGTGGTCGTCAAGCTTGCAGCTAGCCTCGAGCAAGGAAGTGAGCATCCGCTCGCTGCGGCGATTGTCGAAGGTGCGAAGACACGCGGGATTGCACTCGTGAAAGTGATTGGGTTTGCGTCGACGACGGGTAAAGGGGTGACGGGGACGATCGACGGTCACCACGTGGCGCTCGGCAACGCGAAGTTGCTGAACGATCTGCACATCTCAACAGACAAGCTTGGGCCGCGCGCAGAGTCGATGCGGGCCGACGGTCAAACGGTCATGTTCGTGGCTGTTGATGGCAAGATCGCTGGCATCATCGGCGTTGCCGATCCCATCAAAGACACGACTGCAATCGCAATTCGAGAGCTTCACGACGAAGGTATTCGCATCGTCATGCTGACCGGCGACGCCAAGACGACGGCGGCCGCAGTCGCGAAGAAGCTCAATATCGACGAGTGCATCGCGGAGGTGCTCCCCGATCAGAAGGTTGCGGCCATCAAGCGTCTGCAAACCGAAGGTCGCGTCGTTGCCATGGCCGGCGACGGTGTCAACGACGCGCCCGCGCTCGCTCAGGCGCAGGTCGGCATAGCCATGGGAACCGGAACGGACGTGGCGATGAAGAGCGCAGGTGTCACCCTCGTGAAGGGTGACCTCATAGGCATTGCGCGCGCACGCCGACTCAGTCGCGCGACCATCCGAAATATCAAACAGAGCCTGTTCTTCGCGTTCATCTACAACATCATGGGCGTACCCATTGCCGCTGGGGTTCTCTACCCGGCGTTCGGCATCAGGCTCAGCCCAATGCTCGCCGCGGCGGCGATGAGTCTCAGCTCCGTATCGGTCATCGGCAATGCGCTTCGTCTTCGGAGCGCGAAGGTGGACGAGGAGAAGGACGCATGACGATGCAGGGGCATGCAGGAGATAAAATGAAAAGAGTCCTAGTCGCCACGGACTTGAGCGCGTCAGCGAACGAGGCTTTAATTAAGCGCCACAGCGCTTAGAACTCGTGAGCAAGAACGCCTCACATGGGTGAGTTTGCGCGCTCTCGTCGCGCCTACTGAAGAGCACGGGCGCGGCGCACCATGTGCACATCGTCCGCAAGGCTGTCGGTCAGCCATTCGGAGAACGAGAAACCCATGACGAACTCAAGCCGCGCGGGCGCTCGCAACGTAGCGGAGCTTCGAAATTAGGCGCGGGCCAACCTCAATGAGGGGGCCATGACGTCGAACTACGGAGGCGATGTTGGTAAGACCATAGATCTTCTCAACGATGCGCTCGCGACCGAGATCGTTTGCGTTCTACGATACAAGTTTCACTATTTTGCGGTCCAAGGTCTGGATAGCAGAGCCATCAAGGCTGAGTTTCTACAGCACGCTGGTGAGGAGCAAGCGCACGCCGACCTCCTCGCTGAGCGTATCGTTCAGCTTGGCGGCAAGCCGAATCTAAACCCCGCGACCCTCATTGCCCGCAGCGCCACCGAGTACCGCCAGGGGAATAACCTCGTGGAGATGATCAAGGAAGATTTGGTCGCCGAGCGAATCGCAGTCGAGGTCTACCGAGACATGGTGCGCTTCTTCGGAGACCGAGACCCGACGACCCGACGAATGCTCGAAGGCATCCTTGCGATGGAAGAGGAGCACGCCAACGACATGCACGACCTCCTTGCCGTGCACGAGGGCCGGCCGGAGAGTGGTCGCGCGCAACGGCGATGATGCCGACTCCGTGCGATGCCCTGGTCTTCTTTGGTGCCACTGGAGATCTGGCGCACAAGAAAGTGTTCCCGGCGCTTCAGGCGATGGTGAAGCGCGGACATCTGAACGTGCCCATCATTGGGGTCGCAAAAGCGAGCTGGAATCTCGACCAATTGAAAGCACGCGCAAGAGAAAGCCTCGAGAGCCATGGCGGCGTCGACAGCGCCGCTTTTGACAAGCTCTTGTCGTTGCTTCGCTATGTCGACGGCGACTACCAAGATCCATCGACGTTTGACCTCTTGCGCATTGCGCTCGGAGCGGCAGAGCGGCCGCTGCACTATCTCGCTATTCCCCCCAGTCTGTTTGCGACTGTGGTCGAGCAGCTCGGCCGCTGGGTGTGCGAGGGGCGGGCGCGTCGTGGCGGAGAAGCCCTTCGGCCGCGATCTCGCATAGGCGCAGGCGCTCAACCGCTCGCTCTTGGCTGTCTTCCCCGAATCGGCTGTGTTTCGCATCGATCACTACCTCGGAAAAGAGCCAGTGCAGAATCTGCTCTACTTCCGCTTCAGCAACTCGTTTCTCGAGCCGATTTGGAACCGCAACTTCGTCGAGAGCGTGCAGATCGTGATGGCCGAGGAGTTCGGCGTTGAGGGGCGCGGACGTCTGTACGAAGAGACCGGTGCCATTCGCGACGTCGTCCAGAACCACATTGCGCATTGCGGGCATCGTGATCAGACAAAACGCGGCATCGTGATCAGTGAGTTCGGGGCAAGGTGATCGGAGCGAAGCGACGTTCTTCTCTGGTCTCTGTCTGAGTGATTACAAAAA